>NZ_JBDSMB010000001.1:0-1964 GCF_039916025.1 Flavobacterium sp.
CTAAGATTACATATTAAATAATGGCAATAAATTACAACCTCTCAAAAGTTTACGCTCTTTCAGACAATGACCCTGAATTCGTAATGCAAATCATCACGCTGTTTGTCACAGAAGTTCCTGAAGACCTCAAGCAAATTGATTTAGGTATCAAAACAAAAGACCACAAATTAGCGTACAGTTATGCTCACAAAATAAAACCAAGCTTGGATTTAATGGGAATGACAGTGGCATTTGAAGAAATCCTGCAAGTGGAAGCCTGGACAAAAGTAGAAGGCAAGCGCAAAGAAATCGTTGATACTTTTGATAGTATTCAAAGTCAGGTTGAAAAAGCGGTTAAAGAAATCAAAAAAGATTTCGAATTATAAAATAAGAAGCGAATGGTTCGGGAATTATCAGTGATGGCAATTCCCGCTTTTCGTTATACTTCGTGTCACTACAATCGGGGCTAGTAAGGATTCCATATTAAAATCCTAAATCCCTATTCCTAAATCCTAAATCAAAAATGAAGGCAACCATAGTTACCATTGGCGACGAAATTCTAATCGGGCAAATTGTCGATACCAACTCGGGTTATATTGCCAAAGCATTGGATAAAATTGGCGTTCAGACTACCGAAATGCTTTCCATTTCCGATGACAGGCAACACATTCTAAACACATTTTCGGCACTGCAAAACAAAGTCGATTTGGTTATTATAACTGGCGGTCTCGGACCAACAAAAGATGATATTACCAAACATACTTTCTGCGAATACTTTGATGATGTTTTGGTCAGCAATCCAGAAGTCCTAACGCACATAGAAGATTTATTCCACAAGTTTACAGGGACAAAAACTCCATTATTACAGGTTAATATAGATCAGGCATTGGTACCATCCAAATGTGAAGTGCTTTTCAACAAAGCAGGCACTGCACCCGGAATGTGGATGAAGAAGGAGAATACCGTTTATATTTCATTGCCGGGCGTTCCAAACGAAATGAAATATTTGGTAGACAACGAAATCATTCCCAAAGTTGTCAAGGAATACAAACGACCCTACATTATTCACAAAACCATTCTAACCTATGGTCAGGGAGAAAGTATGGTGGCTAATCGCATAGAAAAATGGGAAAATAACTTGCCTGAGTTTATTAAGCTGGCGTACTTACCAAGTTATGGACGCTTGCGTCTGCGACTGACTGCACGTGGTGAAAATCAGGAAACACTCAAAAATGCCATCGAAGAAAATGTACAAACGCTGAGTAAAATTATTGGCGACATCATCGTTGGTTTTGATGAAGATGAAACAATCGAGGTTGTTATTGGTAGATTATTAAAACAGCAGGGAAAGACAATTTCCACAGCCGAAAGCTGCACAGGAGGAAAAATTGCCCAGATGTTTACTTCAGTTGCTGGTGCTTCAAATTATTTCAAAGGAAGCGTAGTGGCCTATTCAAAAGAAATTAAAACAGAGTTGCTTGGAATTTCTGCCGAATTCATTAAAAATCATAAAGTAGTGAGTGCAGAAGTAGCTAAAGCAATGGCACTCAGCATTCAAAAGCTAATGACGACAGATTATGCCATTGCCACGACTGGAAATGCCGGTCCCAATAAGGAAGAAGGAGAAGCTGAAGTAGGAGATGTTTTTATTGCTGTGGCTACGCCAAATGAAGTTATAGTAGAAAAGTTTAATTTTGGTCAACCACGTGAAAAAGTGATAAATAGAACGGCAAATAAAGCACTTGAAATACTGCAGGCAGCAATTTTAAAAAATACCTTTAGCTAAGATTTGAATGTTAATAAATTTGTTCAAAAAAGATATTCTTTTCTACCGATAAAAAGTAAATAAAAAAAAAGAAAAAAATCTGCAATAATATTTTTGTTTCAATGATATATTTTTCTTAAGTTTGCACCCTCGAATTGAATAACGATAAAAGATAAGCATAATGTCAAGAGTTTGTGACCTTACAGGTAAAAGAGCGATG
>NZ_JBDSMB010000002.1:0-34257 GCF_039916025.1 Flavobacterium sp.
TTGGTGTAATAGTTAAAACCAAAGTTTCTGTATGTGGACATCCTGATGCATTAGTACTCGTTGATGTATAAGTTCCACTTTCAGTATAAGTCACATCATTTACCGGCCATGTATAAGTGTCACAAGCTGTTGCTGATTCTGAGTTTGAAGAACTGTTGTTGATTGTTAACAATAAAGTTTCTGTTACACATCCAACTGTTGCTGTATACTCATCAGAATCTGTATAAGTTAAACCGGTAACATCCCAAGTATAGCTATCACAAGCCTCTACTTCAGTTGTATTTGTTGAACTCGGTGTAACTGTTAAATGTAAAATATCTGTATGACATCCAACTACATGAGTATAATCACCACTTGTTGTATAAGGTGTTCCAAACCATGTATATGAATCACAAGCTGATTGTGTATATTCTGTTGTAGAACTTGGCGTAATAGTCAAGTCTAATTTCTGAGTTACACAATTCGCTGTAGTTCCAGTATACAATCCTGAGGCTGTATAAGTTTGTCCATTTACTGACCAGGTATAAGTATCACAAACCGAAACAGTAGTTGTGTTAATTGAACTTGGTGTAATAGTTAAATGCAACACATCTGTATGGCATCCGGTAACAAAATTATAATTACCGCTAGCTGTATATGTCTGTCCGTTTAGAGACCAGGTATAAGAATCACAAGCTGATTGCGTATACTCTGTTGTAGAGCTTGGCGTAATAGTCAGGTCTAATTTTTCGGTTACACAATTTGTTGTAGTTCCGGTGTAGATTCCTGATGTTGTATAAGTAGCTCCGTTTACTGACCATGTATAAGTGTCACAAGCTGTAACCGGAACAACGTGATCTGAAGTAGTGTTGATAGTCAATACTAAAGTTTTAGTATCTGTACAACCTGCAGCATTCGTACCTACTGAAGTATAAGTTCCACTTGATGTATAAGTAGTTCCATTTACTGACCATGTGTAAGTATCACATGCACTAACTGTTTCGCTTGAAGAAGTTGGCTGATTAACTGTTACCGCTGTAGCAGAAGAAACCGCTGAACAACCATTAGCACTTGTTACAGTAACTGAATAGCTTCCTGTAGCTGTAGCTGAAATAGCTTGTGTAGTTTCGCCATTTGACCATAAGTAACTTGCTCCTGCACTAGCAGTTAATGTTACACTTCCGCCTTGGCAGAAAGTTGTAGCACCACCTGCAGTAACTGTAGCCGCTGCACCATCACATGGTGTACCTGTAACTGTAAAGCCATCGACTCTGTTTGTACCACCTGAACCAAAAGTTCCACTAATAGCAGTAGTACTATTACCAACAAGTCTGATATAAATAGCCGATTTATTAGCCAAAGTTGTTAATGCGCTCAAATCAAAAGTTCTAACAGAAACCGCTTTTGGGCTACCTGTAGCACTCCAAGAGTCATTAGTAATTGAATAACCTCCACTTGGTAAATCTGTAAAAGAAGTTCCATTTGTACTGTATTGAACTTTAAACGCATTAGGACCTGTATTACTTCCTGTAGTATCAAAAGTCAGCCCTAAGCTGTGATAATTACTCGAATTAACTTTAAACTGCCAGTAATCACCAATAGCCCAGTTTGAAGCTGTTATAGATTTTGCTGTTGCATTTCCTGAAGGTGTTGTCCATGGAGTAGCAGAACTAGCATGAACTGCACTGAACAAACTACCCGTAGTTTGCAATCCTAAATCCGCTACTGCACTACCAGCTGTAATGTTAGGTGATGCAGAAGCACTACCACTTACAGTAATTCCATCAAAAGTCCATTTAGAAATAACAGCAAGTACTGTTAAAGTTTGATTTACACTTGTAGCCGCACTATAATTTGTATTACCTGCCTGAGAAGCTGTAATTGTAGTAGTTCCTGCACCAACAATGGTAACAGTATTTCCACTTACAGTTGCTACTGCAGGATTAGAACTTGCATAAGAAACTGTTAAACCAGATGAAGCTGTAGCTGTTAAATTGAATGCTGCATCTGAAGTCGTTTTATTAGCAAGCGCACCAAACGTTATTGTTTGAGAAGCCTGAGCCACATTCAACTGTTGTGTTACACTTGTCGCTGCATCATAATTAGCATTTCCACCTTGTGAAGCAGTAATGATTGCTGAACCAACACCAACTATAGTAACTAAACCATTAGAAGCTACTGTAGCAACAGCCGGAGTATCACTTGAATAAGAAACTATTAAACCTGAACTTGCAGTTGAAGACGCACTATATGCCGCATCTCCAAAAGTTTTATTTACCGGTGTAGTCAAAGCAGTAAGCGATTGACTTGCTTTATTGATTGTTAAAGCCTGAGTAACATCAGCAGCAGGATTATAATTTCCATTTCCTGCCTGAGAAGCTGTAATTGTTGTTGAACCTGCTCCAACAATTGTAACTGTACCATTAGTTGATACTGTAGCAAAAGCAGTATTTGAACTCAAATAAGTTACAGTCAAACCTGAAGTTGCAGTTGTAGCCACACTATAAGTAGGGTCACCAAAAGTTCTTGTTTCAGATGCTGAAATTGCAGCAATCGTTTGATTGGCTTTATTGATGAAAGCTGTTAAACCTGTTGGTTGTGAAACCGAATAATTACCAGCTGCAGTACCATTTAAAGTATATCCTAATACCGTAATTGGTTTGGCTATAGCAGAAGCATTAGCATCTGCAAAAGAGTAAGAAGGTGTTCCTGATAATGAAACATCATCTGAACCTACAACTCCTACTAAAGAAGCTGTTCCTGTTACTGTAGCTGTAGCCGAACCATCGTATGTTTTATCAACACCTGTAAGTCCTGTAATTGTTAATGGTTTTTGTGAAACAGAACTACTAACCGTAGCTACCGTTTTACTTACCGCACCACTACTGGTCAAAGTTACATCTCCGGAATAAGTTCCTACAGCAGTTGTTGCTGCTAAACGAACATAAATTGTTGTACTTGCTAAATTTCCGGTTGTTCCAACCGTTACAGAACCAGCATAAGTGCTATCATCAGATGAAACCTGGAATCCGGCAGGAGCTGTGATAAGCACACCTTCAGTAAGTGATTGAGCGCTTACGCTAAAAGTTGTTGCTGAACTGGCAGTTCCATAAACTGTAGTAACTGCTGACAAAGTACCAGTTGTAAAAATAGTTGGTGTCGTAGCAATAATATCAGCACTTAAAGTTGGCTGAGTTAATGTATAATAAGATGCATTGGCACCATTTAATGTGTATCCTAAAACTGTTACTGGTTTATTAGTACCAACAGTAGCATCATTGAAAGTAGCAGTAGCTGTTCCAGTTACTGAAACAACATCTGAACCTACAATTCCTACTAACGAAGGAGTACCTGTTAAAGTAGCATCTGCATTTCCATCATAATTTTTGCTAACTGCAGAAACTCCGGTAATTGTTAAATTTTTAGGATTAACTGTAAGCACTTGTGTAACATTAGTTGCTGCAGTATAATTTGAATCACCTGCTTGTGAAGCCGTTAGTGTAACTGGCCCACCAGGTAAATGAATCGTAACTGTTCCGTCTGATGCAACAGATGCAATAGATGAATCTGAACTTCCATACGCTACGGCAAGTCCTGAAGTAGAAGTTGTTGCTATACTATATGTACCATCTCCGTAAACTTTTGTTAACGGTGTAGTTAATGCAGTTATAGTTTGACTCGCTTGTGTTATTGTCAATACGCCATCTACATAAGTAATCGTATAATTACTTGCTGTAAAAGTACCTCCGGTAGCAGCACTTGCAACAATAGGATAAGTTCCTACTGGAGTTGAAGCTGTAGAAGCAGCTCCACCAGCGCTTAATGTAACACCACCAACAGTTTCGCTATTTGCCAAACCATTTGTACTAAATGCTAAAGTACCTAAAGTTAATACCGTATTATATGCTTTTGTTCTATTGTCAGCAGTAACTGTTAAAGCTTTCGCCGTAACGGTATTACCTGAAGCTGCAGTTGTAATATTTGCAGAAGTAGCACCTGTTGAACTCAAAACTATATTTTGTGAATTATAAGAACCTGTCACAGCAGCGTTAGCTTTCAAACGAATTCTTAATGTACCACTTGCGCTTCCACTAGTTTGTGTGAAAGTAGCTGTTGTACCATAAGTTGTTCCATCAGAAGAAACCTCAAAACCTGTTGGTGCAGTTGCTATCAGGTTAGCACTTAAACCAGTTCCTGATACCGCAAAACTTTGTTGAGTTGAAGCAGTACCATAAGTTGTTGTAAACGCCGTTGCTGTTGCAGTTCCTGTTATAGTAGCAGCAACCGGGCCTGTAATGCCAATATTGAAAGCACCACCGTTATTTGATCCAAAATCAATTGCTCTTATATAATAAGTAGTACCAAAGGTAAATGTATTTGTTACCGTTTCTGTTGTAACAGAAGCGGCACCATGTGCTGTATAACCTGTTACTGCTGCCCCGGACGTAGGACACGAAGCACCGGCAAAGACATCAAAATCCATATCTCTGTTTGTAGCCAGGGTAAAAGTAAGCGATATTGTATGGCTTCCTGTTGCAAGTGGGGTAAACTTAAACCAAACATCATTATTACTAGAAGCATAAGTTAAACTGTTAGCTGTATTAGTAGAAAGAACCATAGTTCCTCCAGAAGTTCCTCCATTAACAGTAAGCACTGTAGCGTTGGCACACAAATCGTTAACTGGTGGTGGTGACGGAATATTGAATGTTCCCGAAGTTACTCCTGTTAAACCAGAACTGGTAAAAGCTATAGTTGCACCAGTTACAGAAGCTGCACTTGTTGCAGTTAAACCGCTATAAGTTGTAAGACCGGCAACGGCAGCTACACTAGTTGTACCTCCTAAAGTCCATGTCCCCGCACCTACAGCAGCAGTAATAGAAGCCGTACTTGCAGTTGTATTTCCATATTGATCGACAATATTAACTTTAGGTTGTGTTGCCAACACAGCTCCATTTGTTGCCGGAGCCGCTGGTTGGGTATTCATCGCTAATTTATTTGCAGCTCCCACGCCTATCACCTGTGAAACACTTGAAGGCGAAAAAGTTGCGGCAGAAACTGATATTGTTTTTGTACCACTTGATTGCAATAAACCGGCTGGCACAGAAGCAGAAGGAGTGAATGTAATTTTATTTGAACCTACAGTATAGCCCGCAGTTAATGCTGTTCCTCCTACCGTAACACCGGTAATGGCAGCAGCCCAACCTCCGGCATCTGTAAAGGTAACATCAAAAGGAGCATCAACAGTAGCACCTGCCGCTGCAGTTAAAGTTGGAGCAGTTGTTCCAGCAGAAGTTGAAGTAACAGCAATGTTATCTACACCTATTCTTGGACGGCTTCCACTAGGACTTCCAATTACAGTACCGCCATTATATTCATAGAATCGTAACTTACAGTTAGCCGCACCATTAAAACTTGATGGCAAAGCAATACTGCTAACGGCTACGTTTGCCGTAGAATTACCAGTTGTATTATAAACAGTGTATGGTCCTGTCAAAGTAGTCCAGTTTGTCCCTCCATCTGCGGAAGCGTATACAAGTAAGGAAGATGCACGACCCACCGTTACTGATGTATTGAAGACTAAAGAATAATCGAAACTAAGGGTTCCTGCAGTTCTTCCTGAGAAATTAAGATTTAAATCACAAGCTACAGCTCCAGTGTTATCTGTTGCTCCACTTGTTAGTAAAACTAGTTTGGTTGAACTGGCGGAATCATAACCTACAGCTGAACTCGAGCCCACCGTTCCTAGAGTACCGTTGGATGCTGCTGAAACCGTTGTTGCAGTAGGGTAACTACCAGTGTTTACAGCAAGACCATTCATGTTTGTCGGATAAGCTGTTGAAAATCCGGTAAACGCTTGTGAATAATTCGCAGAAGACATATCAAAATATGTCTGTCCAAAACTCACATTACTTCCTATCAAAAAGAAGGCAAATAATGCTAGTAATGTTTTAGTTTTTTTAATTGAGTTTAGGCTAAACATAGCGGCTAAAAACTCGGTCGATCTCAAAATAGTAGAGGTTCTTTTCATAACTAATTAATTTTTTTACAGCCTCAAACTTAATACTAAAAAAACTAATTACAAGAAAAAGATATTAACTAATTGTTATTCAATGGTTAAAAAGCATTTAATCGGTTTTTTTAACACTTTATCGATATAATTAATTATTACAACAAAAAAAAATGTAGTATTTACTTATAAACTTGTAAGAAATCGATAATTTCATAAAAATACAGAGCATTTTTTACCATATATACAAAGCTCCAAAGCCTCTAAAAAAAACCATTAATAATCAGTACTATATTAAGGAGTAATTTCGATAAATCGAAATCATCCTAACTCACGTTGTGTTTTACTATCTTTGACAAAAATTCCAGAAATGATTTCACAAGAAACTATTGTTGCCTTAGCGTCACCTTCGGGTGCTGGTGCCATTGCTGTTATCCGGCTTTCGGGTAACGAAGCTTTGACTATTGCAGAACAAGTTTTCCAATCAGTTTCAGGGAAATCTGTATCACAACAAAAAACACATACGATTCATCTTGGCCATATAGTTGATGATGAAAAAGTATTTGACCAGGTGTTGCTTTCGATATTCAAAAATCCGCATTCCTATACCGGCGAAGATGTTGTTGAAATATCCTGTCACGGTTCTACCTATATACAGCAACAGATTATTCAATTGTTATTGCGAAAAGGCTGCCGAATGGCGCAGGCTGGTGAATTCACATTAAGAGCATTTTTAAACGGAAAACTGGATTTGTCACAAGCCGAAGCAGTTGCCGATTTGATTTCTTCTGATAATGAAGCGAGCCATCAAATTGCGATGCAGCAAATGCGTGGCGGTTTCTCAAATGAGATAGCCAAACTAAGAGAAGAGCTTCTGAATTTTGCTTCGCTTATCGAACTCGAATTAGACTTTGCAGAAGAAGATGTAGAGTTTGCCGATAGAACTCAGTTTAATGAATTGCTAACGCGAATAGAATTTGTTTTAAAACGTTTAATCGATTCGTTTGCTGTTGGAAATGTCATCAAAAATGGAATTCCGGTAGCGATTGTAGGTGAACCAAATGTTGGGAAATCAACTTTGCTGAATGCTTTATTAAATGAAGAAAGAGCCATAGTTTCTGAAATTGCCGGAACGACGCGTGATACGATTGAAGATGAATTGGTTATCGGAGGCATTGGTTTTAGATTTATTGACACAGCCGGAATTCGCGAAACAAAAGATATAGTCGAAAGCATCGGCATCAAAAAAACATTTGAAAAAATTGAACAGGCACAGGTGGTTATTTATTTATTAGACAGCAGTTTGCAGAAAGCAGACGGCAGTTTAAAAACAAATATTTCTGAAATTGAAAAAATAAAAAATCAGTTTCCTTTAAAACCATTAATCATTCTTGGCAACAAAGCCGATTTATTATCTAAATCAGATGCTGATAATCTGCAATCTGCCATCTCTAATCTGACTTTACTTTCAGCCAAACAAAAATCTGGTATCGAAGATTTGAAAAACCAACTATTGTCGTTCGTAAATACAGGTGCTTTGCGTAATAATGAAACGATTGTGACCAACACGCGGCATTATGATTCACTTTTAAAAGCATTGGAAGAAATCCAAAAAGTGAAGTTTGGCCTGCAGTCAAACCTGTCTTCCGATTTAATGGCAATCGATATCAAACAAGCGTTGTATTACTTTGGTGAAATCACCGGTGAAGTTACTAATGATGAACTTTTGGGTAATATTTTTGCGAACTTCTGTATCGGAAAATAGAAAAATACTTCATTCCTTGCTGGTATTTTCTGTAACTTTAATAACTTTATTTCATTTATTAAAAAACACAACCCAACTTTAGATGAGTTTCAAGAGAAATTGGACAAAACTTTCAAAATGGTTTTTAACGAGACCTAATACTTCCGGAGCTTTAGTTTTTCTTTTGGTGTTTGTATTTGTGTGCTTTTTTGTTAAATCAAAATGTGATGCTGTTAAAGAAAATCAGCATCGTGAAATGTCGAACATCCTTAATGTGGTGCGACAAAATTTTGAGCAGATTCTTAAAAACAGTTATGCCACTACCCTTACGGTTGCAATGACTGTAAATGATAAAGGTGAACCTGAGAATTTTGATAAAATTGCAGCTCAGTTGCTCGATTCTAATCCATCGATTGATGCTGTACAACTTGTTCCTAACGGTGTTATCAGATATGTCTATCCGAAGGAAGTGAATAAATCGGCAATTGGATATGACATATTGCACAGCCCGAAAGTAAGACAGGAAGCACTGAAATCCATTCAGTCAAAACTAATCTATTTTGCCGGGCCACTTGAATTAAAGCAGGGCGGAATTGGCGTGGTTGGAAGGCTGCCTGTTTTTAAAGAAAATAAGTTCTGGGGATTCTCCGCAGTAATCATCAAATTAGAAACTTTAATAAAGGCTTCCGGGATTGAATCAATCGATGATTCGAAGTATTATTTTCAGTTTTCAAAAGTTAATCCGGCTACCAATAAGGAAGAGTTTTTTCTGGCTAACAAAAAAGAATTTTCAAATCAGTATTTCCAAACAGTTACCATTCCGGATGGAGATTGGAAACTCTATTTAATAGCACGTGAAAAAAACGGCGCATTTTACCAAATCTTCACTTCGGGCATTTTGGGCTTTTTGTTTTCTCTAATCTGTGCGCTTTGGGTGGTTTCAATTATGAAAAAACCAGCCAAGCTGCAAAAAAAGGTTTATCAGCAGGCCAAAAAAATATACGACAGCGAAACAGAATTCAGAATCCTATTCGAACAGGCACCTTTGGGAATTGCTAAAGTTGACAGTGAAAAAGGAGATTTTATTGCTGTAAACAGCGAGTTTTGCAGAATTGTTGGTTATGATGAAGAAGAACTGACCAATTACAATTTCCAGAAGATTACGCATCCTGATGATTTAGAAGAAAATATCAATTGCATGAATAAACTCAAAGATGGCAGCGTTCAGGAATTTGCTTTAGAGAAAAGGTATCTCCATAAATCGGGCAGAACAATTTGGGTAAATCTGATTGTTTCCAAACTATGGAAATCGGATGAGAAAGCAAGCAATATTGCCATCATTGAAGACATCACTGATAAAAAACGTGCCGAAGAAGAGTTGAAACAATCATTCGAATTGGTTTCAGACCAAAATAAACGACTGTTGAATTTCTCCTATATCGTTTCTCATAATCTTAGATCGCACACCAGTAATATTCAGACTATTTCTGATTTCCTGGAAGACGCTGAAACCAAGGAAGAACGCGATGAAATGATTGATTTATTGAAGAAAGTTTCTGATTCGCTTAATGAAACCATGTCCAACTTAAATGAAGTTGTCAGCATACGGACAAATATCACTCTAAATACCGAACATCTGAATCTTTGTAAGTATATCGAAAAAACAAAGACAATCCTGAGCCAGCAAATTGCCAAACAGCAAGCAAATATCCAGAACCTGGTCCCTAAAACCATCGAAATCAATTACAATACGGCATATCTTGAAAGCATCCTTTTTAACCTTATTTCAAATGCTATTCGCTATAGTCACAAAGACAGAAAACCTGAAATAATCATTTCATTTGATGAGGAAACAAAATCATTGAAAATTCAGGATAATGGAATTGGCATCGACTTAAAGAAAAATGGCGAAAAGCTTTTTGGCATGTACAAAACATTCAATGACAATCCTGATTCAAAAGGCATTGGATTATTCCTTGTCAAAAATCAGATTGATGCCATGGGAGGAACTATTAAAGTCGAAAGCAAACTGGGTGAAGGAACGACATTTATAATCTATTTCAAATGAGTAAATTAATCTGCATAATAGACGACGATCTTATTTATCAGTTTTTGATAAATAAGATTATTGGCAATTCAAAAGCCGGACACGACGTTATGTTTTTTAAAAATGGTAAGGAAGCTTTAGATTATTTTGCTTTGGATTTGGATAAAAACCTGCCCGAAATAATTCTTCTTGATTTGGAAATGCCCGTTATGGATGGTTGGGATTTCCTGAAAGAAATGAGCAAACTGCACATTGATAAAACCGATATTTATATTGTAAGTTCTTCGATTTCTCACGAAGACAAAGAGAAAGCCAAAGCGTTTCCTAAAATTAAAGGTCACTTTTCAAAGCCTATTAATTCGAATAAAATACAGGAAATTACGAAAGCGCCCAAAGAATAGTTTATTCGATGACAAGTTTTTTTGTTATCGTTTTAGAATCCGCAGTTATTTTTGCCAAATAAATTCCCGAAGTAAGGTTAAGATGCAGACTTGTTTCTCCTGCAAAATTTTGCTCAAAGACTTTTTGTCCAAGAGTTGAAAACACTTCAATTTTAGCATCAGTTGTAACGCCGGAAATGGTAATATTATCTTTCGCAGGATTTGGATATAGCACAACTTTAGTAACATCAAAAGTATTCGTTGCCAAAGCCGCAAACCAAGCCTGACCAACATTGGCTCCAAAAACATAATCCACTAAATCCGGATAATCAATAAATGGATTTCGGTTTACCTGCCACGTATAGATGTAGTTGTTTCTGTTCATTTCAAAATCATCTTTTGGGTCAGAATGATTCCATGCCAACAGCGTAGTTAAATCACCAATTTGTCCAATAATATTTTCATTCGGATTGCCACTCACAACATTCAATCCGTTGTATCGAACCGCCATATAGAAACACGCACGGGCAACATCACCTTTCCAGGTGGTGGTTGGCGTAGCTACTGGTCCGTTATAATCAACACCGTAATTCCTGTTGTTTCTCGAAGAATTTTCCTGACCATCAACCGCTCTCAAATGATGGGCATCCGAAAGTCCGGCGCCAATATCATCCGGTCCTGTTGCAGACCAAACATTGATTCCATCCGGAGGCAAATTATATAAATCGCCATAATTCCCTCTTGACTGACAATAAATGTGTTCTCTGTTCCATTTTCCAATGATGCTGCTTCCTGTTTGATAATCGGCTTTTGAACGAGGTTGTTCCGTATAGATTAACCAAACCTGATTGCTGTTCAGAGGATTCTGATCGGCTGTCTTTAATATGTTTATAATATCGCCATACGTATGCGCACGCACTACAGATGGATTGGCAATAATATCCTGAATGGCTTGTTTTAAAGTTGCACCCGATTTTCCTTCCAATGAATCATAGTAACCTGCTGGCGCAGTACTTGAAACATTTCCATAGGTTGGATTTGCAGGCGTACCAAAAGGCAATGTAAAAAAGTTGATGTCAACAACTCTAATGATATTGTTATTATTGAGTATGATATAAGTAGAAGGCACCGTTCCAATGGTAACTTTCATTTCTTCGTCACCATCATTAACACCGTCATTCAAAAGTTGAATTACTGTCGAAGCTGTCGACGTTCCTGATGGAATAGTAATATTTAGATTTCCAGTAAAATCAGATGAATTAAACGAAGCATTATTTAGTGCTACCGAGAAATTCAAATCAGAAGTCACAGCAATGTCTGTTGTGAAAGTAATCGTTATGCTTTGTCCTTCGGAAATCGTAGTTGCCGGGCTAAAAGTGGTTGTGATTCCGTTATAAATAATTCCGGAACCATCGTTATTTACTCTTGGAGTTGGCGCTTTTACTTCGTACGTTCCATCAGCTTTTCTTTGGATGGATTCTGTATCAGCATGCGCATTCGCATTTTCATTGTAACTTACTGTCACATTTAAAGCAGTCATCAAGGCTGTTGCAGTAGTAGTTGCACTGTTGGAATATACTAACGCATTGATTAAGTTAGTTGTTGTTGCCGGAGTATTTATTGGAAAATCATCTGCATTCCCTAAGTAAATTGCAGCTGCATCAGGACCATTTTGGACCATCCCGTCTGGAATTGTAAAAGAACCCGAAGGACTTACAAGTCCATTCGCCAAAAGTATATTGCCGTTACCATCGGTAATTAAACCATCTAAATCGACAGCATAATAACTTATGTCTGTTAATCCTGATGAACTTCCGTTAAAGAGAACCAGGACATAACCATCAAGTGCCGTAAAAGGTGCGGGTGTTTTTAACTCAATAAATTCCTTAACATCTGTAGAAGGAGTATTTGCATCTAATTCGTTAATAACAATTTGGGCATTGCTTACCGAAAAAGAAGTAAGCGCCAAAAGGAGCAGTAATTTTTTAAACATCATTCTTAAATTGTGGTAAGCAAATATATTTATAAGAGAAAGTAAAAACATAATTACCCAACTGAATTAACTATAAATAGGAGTTAAAAGCGATTTAATAAGGAAAAACCTTTAAAAATGTCAGATTTATAAACTAATTCTAAAAAAACAACAATGCATTTTTAATACAATTACACTATTTTTACATCACTAATTTTACAAGCTTGGAAGTTTTAGGATATTTTGGCGCATTACTTATTGGCGTAATACTGGGAATTACCGGTGGCGGCGGTTCCATATTAACGGTTCCTACTTTGGTTTATATCCTAAGTTATAATCCTATAATCGCTACCGCTTATTCTTTATTTATCGTTGGAACAACATCTGGTTTCGGCACAATTCAAAACTTTCGAAAAGGTCTCGTAGTTCCAAAAACGGCATTGCAGTTTGCCATTCCTTCGTTGATTGGTGTCTATTTAACCCGAAAATTTATTCTTCCGGCTATACCTGATGTGGTGTTTTATTTTGGTTCGCTTAAATTATCAAAAGCGACTTTTTTAATGCTGCTGTTTGCTGTTGTTATGTTTATGGCAGCGTATTCAATGCTAAAGAAAAACAAGGAAGATGAACTTGTAGATAACACAAAAAAATCGCTTGCAATTGTGATTATCCAATTGTTTTTTGTTGGTATTTTGATAGGATTGATTGGTGCCGGTGGCGGATTTTTGATTATTCCGGCTTTATTGAAATTTGCCAAACTGCCAATGAAAAAAGCGATTGGAACTTCATTGCTGATTATCACGATTAATTCGTTGATAGGTTTTATCGGTGATATCCAAAACACGGTTATCGATTGGAATTTTCTGCTGGTGTTTACTGCTATTTCTATTGTTGGGATTTTTATCGGACTTTATATTCAGCAGTTTATTAATGAAAAACATCTGAAAAAGATTTTCGGTATTTTTGTTTTACTTATGTCTCTCTTAATTCTCTATAAGGAGTTTTTTCATAAAGTATTCTAAATTCATTGCTTACTTTTGCACTATACATTAATTTTGCTTAAAATTTTTTGATATGAAAATCGAACAAATATATACCGGATGCATTGCTCAGGCTGCTTATTATCTTGAAAGCAATGGCGAAGCCGCAATCTTTGATCCGTTGCGCGAAGTACAACCTTATTTGGACAGAGCCACGAAAGATAATGCCAAGATTAAATACATTTTCGAAACGCATTTTCATGCAGATTTCGTTTCGGGACATTTAGATTTGGCTCGTAAAAGCGGCGGAGAAATTGTTTATGGCCCTACGGCAAATCCTGAATTTAAAGCTATAATCGCTACCGACAACCAAGAATTCAAAGTAGGCAATTATACTGTCAAAGCGATGCATACTCCGGGACACACATTGGAAAGCACCTGCTATCTTCTTATTGATGAAAATGGGAAACATCACGGAATCATTACTGGCGACACCTTATTTATTGGTGATGTTGGTCGCCCCGATTTGGCTCAGGCCATGACTGATGATTTAACTCAGGAAAAATTGGCGGGTTATCTTTTTGATTCGCTGCGTAACAAAATCATGCCTTTGGGTGATGATTTGATAGTGTATCCAAGTCATGGTGCAGGAAGTGCTTGTGGTAAAAATATGAGTAAAGAAACTACCGATACTTTGGGCAACCAAAAAAGAACGAATTATGCGTTGCGTTCTGATATGACTAAAGAAGAATTTACCAAAGAATTGTTAGACGGTCTAGGCCTTCCACCAGCATATTTTCCACAAAATGTGATGATGAATATCAAAGGATACGACAGTTTGGACAGCATTATTGAAAAAAGCAATATCGGACTTTCACCAAGAGAATTTGAAGCCGTTGCCAATCAGGGTGATATTGTGGTTTTGGATGTCAGACATGAAAATGATTTTGTAAAAGCACATATTCCGAATTCAATATTTATTGGCATTCAGGGGAATTTTGCGCCTTGGGTTGGTTCAATGCTGCGCGATGTTAACCAAAAACTGTTACTTGTCATTCCGGAAGGAAGAGAAGAAGAAACTATCACCAGATTATCACGTGTTGGTTTTGACCATGTTTTGGGTTATCTGAAAGATGGTATCGATGCCTGGGAAAAAGCAGGTTTCGAAACGGATAGCATCCACTCTATTTCTCCTGAAGAATTTGCCGGCGAATTAAATTCAAAAAGCATCGTTGTTGACGCAAGAAAGCCTGGAGAATATGAGGCAGAACATGTTGAAAATGCAATCAATCTTCCTTTGGACAACGTTAATGAGAACTTTCAAAGCGTTCCAAAAGGTGCTGATTTCTACCTGCATTGCGCTGGTGGTTATCGCTCTGTGATTATGGCATCCATATTAAAATCGAGAGGAATTCACAATCTCATCAATGTTGAAAAAGGAATGAGCGGCATCAAACAAACAACTGTGAATTGCACAAAATTTGAGTGTCCATCAACAAAAAAATAAATCAAAAAAAAGTTAAATAACTAATTATAAAATAAGCAAATTAGATACATTTGCATTCGTTAAAAAATTTAAAACAAAAAAATGAAAAAAATAATTCTTTTAGTAGCTGTTGCCGTAGTTCTGTTTTCATGCAAGAATTTAGGTGAAGGTGAATATGAAATTACAGGAACTGTAAAAGGAATGAAAACTGGTTTAGTTTTCTTAGAAAAACAAGGTCAAATGGGCATGCCACCACAAGCTGTCGATACTGTAAAAATTGTTGATGGAAAATTTGAAATCAAAGGAAAAACTGCAGAACCTGAAATCCATTTTCTTCATATTGATAAACTGGAAGGCAGAGTTCCTTTAGTCCTTGAAGGTGGAGAAATTCAAGTTACTGTTGACAAAGACAGCCTTTTCAAATCTAAAGTAGGCGGAACTTACAGCAATGAAGAGTTTACTAAATTCAATGAAGAGTCTTATAAAATTAGCCAAAAGACACAAAAAAAATCAAAAGAATTTGAAGCTAAAAATAAAGCACTTATAGAGGAAGTACAAAAAACAAGAGATACTGCAATTGCAAAAAGACTAAATGCAGAATATGCTCCTATTCAGGAAGAGGCGCAAAAAAATATGGAAGCTTACACTTTCGGTTACCCAAAAGCGCACCCAAAATCATTTATCAGCGTTTTGATTATTCAAATGATGTCCAACAATCCTAAATACGCAAATGATATTGATGGACTTTACAATTCACTTGATGAACCATTGAAAAAAACAAAACCAGGTAAAGCCATTAAGACAAATCTTGATGAATTAAAAAAAAAGCCAGCGCCAGTAGCTCCACCAGCACCAGCAGTAACAAACTAGTTACTGAAGGAAGCATTGCTCCCGACTTTAAAGCGCCAACACCCAACGGTAAAGTTGTTTCTTTAAAAGAAAGCCTGGGGAAAGCCACTTTAATTGATTTTTGGGCATCCTGGTGTTCACCCTGCAGACAGGAAAATCCAAATGTTGTAGCCATTTACAATGAGTTTCACAATAAAGGATTGAACATTATCAGTGTTTCTCTTGATGAAGATGCTGCAGATTGGAAAGATGCAATTGCTGAAGATAAATTAATCTGGACGCAGGTTTCCAACCTGAAAGAAATGAAAGATCCAATTGCATTGCAATATGGAGTGATTCAAATTCCAACTACCTTTTTGTTGGATTTTTCAGGAAAAGTTGTTGCTGTAGATTTAAGAGGTGATGAATTGAAATCAAAAATCAAAGCGCTTTTAAGCATAAAATAATACTGATTCAGCATTATATAGAAAAAATCTCCTTCGGGAGATTTTTTTATTTTACTTATAACCAAAACGTTGGAAAAAGGTTTTAGAATTAGTCATTTTTTTATTTGTGAAGCTGAAAAGTGTTTTTATATTTGCAACCGCGAAAGGGGAGATACTCAAGCGGCCAACGAGGGCAGACTGTAAATCTGCTGTGTGAACTTCGCAGGTTCGAATCCTGCTCTCCCCACGAATAAATACATCAAAAAGAAAAAACGCCAAGTTTACTTGAGCGTTTTTTTGTTTGATGTATTTTCAGAGCGTAGCTCTGCAGGATGTTGCGTAGCAAAATCCTGTTTCTGTTAAAAGTTTACTTTTATAAATGTTTTGGGTTTTTTGTTTGAGTAAGGGAACCTTACTCAGGAGGACGAAGTTAATCCTGTCGTGGAAAGCGTAGCTCTGCAGGATCAACGAAGTTAATCCTCTCTATTGAAATAATTTTGAAGAAAGTCAAGGCGCTAAACTACTCTTATATATCGCCACTTCAAAAGTTCTGCCATCATCATCATCGATAACTGCGATACCATTTTCATCAATGCTCGCATTGAATAGCTGATTAGCTTCTAAGCATTTATTGTTTGGCAAATAGATTTTTATTATTTCGCAATCTTTTACATCAACATCAAGAGTCTGTGTTTTTGGATAATGCGTTGCGGTTTTGTAGCAATGAATCGTTGCGGAATATTTTCCGTCTTTTAAGTTACAATCTGCAGTTGGTGAAATGTTAGGAACAGTATTATCAAGAGTTTTTTTCCTGGTTTTTGAATTACATGAAATCAATAAACCAAACAATGCAACTGTAATTATTTTTAAAGTTTTTTTCATATAAATTGCTTTTATATGAATAAATTATATGAAGTCGTTACCCTGAACTATCCTTTGAAATTTAGCTCGCATTCTCTATCGTAGAAGTAAATCCTACTATTGGTGTCATATATTATTGGAGCATTCAGTTCTGCTTTCATAAAAGTTATATAATTATAGACTGACCTGACAGATATATCCAGCTTTGCCGAGAGCTCTTCCGTATTACCAGCTCGTTTGCCTTTTAAAAGGTCATCAATCTTTATTATTATTCTTATATCCAAAACTGTTATAATTATATAAGTTCGAGAAGGATTTTATTTTTGATTCGAACTGGATATCTTTTTGAAAATCTTCATCGAAGTTATTCATTTATATCCATACGATGATCTTTAAAAGGATAAAATTTAGAAAGATTATACAAATCATAAAAAAAACTCTCCAGTTTCCCGAAGAGTTTTTATGTTTAAAATTATGTTTGTTTTTTTATTCTAACGCAAAAGTTACGCTTACGTTTGTATTTATTTCTAATTCGCCAACAGCTAATGTTTCTCTTTGTGCACCATCACTGGCAGCCATCGCCATCATATTTCCTTTGTACATTGGCTGTGGAATATAACTTTGAGAGTTATCCGTAATCAACAATGCTTTTCCGATTTTCTGACCAAGAACTGAAACATAATCCTGTGCTTTTTGTTTTGCATCCAGAATCGCTTTTTTTCTCGCATCTCTTTCGTACTCTTCTATTTTAGAAGATTTGAATTCAACTCCACTAATACTGTTTACACCGGCATCATTCAATCCCATCATGATTTCATCATACTTCTTTAAATCTTTTAGCGTAATGCTTAATGACTGACTGGCCTGGAAATTATATTTCTTTTTGTCGTAATCATAGCTTTTGTATAAGCTTACGTTAGTGGTTTTATAATCCGTTGCCGGAATGCCGCTGTTTTTTAAAAACTTAATCACTTTGTCTACTACTTCATCATTCAGGTTTTTTACTTCTTTTGCATCTTTCCCAGTATTCTGAAAACCAACGGTGACAACTGCCTGGTCCGGAACTATTTTTACTTTTCCTTCACCTGTAACTGAAATTTGTGGCACCTGAGGTCTTTGCTCTTGTGCTTGTGCTGCTATAGCAAAAAAGATTGCTATAAATAAAACTGCTTTCTTCATAATATTTTTTTTATTGGTTGTTGTTCTGTTTTTCAAAAGTTATGCCAGTTATAGTTTCCCCATTTTTGCCATGACAAAAAGAATGATGATGGGCACTGCTAAAAGAATAACGATAAAAGTATTTTCGTGCAGAAGCGCCGGATCTTTTAACAACGTAATCGCATAACCACCTATTGCACCACCAAAGTGCGCTGTATGCCCAATATTATCTCTTCTCGACTTCATTCCGTAGATAGAATACAATAAATATACGATTCCGAAAATATAACCCGGCATCGGTATAATGCCGTAAATACCGATAGTCATATCGGGATATAATAAAATCGCAGAATATATAATTCCCATCACCGCACCCGAAGCTCCAACAGCACTATAACTGTATTCATTTCCGTGAAAAACCATGGTTAGCAAACTTCCAAAAGTCAAGCTGGCGAAATAAATCAGCAGAAAGGAAAAGTTTCCTAATCCGCCATAAACATAAGGTGCAAAGAAATACAGTGTCAGCATATTGAAAGCCAAATGTATAATATCAGCATGTAGAAAACCAGATGAAATCATCCGTAATTGTTCTCCCGCGCGAATGCTTCCGACATGAAATTGGTATTTTCTAAAAAAAGATTCGTCACTGAATCCCTTCATACTTATAAGAACATTAGCCGCTATTAAGGCTAATAAAAAAATGTTGACCATTATTTGAAATATTTTTATTCTTCGTACAGTGTAAAAATAATAATACTTTTTAGCAATTGTTAAATAGAAACGATTAAAATAACTTTAAACTTTATATTTGCATAAAATTACACTACATGCAGCTGATTCTTTATATTCTTGTCTACCCTATCATTTGGCTGATTTCAATACTTCCATTTCGATTGCTTTACATATTCTCTGATTTTGTCTGCTTTTTGGTATATACCATTTTTGGCTATCGCAAAAAAGTAGTGCGTGAAAACATTGCCATGGCATTGCCTCATTTAACGGTGAAAGAACGACTAACTGTGGAGCGGAAATTCTACAGCCATATGTGCGATATGTTTCTGGAAATGATTAAAACAATGAATATTTCCCGCAAGGAAATGGAAAAGCGTTTTAAGTTTACCAATTTGGATTTATATCTTGATTTAGAAAAAAAAGGAAAAAGCATTGCTTTGCTTTGTGCTCATTATGCTTCTTATGAATGGGCGGTTTCTATGAATTATCATATCACTTTTGAGGGTTTCGGAATTTATAAAAAAATCAACAATAAGTATTTTGACAAATTAATAAAAGACATTCGTTCGAAGTTCAACGCAACGCTTCTTAATACAAGGGAAACGATTCCAACTATTGAAAGAAATTATAAAACCAATCATATGAGTGTGTATGGTTTAGCCAGTGATCAATCGCCTCAGGCGAGTAAAGCTTATCATTGGGCGCCGTTTATGGGCATCGAAACGCCTGTTCATACTGGTGCCGAAATGCTTGCAAAACGTTTTGACATGAATGTTATTTTTCTAAGAAACAAAAAGGTAAAGCGTGGTTACTATGAAGCTACGTTTGAACTTATGGCTGACAATCCGAAAGAGGTTCCTAACTATGAAATCTCGGAAGATTTTTTAAGAAGAGTAGAAAAGCAAATCCATGAGGCGCCGGAATTTTATTTATGGACGCACAAACGATGGAAACACAAGAAGAAATAGTGTTCAGTCGGCAGTAGCAGTTGGCTCCCGATAGCTATCGGGATTAGAATTTGAACCAGCCTTTTACCATTTCTTTTTCCTGATTCAATGCTTTATTGTGTGCAAATTCATTCGTCACCGAATCGTATTGATAATCCTTTGACCATTCCAGATGATTTTGTGCCAATGCCTTAATGCTTTCGCAAACCATTTGAATTTCTTCTGAAGTTGTTGTTGGATGAATAGACATTCTAATCCATCCTGGTTTTTTAATCAAATCTCCTGAAGTAATCTGGCAAACCAAATCATGTGATGTTTCCTGGTCAACATGCAGAAGATAATGTCCGTATGTTCCGGCACAACTGCATCCACCACGTGTTTGAATTCCGAATTTATCATTCAGTATTTTTACACCCAAATTGAAATGCAGGTCATCAATATAAAAAGAAATCACTCCTAACCTTTCCTGATGCTGATTGGCCAAAATATGAATATTGTCAATGTTGTTCAATTTTGAAAAAATATAATCAACGATTTCGTGTTCTCTGTCAAGAATGTTTTTTACACCCATTTGTTCTTTCAACTGAATCGCAAGAGCTGTTTTTATAACCTGTAGAAAACCTGGAGTTCCGCCGTCTTCTCTATCTTCAATGTTGTCGATATATTTGTGTTCACCCCAAGGATTCGTCCAGCTTACAGTTCCGCCACCTGGGCAATCTGGAACATTATTATGATATAAGTTTTTATTGAAGATCAAAACTCCCGAAGTTCCTGGTCCACCCAAAAACTTATGTGGTGAAAAGAAAATAGCATCTAAATAACTCTCATCATCAGGATGCATATCAATAGCTACATAAGGTCCGGAGCAGGCAAAATCAACAAAGCAAACACCATTATTCTGATGCATAATTTTGGCTACTTCGTGATAAGGAGTTCTAATTCCAGTAACATTTGAACAGGAAGTAATTGAGGCTATTTTAAAACTTCGGTCTTTATATTTTTCGAGTGATTTTTTAAATTCTTCAAGACAAAATAACCCTTCCTCGTTGGCAGGAAGAATAACAACATCAGCAATCGTTTCTAACCACGAAGTTTGATTGGAATGATGTTCCATATGCGAAATGAAAACTACTGGTTTTAATTCCTTTGGAATGGCGATAAATTCTTTAAGATTTTCAGGCACTTTAAGTCCAAGAATACGTTGAAACTTATTCACAACGCCTGTCATTCCAGTTCCTGTATTGATTAAAACATCATTTTCATTAGCATTCACATGACGTTTTATAATATGCTTTGCTTCGTGGTATGCCATCGTCATGGCTGTTCCTGAAATGGTGGTTTCAGTATGTGTGTTGGCCACAAAAGGACCAAATTCATTCATTAATTTTTCTTCAATTGGTCGGTACAATCTCCCGCTGGCAGTCCAATCCGTATAGATAATTTTCTTTTTTCCAAAAGGCGTTTCAAACTCCTGGTCAATTCCAATAATGTTTTGTCGAAATGGCTGAAAATAATGTTCTAATCTTGTCTTGGTTTCTGTGCTAATCATTCTGTAACAATTTGATCCCAAAGATACATTATTTTTAATTTTAGGTAAAATAATTAGGCTTCATTGTCAAATTCATAAATTCCTAAAAGTATATTTTTAAAAAAATTACGAAAATCCCCACTAGTGGTGATTTTTTTTATAATTTAAACTCCGATTTTTGAAACACTCTAACCTTAAAAACTAAACATTATGAATGTCTATGATTCAACCGGAACTTTTGACTGCATCAAGCAGGAGTTCAATTTATCCATCCAGCTCACAAACATTGCCCCGGACACTTTCAGAATAAGTGCTTACTATGACATTAGCGACGCCAATAGATATGCTATTGTTGCTATTTTACAAACATTGAACGGTAACCAAAACAATTTAAGTACCTATCCCGCAAATTTTACCTTTGCGCTTAGTAAGGTAAAGTTCTCTTCTTTAAATAAAAGCTATTTAAAAGCAGGGGATAAAGATATTTGCCTGGCCGAAAGTGGCGATACAATCGATGTCGTTGTTCATCATGGAATTGGTTTTAATCCTCTGACAAATGCAGATGATGATTTATACATCAAAAATTATAAAGCCGGAACTTACACTTATTATTCAAAAGGCTCTCCTCCGGGAGCTAGAGGTACTGGTGGTATGACATAATAATTGTAAATGAATAAATCTTTGAAATTTAAAAAAATAGCTATAACAGTGGTATTCCTTTTTATCACTGTTTTGGCTATGGCTCAAAATAAAAGTTTAAAAAGCATTGAAACTAATTTTGAAGATTTAGACTTCAAAGACAGAATAACTGGTTTGCAAAAAATAAACCCAAACCAATTGTCAAATGATGATAAAGCGTTATTCTATTATTTATATGGTCAGAGTTATTATGCAAATAGCAATGGAGCTAAGGCACTATCCTATTTCATGAAAGCCAAAGAAGCTTATAAATTACAAAATGATTATGATAAGGTTATCGAAATGAACTTAATCATAGTCGAAATAAAAGGGCTGACAGATTATAAATACGAGGATTACAAACCCTTAATCGATGAAGCGATTGATTATGCCACAAAGACAAATAACATTCCTTTATTGTGTAAAACCTATAAAGAAATTGGCAACAATTTATTTGATTCTGAACCCTCAAAAGCAATCAACTATTATCAAAATGCCATAATTGAAAGTAAAAAAATAAAAGACTCATTATTTGAAGCACGCTTAAATTCAAATATCGGATTGGTCTATAGCGAAAAAATACATGATTATAAGTTAGCAAGAAAGTATAACACTTTAGCTTATGAATATTTTATAAAACACAATTCAAATTTTTATTTATCTATCTGTTACATTAATCAGGCAAGTGTTCTTTTAAAGGAAAAAAAATATGATTCAGCATTGGTAAAATATCAAAAAGCTGATGCGCTAAAAATAAAAGATAATAATACAGCCACCAGAATCATGCTGTATGGTTTAATGGCTAACTTATATAAAGAGAAGAAAGATTATAAAAAAGCTATTGAATATATTGACCGACAAAAAGTATATCAAAGCATAAATGATGACAACCAGCAAGTAAAAGCGATAAGAGATATTGATGTTAAATATCAAACCAAAGAGCACAAAAGCGAAATTCTATGGCTACAAAGCGCTATGAAAAAAGGCGGTGCCGTAATCGTTGTTTTACTAGTAGTGTTAGTCCTTTTTATTTTGGGATATAAAAACCTCAACAAAAAGAAAAAAATAGCCGAGCAGGAAAAACAAATCGAGACCCAGAAACTCGAAAATGTCTTAAAAGAACAAGAACTTCACGAAATAGACATTCTACTCGAAGGTCAGGAAAAAGAACGCATCAAATTAGCCAATGATTTACACGATAATCTGGGAAGTTTGTTGGCGACACTCAAGCTCAATTTTCAAAATCTAAAAAAACAAGATACAAAGTATGATGATGCTGATAATTTATTTAATAAAACTGACGAATTAATAGAAGAAGCCTATCAAAAAGTACGCACAATCGCCCATACTAAAAATGCAGGCGTAATCGCCAATCAGGGTTTGCTGCCAGCTGTCAGGAACATTGCAAAAAAAATGAATATTCCCGGTAAGCTCGCTGTTGAAGTTATTCCGTTTGGACTTGAGGAACGTATAGAAAACACACTCGAAGTAGCCATTTTTAGAATGATACAGGAAATACTCACCAACGCCATTAAACATGCTAATGCTACCGAAATCTCTATACATCTTACCCAACATGATGACAGTTTAAACATCATTGTAGAAGACAATGGCAGTGGATTTAATCCAAAAAAAATAGATAAAAAAGAAGGCATGGGGCTAAACAATATTGAAAAGAAAGTGGAACAAATGGGAGGTGTTTTTACTATTGATAGCACTGAAAAAAGAGGCACTTCTATTCTAATTGACATACCATTATGATAACACTAGCAATTGCCGAAGACCATCAGGCACTGATTGATGGCATGAAATTATTTTTTAAAGACGAAGCTGATATCATGCTTGTAGGCGAATCCAATGATGGCGAAGCGCTAATTGAATTGGTAAAAAACAAAAGACCAAGTGTAGTCATTACAGATATTCGCATGCCAAAATGTGACGGCATAATGGCAACCCGAATCATCAAAAGCAAATACCCTGAAACAAAAGTCATTGCTTTTAGCATGTTTGACCAGGACGAAGCTATCGAACAGATGAAAGCAGCTGGTGCATCGGGATATATTATGAAAAATTCCTCATTGCAAACCGTGCTTGACGCGATTAGAACTGTAGCACGAAACGAGACGTTTTTTGATGATGCCATTACGGCTAAAGATTCTCACACCAAAGAAGCAATTATCTTAAGTTCGCGCGAAAAAGAAATTCTCCGATTGGTTGGTGAAGGCAAATCTTCCCAGGAAATAGCAGATGCCTTAAACATAGGAAAATCAACAGTTGACACGCATCGAAAGAACATTATAAAGAAGTTTAACATTACTGGTAAAAACGATTTTTTACGATTCGCCGTAGAGCGAAAATACGATTTCTAGTCCAAAAAAACTTATTGAAAAAATAATTGAAAAATCCCCACTAGTGGGGATTTTTTTGTGCTTTTCGTTTTCGAAATTTGCTTTGTTATATCATAGATAACAAAGCCAGGTTAAATTAGAATCCTGCCCGAACAATCTCATAGTGGTATTTGAAATTTGAAAAGGGCAGGTTTTTTCAACTGAGAAACAAAAAAAACAGATTAATATTTAATAACAGCAACTATGAAACTTCTAAAAATTGATAACAGAGATATGTATACAACAGCCGATAAAACCATCGACATCATTATCAAAATCCTTTTAGCATGTAGTGTGGCATTAATAGCCTGCGAGCTTTATATATTACTCAAGTTATAAATAAAACTCCTTCAACCCTCTTGCTTTTAATTTGAGACGTTATTACAAGAGGGTTTGAGAGGATTGACTAAAAACAATTAAAACCACAAAATCATGAGTTGGAACAAAGTTGAAAGCAATTGTAAAGCCCTTTATGAATACCAGTTCATTAATGGAACTAAACCAAAAGAGCGAAGAGTTTTGATTCAGGTCATCGCTGAAGAATTCCCTGAATTGCCTCGTGTTCGAATTGCTTATGCAGTGGACAGATGCATTACTACTGTAGCAGCACCTATGAGACCGAGCACCTTTTTGACTTTTGTACAGAGTTATTTGAGATAGAAATTTGGTATATTAGCGGAAGTTAATACGGTATTAAATAAGTCCAAACTAAAATCAAAAATATGAAAAATGTAATTGTCTTATTTGCAATTATCTTTCTAACTTCTTTCACAATTAAAGAGACAACCCAAAAACTTCCAAATGGAAAATATCTTGTGGAATTAGATAAACAGTATTTAGAAAATGGATTGAATAATTATGAGTTTACTTTAGAGAATAATAAATTCATCTATAAATTAAATGATAAAATTGAAAATTTTGAGATCAATTGGATTAATGAAGAAATATTTATTGTAAAGGGTTTAACAGAACCACTAAATCCTAATCAAATTGAAAAAAATATTATTGAGAAAAGTACAATTGCTTTCAGAATTGTAAAACAAGAAAGAAACAATTACTATTTCACACTAGGAGAAAAGTTCGACAAGCATCCAATTTATTCCGGAAAATTTGTCAAAACTAAATAAGTAGCTGGAGAATCCAATCCTAAAAATCAAAATCCCCAACTCGTAATTCCTAATTGGTAATTCGTAATTAATTATATTTGCTTAAAAATATAATCAAATGCAAAATATTATCGACCGCTTTGTAAGCTATGTCACTATCGATACCGAGTCAGATCCAAATTCTGATACTACACCAAGTACCAAAAAACAATTTGATCTAGCCAACAAACTGGCAAAAGAACTAAAAACCATAGGTCTGAAAGAAGTCACAATTGACAAACATGGTTATATCATGGCGACCTTGCCTTCGAATGTTGACCATGATGTCCCAACAATAGGGTTCATTTCCCACTTTGATACAACTCCGGATTTTACTGGTAAAGATGTAAAACCACAAATATGGCCTAACTATGATGGTGGCGATATTGTTTTAAACAAAGAACAAAATATCGTTTTATCTCCTAATTATTTCAAAGATTTATTGCTTTACAAAGGACAAACATTAATCACAACGAATGGTTTGACGCTTCTTGGTGCAGATGATAAAGCTGGTATCACCGAGATTGTAACGGCTATGGAATATTTGGTTAGCAATCCGCAAATAAAACATGGAAAAATCCGTGTGGGTTTCACACCTGATGAAGAAATTGGTCGCGGTGCTGATTTATTTGATGTTAAAAAATTTGGCGCTGATTGGGCTTACACCATGGATGGCAGTCAGATTGGCGAATTGGAATACGAAAATTTTAATGCGGCCGGAGTAAAAATTATCTTTAAAGGGAAAAGCGTGCATCCTGGTTATGCCAAAGGGAAAATGATAAACTCCATGCTTATTGCACATGAATTTATAAATGAATTGCCAAAGCATGAAACTCCGCAGGAAACTAAAGGATACGAAGGGTTTTTCCACGTAACAGGGATTTCGGGAAGCATAGAAGAAACCAAACTTGATTTAATCATTCGTGACCACGATATGAAAAAATTCAAAAAACGCAAAGAACTAATTCATGATATCACCAAGAAATTCAATAAGAAATTCGCAAAACAATTTGGTGAAGATATCGTAATTACGACTGTCAAAGACCAATATTACAACATGAAAGAAAAGGTCGAACCGGTAATGTTTATTGTTGATTTGGCTGAAAAAGCCATGAAATCGCTAGACATCAAACCATTGATAAAACCTATTCGTGGTGGAACTGATGGTTGCCGTTTATCTTATATGGGTTTACCATGTCCGAATATTTTTGCCGGCGGTCATAACTTCCACGGAAAATACGAATATGTTCCTGTAGAAAGCATGCAAAAAGCAATTGATGTCATCATCAAAATTGCAGAACTTACGGCTACTACTGATTTTTCTAAAACAGAGAAGAAGAAAAAGTCTAAGAAAAAATAGTGATTAGTAATTAGTGATTAGCCATGGAAGAAAGAAAAACTTGGGATAAAACTAATCAATGGGAAAATGAATTGCGAATACTTCGTGAAATCATTCACAAAACCGAGTTGGTGGAAACCAATAAATGGGGCGGCGAAGTCTATACCGTTAGCAACAAAAATGTGTTGGGCATTGGTGGTTTCAAGAACTATTTTACCATTTGGTTTTGGAATGGTGTTTTTCTAAAAGATGAAGCCAAAGTTTTGGTTAATGCCAATGAAGGTGTAACTAAAGGATTGCGTCAATGGCGTTTTACTTCGGGTGCTGATGTTAATGAAAAAATGGTTTTACATTATATCAATGAAGCTATTGAGAATGAAAAAGCCGGACTTGCAATAAAACCTGAAAAGAAAGAAGCAATGAAATGTGATTTCTTTGAAGGCGAATTGAAGAAAGACAGTAAACTGAACGCTGCCTTTGAACAGTTCAGTCCATATAAACAAAAAGAGTTTTGGGAATTTATGGCGACTGCCAAACAGGAAAAAACCAAAATCACAAGATTAGAAAAAATCAGACCTATGATTATGGATAACATAGGCTTGAACGATAAATATAGAAATTAATAATATCACTACACATGAAAAATGGTTTTCTTTTTGTACGCAAACACAAGATGAAAACTATTTTTTTTTCATTGATACTTTGCTATTTGATTTTTTGTCAATCGTGCATGAGGATGCGCATGACGAGCAAAGAAACCAAGTCTTTTTTTACCGCATCAAAAACAGATTACATTGATTCTTCTTTGGAAATTGATGGTTTCACTATTCATTATATAGAAACCGGAAATAGAAATGCGTCGACTTTATTCTTTGTGCATGGCTCGCCGGGAAGTTGGGATGCTTACAAAGATTATCTAAAAGACAGTTTGCTCCTATCCAAGTATAGAATGATTGCTATCGACCGGATTGGATTTGGTTACAGCAATTTTGGTGAAGCCGAAAACTTAAAAACGCAGAGCTACATTATTGAAAAATTCACAAAACAAACCGCTAATGGGAAACCGATTTGTCTTATTGGACATTCGTTAGGCGGACCAACGATTGTGGAAATGGCTGCAGAGAAACCTAATGATTATCAAACTTTGGTTATTCTGGCCGGTGCTGTTGACCCAAAGGCTGAAAAACCTGAAAAGTGGCGTGCTATCATCAAAGCAAAACCAATTCGATATATAATTCCGGGTGCACTTCGTCCTGCTAACGATGAATTGTGGTGGTTGAAAAGTGATTTAGTCGATTTGAAACCAAAGCTGCAAAACATCACATCGAAAGTAATTATCATTCATGGCACCAAAGACCCGCTGGTTCCTTACAGCAATGTAGCATTTATGAAACGGGAATTTGTTAATGCCAAATCGCTTGAAATCATTTCCATAAAAGACGCCAATCATTTTATTCCGTGGGAACATTTCAATGAAATTCGGGATATGCTATATAAACTGGAGTTATAATTTAATTAGTTTAAAACACTTCACGCCGTCTGACGATTTTAGTCTTATAAAATAAATACCTGTTTCTCCCTTAATATTGGAGCTGATTTCGGTTACATTGTTAAACTTCTCTTCAGAAACAATTTTACCTGTTATATCTGTTACAACCATTACAATATTTTCAAATGCAGTATGCAACTTGATACTGAATTCGCCTGTTGTTGGGTTTGGTACAACACTAAGGTTATCGAATAATGAATTACTAATGTCATTATTACTAAGTGTTGAATCATATCTTAGAATTCCACAGCTTTCTGTGAAGCGAAGTATTGTCCCGTCACGCTCATTTAATGTTGGAAGAGGATTCCCAAAATCTATATAACCGCTGGCACTTAAATAATATCCGGTATTTTTAGCCAAATAGAAATAATTTCCATCTCCTTTAAAAAAACCTCCAGTATCAATAAAGTATAAGGCATCGGTATTATTTCCGTTTGCAATTATTCTTTTCAGATTACCTGATTCATCATATACAGACATAAAATAATCAGACGCGTTAATAGTCAAATTATAGTTGTTACCATTTGTACTGTCAAAAGTACCTGAAGCAGTAATTACACTATTATTCTTAAACCTTCCAATAACAAAAACTTCATTCCCTGCTTTAGTGATTTGTTCTCCATAACCATAATAAGTGTGTCCGGCACCTCTTATCCACTGGCAGATTCCGGCAGCGTTAACTTTGGCAACAAAGTATGGCCCTTGAGTCGTTGATGTATTTGTAGCATTGGTGTTCCGAAACACATAAGTATAATTTATTGGTGCGTTCCAATTTTGGCCAGTACCATTTGAACCTGTAAAGTATACCGTACCGTCATTTTCAACAATCATATCATAAAGTCGATTTCCATCATTAGGATTACCAACAGTATTCACGGTTCCGCTTTGAGTCAGCCAAACGATTTGACCGTTCGTATTCAATTTTACTATTCCTATTTTGCCGCCATAACCACCACCTCCATAAATAATCTGACTTACATTACTGCCTGGTCTATAAATTCGGGCATAAATGTCATAACCCATTGAGATATAACTATTGTTAGTACTATCAAACCCCAGATCGTAGAATTCTCTGATATTAGCAGATTCTAAACGGACTTTTGTATCCCAAATTATAGCTCCCAGCGGAGATATTTTAATAATTTCGTTGGTAGCTTCCTCATCCATCGGTGTTGTTTGCTGCCCAATTAATTGTCCTATAACTCCATTAAAATATAGTTGTGGACTAACATAATTAGTAACAAAATCAGAAAGAGCTGTGATATTATTATCATGGTCAATTGCCAATTTTATAAAACCAAAAACATAATTCTGCATATACCAGATAATCTCGCCTTTAGAGTTTAATTTAATTAAATAGTATCTTTTGGTAATTCCAATAGGGGTTTGAGCTAAATCGGTCACATGCCCGGCATTATCATAAAATTTTCCAGATCCTCTTCCCGAAACATAAATATCTCCGTTTGAATCTTCGGCACAAGAATAAATAACATCCTCATTTGAGTTAATAGTGGTTGTATTAACATTATAAACAACCCATTTTAAAACTCCATTTCTGTCATGCTTAGCTAAATACCCGCCTTTTTTTCCGCTCAAATTAAGTGTAATTCCGTAATTAGAATCAAAAATTTCATTATTATATGTACCACATGTTAGAAAACCATTTGAAATGGGAACCATTTGCGAAATATCAGGATTATAATAACCAGGCCAAGCTGGGTCGGTACTGTTATTTGTTAATAGAAAACAATCATCTTGTACCGCTGGTGTTTCATATATATAAGGAATATTTTCTGTTACTGTATCATGACAGCCGTTATTAGACCATGAATGTAGTGAAGTAGTAGCCTGCCCTGGAACAGTAAAGCTCGATTGAACATCGGGAAGCGTAGAAGTTGAAACTGTAGCACTTGGACCAAATTGCCATTCGAAATTTTGTGAATCTACTGCATTTTGATAAAAATCAACTGGTTCATTTACTTCAGCATTAATCAAACCTGAATGAAAATCAGCTTTTGTTTCCTCTACAGTGATTAAAAAATTACCGAGAAATCTAGTACCACAGTTAGCTAAATTATTTTTTGCATATAAATAATAATTACCTGTAACGTCAATCATGCCTGTTGTAAAAACTAAATTTCCTCCTATGCTTATTTGACTTTGCCCAAAATTTGAACCCGGTTGTCCTTCTAATTTCAGGCTATATATAACATTTGGCTCAGAATCATTAATCTGGATTTGAATAGATTCCTGCTTACAAAGAATGTTATCACTAATTGTAAATGTCTTATTCACAGTTGGAACAGGAACAACGGTAATGGTTTTTGCATCCGTATTGTGAACACCACCATAAGAATTTGCTACATCCACCGTTATATTGTATGAACCAGCGGCGGGAAAACTATAATTAAAAGCTCCTGACCCTGAATGAAATAATACTCCGTTGGAATACCAACTAGCTGAGGATAAACTACCACTAATAAGAGAAAAACTGACACTTCCCGGGTAACATCCTCCATCAGAAATGATTTTCACATACGGTTTTGCATATCCGCCACCGTTACTAGTTCTAAGAATTACACCATTATTGCCAAAAGCATATACATAATAAGGATCTCCATCATAGTAAGCTGGATCCCAAAATCCATTAATATGATAATCCAAAGAAGTAATCTGCCACTCTAAAACCTGTGTATCAAAATTAGTGGTGTTAGTTCTATAAATGCCATGATCTGTGCCAACATAATATTGGAAAATACAATTCGCGTCTAAAGGTGTTGTGAAATTTGTATTTGAAGTTGTAAGTCCGGCAGTAAAATCTAATTTCAAATAGTTGTCGTCTCCAACAGAATAAATATTGTATAATCCTTTATTAGTTGCACCAGGTGTAACAATTTCTGTGTTGTTGGAAAGAGAAGTTCCACTAAATTGTGTCTGTCTAACTTTTCCCAACGATCCATATTTAAACAATGTCCCGCTGGAAGTATTGTCGCAAATTGATATCAAATCATCAGTGGTTCCCGTACTTAAAGTAGTAGCAGCACCGGTAGAAAAATACACCATCAAACCATGATCTCCAACCGCGAGATATTTGGTACTTGATGCAGCGTATGCAATTTGATTTAATTTAGAATTATCGGGGCCTGTATACGTTATTGAATAAGCCATTGAAGGAACTGAAAATCTAAATATTTGAGCTCTGTTCGTTAATGTGTTCTGTCCACATGCGAAAACATATCCCGTATTTGTCTGAACATTATAATTGCTGAAACAATGCGTAAATTTAGTGTTTTCGTAAATCAATGAATTAGCTGCATTATCCGTGATTTGAAATCTTGTCCAGCTGCTTGCTCCTACACCTCCATTTGTTGTATAATAAATCCCATGCTCACCACAGGCTAATCCATTAATTTGTAAAAAAACAAGACCGGTGAGATTATCGTTAATTCCTGTATTGATGTTTTCCCACTGAGCGTAGGAAATAGTTGTGCTGAAGAAAGCGGCTAAAAAAAAGGCTAAATATCTCATCAAATGTTGGTTATAATATTTTCAAATATAAACTAATCTTTGAAAAATTAACAAAAAAAGGCACTTTAAAAGTGCCTTAAAAATAGTTTAATCTATTCTTATTTTTTATTCGCCGCTGCTGTCAATTCTAACGAAATAGCAGAACGCTCAATTTTAAGTTTTCCCGACATGGTTTCAATTACCGCTGTTGCTTCTGTTAGCTCGGAAATTTTTCCGTGGAAACCACTTTTAGTAATGATTTTATCGCCTACTTTTAAACCACCTTCAAATTCTTTTTCTTGCTTAATTTTCTTTTGCTGTGGTCTGATCATAAAGAAATAAATAACCACAAACATTAGTAAAAACGGCAAAAACTGACCTAATTGTCCCATAATAATAAATTTAATTTTGAATTAATCCTCTTCCTGTTTTTTGAATTTTATTTTCGCTTTGAAATTCTTTGACCAAATTGTCTAAAATTCCATTGATAAAGATGCTGCTTTTTGGTGTTGAATATTCTTTGGCTAATTCCAAATATTCGTTAATTGTCACTTTGACCGGAATTGATGGAAATTTTAAAAACTCACAAATAGCCATTTTCAAAATGATCGTGTCTATTTCCGCAATTCTGTCTGCATCCCAATTTGGTGTTTTGTCGATGTATTCTTTGGCCAATTCGACTTCATTCAGCACCGTTTTTCTGAACAACAAACTCACAAATTCCTGGTCTTCCTGGTCTTTGTACAATTTGATTACTCTGAATTCAGCTGTTTCTGAAATCTGTTTTAATTGTTTTTGAATCTGAGTATTCACTAACGGAATATCATCAATCCATGTCAATTTATTGTCCTCTAAATATTCGTATAACTTCTCATTTGGAGCAATCAATTCGGTAAACATATCCACCACAAATTCTTTATCTTCTTCAAAAGAACTCTTTTTAGTGCTCATGTATTTTTGGTACAACGGACTTTGCTTTATTTCATTAAGCAAAATCAATATATAGTCATCGTTCATCGACCAATTGTTGATTTTTCTTTTTTCTAAAGCAATGCTCAACGAATTGTTTTCTTCTAATAATTGAAGAACCGCGTTGTTGACAAATTTTCTGTTGGGATTTTTTTCTTCCGGTGTAGCCAAATGTTTTTTGCTCGAAGCTTCTAAAAAGACAACTTCCTTTTTTCTGATTTCAATCAGTGAAGACATCATGATTAAATACAAATCCTGAATACTATCGATACTGTGAAGCAAAAATTTCTCTTCTTTTTCAATATCATCAGAACTTTTTTGATGCAATGCATAAATGGATTGCATTACTTTTACCCGGATATGTCTTCTGTTTAACACCTGTAAGAACTTTTTAAATTAACAAAGCGAAAGAAAATCTTTCGCTTTGCAAAAATAGTAATTATTTTATTTTGAAATGGCTTTATTTAGCAGCGTTTTCTTTTTTTCTTTGGGCAATTCTGTTTTCGGCAATTTGCATAGCTGCTTGCTGCGTTGTCATATTGTTTTTATCCGCAAAACTGAAAATCTCAAGCGTTGTATTGTAGATGTTTTCTGTTTTTCTGATTGCTTCACCTTCAGCATACTTAACCAACTCACCGTAAACATTGATGATTCCACCAGCATTTATCAGGAAATCCGGAGCATAAGTAATGCCTCTTTCTCTTAATATTTGTCCGTGAACAGCTTCAACCGCTAATTGATTATTGGCAGCACCAGCAATTACTTTGGCTTTGATTTTATAAACTGTATCATCATTTATTGTTGCACCTAAAGCACAAGGCGAATAAATATCAACATCAGCGCTGTAGATATCAGCACCTGTGAAAATTTGGGCACCATATTTTGAAACCATAGTTTCCATTTTGTCCTGGTGAATATCCGAAACAAAAACAATTGCTCCTTCATTTGTCAAATGGCTGATTAGAGTTTCTCCAACGTGACCGTTTCCTTGTACCAAAACTTTTTTTCCAGCTAAACTATCCGAACCAAATTGATGTTTGGCTGCTGCTTTCATTCCCATATAAACGCCATAAGCAGTTACTGGTGAAGGATTACCTGAACCACCTTTTTCAATAGAAATTCCAGTAACAAATTTAGTTACTTCATGAATTCTATCCATATCTTCAGTCGTAGTCCCAACGTCTTCTGCTGTGATGTATTTTCCGCTAAGCGAATTTACAAACTCTCCAAAACGCGTAATCAATTCCGGAGTTTTATCAGTTTTGGCATCGCCAATAATTACGGCTTTCCCGCCACCAAGATTTAAACCTGTTATTGCAGATTTATAAGTCATTCCGCGTGAAAGACGTAAAACATCATTCAAAGCTTCCCATTCGTTCGCATAATTCCACATTCTCGTACCGCCAAGTGCTGGTCCCATAACTGTATTATGGATTCCAATAATTGCTTTTAATCCTGTATCTTTGTCATTACAAAAAACAATTTGTTCGTGATTATCAAAAGATAGCTGACCAAAAACGGGATCCATTTTTTTAAGCTCTGCCGGTGTAGTGATTTCTGATGTCATTTTGTAAAATGTATTAATTAA
>NZ_JBDSMB010000003.1:0-6167 GCF_039916025.1 Flavobacterium sp.
GGATACCAAAGGAGATATTGCTTACAGCTGTGAAGAACTGATTATCGACGCGGTAGAAATCATAGATTATCCGCATTACTTCTCCCCGAACGGAGACGGAATCCACGACACATGGAATATTGTTGGATTAGGTGGACAACCTAACGCAAAAATTTATATATTTGACCGCTATGGCAAACTAATGAAACAAATCAGTTCAACAGGTCAAGGTTGGGACGGAACCTACAACGGAAGTCTTTTACCATCAGATGATTACTGGTTTACGGTTGATTTTATTGAAGGTGCCACAGTTAAACAGTTTAAAGCCCATTTCTCATTAAAAAGATAGTTAAAATGAATTTTAGAAAGATTTATTTATTAGCACTACTAATAGTTGCACAATTTTCTCATTCACAAGAAGGATTACCAGTTTACTCAGATTATTTATCTGATAATTACTATTTGCTACATCCTTCAATGGCTGGAGCTGCAAATTGCGCAAAATTAAGACTGACAGCGAGGCAACAATGGTTAGGTCAAAAAGACGCGCCAGCCTTGCAAACAATAAGTTTCAATGGAGCTTTAGGTGAAAGATCCGGAGGAGGAATTATTGTTTTTAACGATAAAAACGGTTATCACTCTCAAACAGGGATGAAATTGACGTATGCTCACCATATTATGTTTTCACGTGATAATGTTGATTTGAACCAACTTTCATTTGGTATGAGTGCTGGTTTCATTCAAAGTAATTTAGATGAAACTACGTTTTATGATAACAATCCGGGATTTGATCCTGTGGTGTTTGGTTCAATTCAAAAGTCAACTTATTTTAATGTTGATATTGGAGCTTCTTATAATTTCCTTGATTTTTATGTTCATGCAACAGTTAAAAATGCATTGGCTAGTGATAGAAAATTATATACTGATAGTGAACCGGTAAATTTGAGAAGATTTATTTTAAACGCCGGATATACTTTTGGTGATGCTGAACAAATTCTATGGGAACCATCTTTTATGTTTCAACTTGTTACATTGACTCAGGAAAAAACAGTCGATTTAAACATAAAAGCATACAAAGAATTAGATTTCGGAAGATTATGGGGTGGAATATCATACAGAAGAAGTCTTGATGGAGCACAATATGTTCAGGGTAATGGTGTTGCAGATCAAAAACTGCAATACATAACACCAATTGTTGGTCTGAATTTTAAAAATTACGTAGTATCATATACATATTCTCATATAATAGGTGATGTTAAGTTTGATGCAGGTGGTTTCCACCAAATAACTTTAGGACTTAATTTATTCTGTAAACCAGAAAAATATCACTGTAATTGTCCTGCAATTAATTAATTCAAATAACTGTCCCGATTTATCGGGACAATTTTTTTTAACCATGATAATAAAAGCTGTTAACGGTAAAAGCCCACAAATTCCAGATGATTGTTTTGTTGCAGAAAATGCAACAATCGTTGGAGATGTTATTTTGGGAAAATCTTGTAGTGTTTGGTATAATGCAGTTATTCGCGGTGATGTTCATTATATTAAAATAGGAGATAAGGTTAACATTCAGGATGGAGCAATTGTTCATTGTACTTATCAAAAACATCCAACTGAAATAGGGAATAATGTTTCCATTGGGCATAATGCGATTGTTCATGGATGCAAGATTCATGACAATGTTTTGATCGGAATGGGTGCTATTGTGATGGATAATTGTGTTGTAGAAAGCAATTCTATTATTGCCGCCGGAGCAGTTCTTACCCAAAACACTATAGTTGAATCAGGGACGATTTACGCTGGAGTTCCAGCTAAGAAAGTAAAAGATATTGACCAATCTAATTTTGCAGGCGAAATAGAGCGTATATCGAATAATTACGTGATGTATTCTAGCTGGTTCAAGGAAGATTAAAGAAAGCCTTGAGTTTGAGTTTAGCCCTGATGGGAGCGATACCTTGTATAAGTGGACAGCAGGAATATGGTTTAAACAATCCCCAGAGTTTGGCTCTTAAAAATCTTTAGAAATAACCTTGTACTTATTCTGTAGAATTTCCGTTAAAACCCTTGAATCTGAATTAGAATAGAAAATAGCTTTTCCTTTATTCGTTTCATTATTTAACTCATTTCTTTCCAGCAAAACACTTTTTGTTTGTCGAGCAACAGCTTCGCCGGAATCAATTATTTTAATATCTTTTGGAAGTATTTTTTTTATTTGCGGAATCAAATAAGGATAATGGCTGCAACCCAATACCAAATAATCTATATTGGCTTCAATCATTGGTTCTAAATACTGATGAAGCAGTAAATCCATATCTTTAGAATTGATTTCTCCATTTTCTATAAGTCCGACTAACCCATGTCCGATTTGCTCAATAATCTTAGTGTCATTGTACTTCTCAGCAGTTTGATGAAACAATTCGCTGTTTAAAGTTCCTTGCGTGGCTAAAATTCCAATTATGTGACTATTTGAATGAATTGCGGCTGGTTTTATCGCTGGTTCAATACCAATGAAAGGAACTTTATATTTGGCACGCAATACTTTGATGGCATTTGTTGTTGCGGTATTGCAGGCGACCACAATTATTTTTGCATTTTGATTCAGAAGATACTCGGTGTTTTTAATACTAAGTTCAATAATTTCTTCTTTAGATTTCTGACCATAAGGAGCGTTTTTGCTGTCGGCAAGATAAATAGTGTCTTCATTTGGAAGTAATTCGTGAATTTCCTTCCAGATTGATGTTCCACCAATTCCCGAATCAAAAAGGCCTATAGGATTATTGTTTTCCATAGAAACAAAAGTAAAAAAAAACTGCTCAACTAATTGAGCAGTTTTTGATAGTATTATGATTTTTTTAGAATCTGAAACAAGTTCAGATTAAAATCCTAAATCTTTTTTAACATCAGCTGTTAAATCCGGGCCATCGGCCAAAAGTAAGTCAGCAACGTTTAAAACATATTGGTAACCTTTTGCTTTACCAATTTTTGAAATCGAAGCTTTGATTTTATCCATCAATGGTTTAACCATATCAGCTTCTTTCTTTTGCAATTCTTTTTGAGCATTGTCTCTGTAATCAGTAATACGTTTAACTAAGTCTTGTACTTCTGTTTGACGAGTTGCGTTTACAGCATCTCCAACAGTTGCAGCTTCCTGATCGTATTTTTTAATTTTGTTTTGATACTCCTCAGCCATTGTTTTGTATTCAGCATCGTAAGTACCGCTCAATTTTTCTAATTGTTTTTGAGCATCCAGCATCGCCGGCATTTTAGAAATTAGTTCATTTACATCTACATGTGCAGTTTTTGCTTGTGCATTGATGGTATAACTAGTTCCTAAACATAATACAGCAGCTAGTAGTAATGATTTCAATCGTTTCATTTTAAAAAGTATTAATTAATTATTTGTTATTATTATTTTATTCTGTTTTTGGTTTATTTTTTGCGTCTTCTTTTGCTTTTTTCGCAGCTTCTCTATCTTCTAATATTTTTTTCTTTTTTTCTTCTAAAGCTTTTTTTCTGTCTTCAATAAGTTTAGCTCTTTCGGCTACTTTTGCTGCTTTAGGATCAACTACTGTTGAATCGGATACTTTGCCATCAGCTTCAGTTGGTAGTGTTGTTTTATCACTACTGGTTTTCCCATTAGCAGTAACCGTGCCAGTTTTTTTAGCGTTCTTAGCTTCTAACAATTCCTGTCTTTTTAATTCCTTTTCTGCTTTTGCAGCTTCGGCAGCAGCTTTTCTATCGGCTACTAATTGTTCTCTTGCTTTCTTTTTCTCTTCTAATGCTTTTTTACGAAGTTCCAATGTTGGATTAGCGTCATTGGCAGCATCCTCTAACTCATCTTGTGCCGCTTGTTTTTTAACATCTTTATTAGACATCTGCTCTCTTTTCTCAGCTCGGGTAATAACTCTGATAACCTGATCGCTGATATCGTATCTTTTAGCAGAAAAAAGCATGGTTAAATCGGAAGCTTTATCAAAAACAAAGTCGTATTTTTTAGCTTCGGCAATATCCTGAACAGCAGTAAAAACCTGATCTTGTATAGGTTTTACCAAAACCGCTTTTTGCGTAATTAAATCTCCATTTGGACCAAACTTTTTTTGTTGAAAGTCTAAAAGCTCAGTTTCCTGAAATTTTATTTCTTCTTCACGTTCGTCTACTAACTCTTTGGTTAATAAAGCTTTTTCAGTTTTTAATGCATCTTTCAATTTTGCAATGTCAATCTTTTTGGCTTCAATGTCTTGTTTCCATTTTTGCGCTTTTTGCTCTAATTGACTTTTAGCTTCACTATAATCAGGGACATTTTGCAGAATATATTCCATGTCTATATAGCCAATTTTAACGCCTCTAGATTGCGCATTTGACTGAAGTACAGTTGATAAAACCAGAATTGATATTAAAAAATATTTTTTCATTCTTAACTTGATTTAGAAATAGTATACCAAATATAATTAAAATTGTTGACCAATTATAAAATGTGTTTCCCAACCATTAGGTTTTGTAAATCCAGGAACAGCATCAAAGCCATGAGCAAAGTCAATTCCCAATAAACCAAATGCCGGCATAAATACTCTCAAACCAAATCCAGCTGAACGTTGCAGTACAAATGGATTGTATTCTTTGAATGTGTTGAAAGAAGATCCGGCTTCTAAGAAAGTCAATGCATAAATTGATGCAGCGGCTTTTAATGTCAATGGATATCTTAATTCAAGTGAGAATTTATTGTAAACTGTTGCACCATCTTGTGATGATAATGATTGATTTGGATATCCTCTTAATTGAACAACTTCTCTACCATCCAATGAAAAGTTAGCTAATCCATCACCACCAACAAAAAATCTCTCAAATGGCACTAAACCACGGCCACTATTATAAGCGCCCAAATAACCAAATTCACCAAGCGCTCTTAACACTAATGCTTTTGATTGTGTTCCTGCTATCCTTGTATACCAATCGGCTTTGAACTTTATTTTATAATATTCCAGCCAGTTGAATTTTTGCTGATCAACTTTTGCTCTATCTGCTGTTGCTTGTGTATAATCGGCACCAACAGTTTGATAAACTCCGGAACCCGTTGTGGTTTCCTGTAAATAATCGTTTATAGCTGGAAGCTGTCCTTCAGCGTTTGGTACTGTCGTTATTCCGGCCTGAGCATTATATTGGAGCTTGTATTCTTTTTGATTTTCTAAATCTGCATAATCAATTCCGTTAAATAATGAATAAGGCAGAGTGAATTTTGCTGTTACACTAAATTCAGAACCAGATGTTGGGAAAATCGGATTTACTCCTTTATTATTTCGGGTTAAACCAAGCGTGTATGCTAAGTTTCTCGATGATCCATCACCAAAGGTAAACAGACCGGTATTGTAATTATTCAAATCATAATATTGAAAACTCACTGAACTTGAGAATACAAAATAATCATCCGGAATAGTCAGTCTTTTTGCAATACCAACAGATAATGAAGTAATATTAAAACTCTTATCTCTGTCTACATTAGATGAATTACCTGAATAAAGAAACTGTTTACTGTGTGACAATGAACTTGAAAACTGAATTGGTTTTTTTCCGCCAAGCCATGGTTCCGAAAACGATAAGCTATACGTTTGAAAAAATGAACTTGCCTGTAAACGCAAGGCAACTTTTTGTCCATCACCCATTGGAAGCGGCTTGTAAGCTTCTTTTTTAAACATATTCCTTGCTGAGAAATTGTTGAAAGATAATCCCAAAGTTCCAATGAATCCGCCACCGCCATAACCACCTTGCAGCTCAATTTGGCTCGATCCTTTTTCAACAACGTTGTACTCAATGTCAACTGTTCCCGCAGCCGGATCAACATTTTTGAATTTTGGATCAATTGCTTCCGGGTCAAAGAAACCTAATTGTCCAATTTCTCTAATGGTTCTAACTAAATCTTCTTTGCTGTATTTTTGACCTGGTTGCGTTCTTAATTCTCTATAGATTACTCTATCATTGGTTTTGTCATTCCCTACAACCGTAATATTGTTAAAGTAAGCAATTGGACCTTCAGTAATTCTAATTTCAAAATCAATAGTGTCGTTAGCAGTTTTTACTTCAACAGCATTTATGTTTGAAAATAAATAACCATTGTTTTGATATAAATTGGTTAAATCTTCTCCATCAGGTTTTGATTTATCGGCAATTCTTTTTTCAAGCAAAACACCATTATA
>NZ_JBDSMB010000004.1:0-8424 GCF_039916025.1 Flavobacterium sp.
ATGTTTATTGAAATTATAATTATTCATAAAGTAATTTTTTAAAGTAAACACATTCAAAGATAACAAAATCACCGAAAAAGATTAAAAACAGAGAAATTTTTTCGGTGTAAACTTGTATATAGTTACCTTAATTCATTTGCTGGAGAAGAAAAATTATACTATGAACGCAGAGCAAAGCAATTTAACTCCGACAATTCTGTAGTAAGAGCTAAAATTATTACTGTTCCATTTCAAATTAAATCTTTTGCTGCAATGTTCCTAGACGAACCACATAATGTTACAAGTTTTTTTGGTTTGATTGTTAGAAAATTAAATGAGAAGAAAGCACAGATATTTAGTGAAGACCATACTTATTCACCATATTATACAAGCGCTTATGCATATTATAAATTAGAAACTCATTTCAGAAAAAATAATCTTGATAAATCTTATAAAAAAGTTAGATTTCATATTCTAATGCTTTTTAGAATTATATCAAATTCAGAACAAATGCCTCCATTTAATAGCAAGAAAATGGATAAATATTGTGATGTGCTTTTAGATATACTAAATGATGATGCGAAGTCATTAAAAGTATTTAAAAAGTGTATAGATGTTATTGATAAAGCAGAATTTGACATCAATGAAAAACAAGATTTAAAGCTGGTTTCCAAAACTAAAATTCTAGTTGAATTCGCTAGAAAGAAATAAAGGCACTACCACTAACAGCCGTTTCTCGCAATTGCGAATTTTGTTGTAAGTTCACGTTCGCGTTTCGCACGAATTTTTATCTTTAACGGAAAATAATTCGTCCCGAACTTCGCAACTGACGAGAAGCGGCGGAGCGTTAGCGGTCATGCTAAAAAAACGTAGACGAATTCAACAACTTAAATGAAAACAAAATGATGATATTTACAATTATTGGAATCATAATAGTAGTAATTTTAATTGGTTCATTTTTATTAGGAATGGCAGGAATACCTATTTACCAAGATTCATACCTTAAAAGAAAAACTCAAACTGTTAACACTTCTGTCCAAAGTGAGAGAGAAAGAGTTCTATCTTTAATTTATCCTAAAATCCAAGAGTCATTAACAAATTACAACCTTGATAAAAACAAATTAATGAGAACTAAGGATATGTCAACATTGCATGATGTAGTAACTTCAATGTATTATTACATAGGGATTAAAGTAATGGGGACACTATTAGAAGAAGATAATTTAGAAGGATATCAAACATTAAGAGAAAGTTTATCAATTCATAAACAGCATCATAACCAAGAAATAAATTTCAGATATGCAAATACTAACGCTAGAGCTTATATTCTTGATGAAGATGATGATGATTATGACAATAAATATGTTACTTCAGAAAGTATAAAATTAGCTTTAGATTATGAAGAATATGAAGCTGAACTAGTATTAAAAAGATATTCAGATAAAACAATACCTCTTAGAGATGCACACTCAATCTATAGTGAATATTAATTAAATTAAAAACTAATGGTAAATCAAGTAATTTCCTAAAAGTACTAACAGAAAAATGAAAAACAAAACAAAATATTTAAACAAAAATGAAGCATTTGTATTCTCCTTTTCTAATATGGATATTCCAGGTTTAACTAATTTATTAAATGATCAATACATATACGAAAACCAAACAAAAGAGGAAATGCTTGATGACATTTCAATAGAATTTGAAATGCTGAAAGCAAAAGGAATTGTCTATTTAAAACCAATAGCTACTAAATGCAAATGCCATATTGATGATGAAGGTTATACTTTTTTGGACGAAAAAGAGGGCTATTTTTTCAACATAATTTTAGAAGAAATAGATACTAAAACATTGGGCTTTAAACAATGTGTGCATTTAGATAGAATTATTAATTTAGAATCTAGGAAAAAGTTAATTTATCTGCCTTATGGAGTATTAGACGATATTCCATTTTAAAATGGTATTGAATCAAAAAAAATGACACCTATAAATTATTATTTTCAAACCGAGAAAGCAAATAAACAAAGAAGCACGAACCGCTAACAGCCGTTTTGCTCTATTGCGAATTTTGTGGTAAGTTCACGTTCATTTTCCGCAAGAAATATTATCTTAGTGGAAAATAAGCAGTTCCGAAGCTCGCAACAGAAGCAAAGCGGCGAAACGTTATAGGTAACCTTTTCCCAAGATTACGCAGAAAAAATTTCTTAAAAACGGGAGCAAACAAACCCTTTTCAGCCCAGCAAAGTTGTAAAATGAAGAGGTACAAACAAATTTAATATGAATATAAAAATTAAATTATTGGCTCGGTTATTTTTACTAATGTTATTCCTTACTCTAACCAGTTGTGAAAAAGATTTATATGAAGAACCCCTTAAAAAAGAAATACCTAAATTTTCCGTTGAAATGAAAGAGGTAACTAATAAATCAGAAGTAATTTCAAAATTGAGAAAAAAATTTCCAACTAAATTAACAACATCTCCTTATGCTCGTGGCGAGGGTACTCTGTTAACACTCCAAGGTGATTTTGGTAAAGTTAAACTAGATAATGTTTTACAAGTAGCGAAAGATAATGATATAGCGTATAGCTTTGAAATAGATGAAACAATAAAATCTCCAAATGTTTATCTAAACCTTGTAATCGATAAAAATGATGTTATTTGGTTATATAAAGTTGATAAGATTGTTCAACATTATCAAGACTATCCCATAAATTCAGAAAGATTAGTAAGATATAAATTAAATCCTGATTTAACCGAACAATCGTCTACTCCTTGCGATACAATTATATTTCCACCGTTTCAACCCGACCCTACTGGCTCAAATACTACTAGTGGGGGCGGTAGTACTGGTAACTGGCAAAATACCCCTCCATCAGGTGGATTTTTCCCTCCATTTATTTTTACTCCCCCAGGTGGGAGTTCAAGTGGCGACGATAGTACCTCGGGAGGCGGCATAGCTAATGTAGTATCAGCCATTGCATCTGCAGTAGGTGATGCTTGGAATTGGTTAATTGAACTATTCCATTCACCTCCTTGTGGATGTCATAAATATAGTAATGTAGTAATTGTTGACGTACCTGAAAGCCCTTGCGGCGAAGGAGGTACTATCTCCATCATTCCACAATCACCAGTGTTAGACAAAATATATGAATTAAATGAGTTACTAGGCAACCGACTGAAATATGAAGATAAAAATTACTTTTACTACACTGATGGCAGATATCTAGATTATTTTCTTGATTTAGCTCAAAATCCTCCAGTAAATTATGCTTATTATGATATACTACCTGATTTGATTACTCAGGTAAGAACAACTGGAGATTACGATTTTGTTGAACAGACAAACACTACTATTATAGGTAATCCAATATTTTACACCTCTGCTAAGCCATTCATTATCGAAAAGCAAATTAATGGAAATCAACTGGACCCATGTGCACAAGGTGTACTTACCCAAGTAAAAAATTCAACAGTATGTGATATTGCTCAAGTAATAGCTAAAATAGGCCCTAGTATTTCGGTTTATAATACAACTATTAAATCAGAAGTAGCTCCCAATGGTAAACCTGCTCAAACTGTTCATAACTCAACATACAATTATACTATATATATTAGTACTGATTATACAGGTAAAACCAAATTATTCATAGCAGCATCAATGTTTCATGAATTAATCCATGCCTATTTCATGAGTCTTTTTGATGATTATTATAATACAAGTCCACCAAATCTATCTGCTTATAATGATTTTGCAGGTTTATTTCATTACTATGTAACTTTACATCATCCTTCTTCAATTAACCCAGCTGATGTCCATCATCAACAAATGGCTACTGATTATGTCGATGCAATAGCAAGAGCATTACAGGAATATCAAACAGGATTGCCAGTTCCGTCTACATCATCTCCTGAACAAATATATAGTGATATGGCTTGGGGTGGATTAAGCGAGGCTCCTTTGTTTAATACTCTGTTTCCTGAAGGGAGTCCTGATAGACAAAGAATATTAAACAGATATGCCGCTGAACAAACTGGCCACTCCATAGGAGAAGGAACACCGCAAGCACAAACTCAAATTGGACAACCTTGTAATTAAAAATGTTATGAAAAATTTAATAACTGCTCTGCTCTTGATATTCTTGTTTTCTTGTTCTGGACAAAAAAATAATAATACAATTAATCCAAAAGCTAATTCAGCTCAAAGCAATTTAACAGAAACGGAAAGTAATATTGTCAATGAGTTTTTAGGTAGTGAATTAAAAAAAGATAGGTATAAAAATTATAAAGATTATGAAGTTTTTTTAATTGAAGAGGCAGTAAAAAAAACAAAGTCAATATATGCCTATGAGTATACTTATAAGAATTTTTATAAAAGGGAAAGAGAAAGAGAATATTGGATTTTAGACAGTGTTCAAATAAAAAGACTGAAATCAGATTTAGAAACTGAAAAACAATATTATTGGAAAATAAGTGATTTTAAAAACACTAAGGTAAGTTTATATAAATATCAAGAATTAAGAACAATAATAAAGACTGGAGCATATGTTAACCTTCCAAAAAGGTTAATAATATTTTTATCAAAGCCATTAATTATTAATGAAAGCACTGCCTTAATAAGTTTTGATATTGGAAACGGAACACTTGGAAATAATGAAATAACTCATTTTACAGTATTAATGAAAAAAAATGAAAAAAAATGGATTGCAAAAGACTACTTTGAAGACGGCGCTTTTCAGTGAGTATGAACTCGCTACTCATTTAAAAACCTAAAACACCCTTGGCTTCGCCAAGGGTGTTTTTTTTATTCTTACTTTTTTTTGTGTAAGAAATATTTCTTAAATTTGAAATTTAACTTAAACTTTTTTATAAATTATGGCATCTACATCAGAAACAGGACACGCAAAAAACGTAGCAAATTTTCAAGACCTTATTGCATTCGTGACGGGTTATGGAGCTACTTACAACCCTTCAAAAAATACTTTGAAGATTCCACAACTAATAACACTTCAAACATCATCACAAGCAAACCTTGCCGATGTTGTAACTAAAAACACGGCTTACAACAATTCGGTTAATAACCGTTTGATAGCTTTCAGTAACCTAAAATCTTTATCAACTCGTTTAGTAAATGCTTTAGAAACTACCGATTCGACAAAAGAAAAAGTGAATGATGCAAAAGGTTTCAATCGCAAGCTACAAGGAAAAAGAGCTTCAACTTCTGTTACGCCAACCGACCCGGGCACACCAGCACCAACTACTATAAGTGCAAGCCAACAATCTTTCGACCAACAAATTCAGCACTTTGCAGGTCTTGTTTCAGTTTTACAATCTGAAACAAGTTATACACCAAATGAAAACGAGCTTAAAGTAATTACGCTTATAGCAAAACAAACTGACCTAACTGCAAAAAACAATGCAGTAGCAACTGCTTATACGGGAGTTAGTAACTCAAGAATTTTTCGAGACAAAACATTATACGAAGTAAACATAGGATTAGTTGATATCGCCACCGAAGTTAAAAAATACATCAAATCAGTTTTTGGTGCATTAAGTCCCGAATTTGCACAAGTAAAAGGGATAGAATTTAAAAAAATTAGAACATAGAGTTATTAAATTTAGATAACTCTCTACTCCATTTAGAAAAATCCTAACTGCGTTTAGAAAAACACTAACTGCGTTTAGAAAACAAGTAACTGAAAAAAGAAAACTTCTCACTGCATTTAAACATATGTTAACTGCTGCGAGATTTTTTTTTACTGCTATTGGAAAACTCGTTACTGCGAAAAGTAAATTTGCTACTGCGAAAAGGAAACTCCACACTTCGAAAAGGATTAGACCTACTGAAAATTGCAAATAATTAACTAATAATAAAGGCTACCTATAACAGCAGTTACAAGAAATGGCGAATTATTTTGTGAGTTCACGTTCACCTTTCGCAAGAAATATTATCTTAGCGGAAAGTAAGCAGTTCCGAAGTTCGCCACTTCTTGTAGCTGCGAAACGTTATAAGCCATTTTTCAACCGAAACGGAGAATTCAAGAATCTAAAAACATATTTATAATAATGAAACATAATTTAATCTTATCAATACTTTTTTTGACATTTATTAGCTGTAATGATAAATCTGAAACAACAAATGACCACGAAAAAAAGCTTTTAGAAAAAGAATTAGAAATTACTAAACGTGAGCTCGAAATAGAAAAAAAGGAAAATCAGAAAGTTGAAACTTCTTCGGAAGAAAGTTCAATTAACAAAACGATACCGAATTTTAATTACAAGAATCCTGAACAAATTGTTGAAGCAATTATTTATGCTGCTAAAAATAAAGATTTTGATGTTTTAGCAAATCTATGTGATCCACAAGAAAAAGGAGATGTTGAATCTCTTTGTTTATGCAGATTAAGTTCAAAATACAAATCAGAATATGCAGAAAGTCAAAACTGTAGCGAAATAACTAAAAAAGAATTTTTAACTCTTTTTCAAAAGGCAAGAAATCCTCAAACAATAAAAAATGATGGAATGTATGCAACTGTTGAATATGAAGTTGAAAATTTAGATGTCAAAATGGAAATGGTTAAACGGAAAAGTAGATGGTATATTTTTTCACTTTCCTCATCAGAACCAGGTGAAGAATAAAACGGCTTATAACAGCAGTTTTGCGACATTGCGGCACATTTTTCAAAATAGGACAAATATTTTTCATAACTTCGTTTTCGGTCACCGAAAGAATTCGTCTCCGAAATTGCCGCAACGCTCGCAAAGCTGCGGGACGTTAGCGGCAAGCTTCCGAAAAATCCTGCAAAATAAGACGAACTCAATTAAATGAAAAAATTCTATTCGATATTTAAAAACTTTACAATTTCAATCATTTCGATTTGTATTATCTTGAATTTAATTCTGTGTTATAATGAAGGAAGTGTTAAAGCAATTTTTGCTTTGAGAAACTTATTTCTGTATGCATTTTTAATTTGTTATTTGTTTTACAATAGAATTACTTTGGCATTGTTGATAATGATAGTTATATTATTTTGGTATGAGTTTTTTTCAGCGCCAAAATTGATAGAATATACAAGTAATCCAATAATTTACTTTACAAACGCATTACGTGAAGTTTTGAAGTTTTATGTAAATAGTATTGTAACTCGTTTGATTTTAGTAATTCCATTATTTTTGAGTTTAATAATAAGTGTAATTGAAATACCATACAGAATTAAGCTCGAAATAGAAAAAGAAAAAGCCAGCCGCTAACAGCAGTTTTGCGACATTGCGGCACATTTTGCAAAATTGTAAAAGTATTTTTCATAACTTCGTTTTCGGTCACCGAAAGAATTCGTCTCCGAAATAGCCGCAACGCTCGCAAAGCTGCGGGACGTTATGCGTCAGTTTCGTCGCGCAAAAATCACGAGAAATTTATCTGAAATTTGAATGAAATTTGTAACAGAAAATTGAGAGTTTGAAGTTTGGTTTTTTATTTGAGAAAATCCTACTTGTAACGGAATCACGTTTCTGAGATTTGTTCATTTTTGTGTTTGTAATCGTTCTGGTTGTTATGGAATTCAACAATAACTAGTTTGTAACCGAATTACGTTTCTCGGCTAAGTTTATTTTGTGTCGGGAAAGCTGGTTGTAAAACCGAACGCATAACAGCCGTTTCAAGAAACTGCTGGTTTACGGTAAATTGAACTTCTTTTTTTCTTAACTTCGTTTTTTCCTAGCGGAAAAAAAGCAGTTCCAAAGCCGCAGCTTCGTGAAGCGCCGGAACGTTGGCAGAAACTTTATGAAAAATCTCCTGAAAATATTACTTCTACTTTCATTCAACCTTTTGATGGCTCAGAAAGAATATTCATCAGTATTTGAAGGTTTTTACTTTAGAGGTGATGAAGTATCAAGATTTGACGAAATTGATTTTCAAAATTGCTGCATAAATTCTTCAAACTGGGCTGATTTTACGAATGACGTTTACAATAATGAAAACTTCACGAAATTAGATGTTGAAAATGGTCTAAATGGAATTTACATGAAAGTTATTTGCACTCAAAAATTTGGAGAATCATTTGGACATCTTGGAGCTTGGAATTCTGAAGTTATGATTATAGAAATTTTGGAAGTAGATCCAAAACGTACGTTCGCTGAATTTGTTAAACAGAATAAAGTTAGAAAAAGACAAAAATCTTAATAAAAAAGCTTCTGCCAACAGCCGTTTCGCACAATTGCGAATTTTGTTGTAAGTTCACGTTCACATTTCGCAAGAAATATTATCTTAGTAGAAAATAATCGGTTCCGAACTTCGCAACTGATGCGAAGCGGCGGAACGTTAGCACCAATAGTTGAGAATGCACAATCCTGAAATAGGTTGACAAAAAATCAACAACTATTTAAAGGACAACATGAAAGAAAAGAAACTCCCTTGTCAGAAAAAATCCGTTGGATTTGACTTAAAATTAAAGAT
>NZ_JBDSMB010000005.1:0-8431 GCF_039916025.1 Flavobacterium sp.
GCAACTAACTGAACAATCAACTGAAAAAATTTTAATTTTTTATGAAAAATTCATTAATCGCTTTAAGTTCAATGCTTATGCTTGGAGGAACAGCTCTTGCCCAAAAGGTCGCTTTTGAGGAATACAACTTGCCAAATGGACTTCATGTAATTTTACACAATGACCCATCTGCACCTGTTGTAATTACCTCTGTTATGTATCACGTAGGTGCTAAAGATGAAAATCCGGAAAGAACCGGGTTTGCTCACTTTTTTGAACATTTATTGTTCGAAGGAACCGATAATATCAAACGTGGTGATTGGTTTAAAATTGTAAATTCAAATGGTGGAGTTAACAATGCTAACACTACCGATGACAGAACGTATTATTACGAAGTTTTTCCATCCAACAGTACACAATTAGGTTTGTGGATGGAATCAGAAAGACTAATGCATCCTGTAATCAATCAAATTGGTGTTGACACACAAAATGAAGTAGTAAAAGAAGAAAAAAGAAGAAGTTATGACAACCGTCCTTACGGGCAAATACTTGCTGAAGTAAAGAAGTATATGTTTAAAGTGCATCCATACCGTTGGACAACTATCGGTTCTATGGATCATTTAGATGCTGCAAAACTGGAAGAATTCCAGGCTTTCAACAAAAAGTTTTATTCTCCAAACAATGCAGTTTTAGTTGTAGCAGGTCAAATCGATATCGCTCAGACAAAAAAATGGATTCAGGATTATTTCGCGCCAATACCAAGAGGTGTTGAATTTAAAAGAGAGACATTTGTTGAAGCGCCAATTACGCAACCAATCCACGCAACTTTCGAAGATCCAAATATTCAAAAACCAATGTTCATTGCTGCTTACAGAACACCATCAATGAAAACCCGTGATGCCCGAATCTTAGACATGATTTCTACTTATTTAAGCAATGGTAAGAGTTCTAAATTATACAAAAAAATTGTAGACGATAAAAAAATGGCACTTGAAGCTGGTGCGTTCAATATGAGCCAGGAAGATTATGGAACTTATATTATTTATGCCTTGCCACAAGGTGATGCTACTTCTGCAGATTTAATGAAAGAAATTGATGAAGAAATTGTGAAAATTCAAACTGATTTAATTTCAGAAAAAGATTTTCAAAAATTACAAAACATCAACGAAAGCAACTATGTGAATAGCAACTCAAATATTGAAGGCGTTGCCGGAAATTTAGCATCTTACTACTTATTATATGGTGATGTAAATTTAATCAATACTGAAATTGACATGTTCCGTTCTATCACTCGTGAAGAAATGAGAGATGCTGCTAAAAAATATCTAAATCCAAACCAACGTTTGATTTTAGATTATCTACCTGCAAAAGACAAAGCTGAAAATAAATAAATTTACGAAAATGAAAAAATCAATTATAGTATTATCAAGCTTGTTTTTAACTATCATTATGCAAGCACAAGACAGAACACAACCGAAATCTGGCCCATCGCCAAGTATTAATATTAAAAAACCTGAAACTTTTTCGTTGCCAAACGGGTTAAAAGTTTTGGTAGTTGAAAATCACAAACTTCCCAGAGTTTCTTTCAATTTAACTATTGACAATGCGCCATATGCAGAAGGAAATAAAAAAGGGGTTGACGATTTAACCAGCAGCTTACTTGGAAACGGTTCTACGAAAACATCAAAAGATGCTTTTAACGAAGAAATCGATTTTATGGGAGCTGATATCAGTTTCTTTTCTTCAGGAGCATCTGCTAACGGATTGTCTAAATATTCGAAAAGAATTTTAGAACTAATGGCTGAAGGTACTTTGATGCCAAACTTCACTCAGGAAGAATTTGACAAAGAAAAAGAAAAACTTATTGACGGTTTAAAAACAGATGCAAAAAGCGTTACTGCTGTTGCCGGAAGAGTTGAAAATGTTTTAGCTTATGGTAGAAATCATCCGTCTGGAGAATATTTATCAGAAGAAACTATCAATAATGTCTCTTTAGATGATGTGAAAAGCAATTATGCTACTTACTTCGTTCCGGAACATGCTTACTTAGTAATCGTTGGAGATGTGAAAACAAAAGATGTGAAAAAAGTAGTTGAAAAACTATTTAGTTCATGGACAAAAGCTACTGCGCCAAGATTGACTTATTCGAACCCAACAAATGTTCAATATACACAAATGAATTTTGTGGATATGCCAAATGCGGTTCAATCTGAAATCTCATTGATTAACACTGTAAATTTAAAACTGTCTGATCCTGACTATTTCCCAGCGATTATAGCTAACCAGGTTTATGGTGGTGATTTCGATAGTTATTTGAATATGAATTTGAGAGAAAAGCATGGTTGGACATATGGTGCATTTTCAAATATCGGTTTTGATAAAAATGTCGCCAGCAAATTCAAAGCTAACGCTCAGGTAAGAAACGCAGTTACGGATAGTTCTGTGGTAGAAGCTTTAAAAGAGCTAAAAAGATTCAGAACTGAAAAAGTAACTGAAGAAGTTTTAAACGGTATAAAAGCAGGATATATTGGGAAATTCGTAATGCAGGTTGAAAAACCGGAAACCATTGCCCGATTTGCTTTAAGAACAGAAACAGAAGGTTTGCCAGCTGATTTTTATGAAAACTATATCAAAAACATCAATGCAGTTACCGCTGATGATGTTATGAGAGCAGCAAACAAATATTTCTTGGAAGATAATTTACGTATTGTAGTTACAGGTAAAGGTTCAGAAGTTATTTCAGGATTGGAAAAATTAAAAATCCCAATGTTCTATTTCGATAAATACGGAAATCCTACTGAGAAACCGGCAATGAAAAAACCAGTTCCTGCAGGAGTTACTGCAAAATCAGTAATTGATGCTTATGTAGCTGCAATTGGTGGAGACAAAGCTGTAAAAGCCGTAAAATCTATCGCATATACTGGTTCTACAACTATTCCCCAGGCACCAATGCCATTATCTTACATCGCAAAAACAGATGCAAAAGGAAGAATGATGGTCGAGCTTTCTATGGCTGGAATGGGTTCAATAATGAAACAAGTTGTAAACGGAAATACCGGCTACATGATGCAACAAGGTCAGAAAAAAGTTTTAGAAGGTGAAGAACTTGCGAAAATGAAAGAAAACGCAGTATTATTCAACGAAACTTTATTGGCTACTAAAAGCGGTGTAATCGTTTCAGGAATTGAGCCAATGAATGGTTCTGATGCTTATGCTGTTGTTGATGGTGATACTACTTATTATTTTGATGTGAACTCAGGTTTGAAAGTTGCTGAAGCTACAACTGATGAGCAAGGCGGACAAAAAATGACAAGAGTAACAAACTTCAACGATTATAGAGTTGTAAAAGGTGTTAAAGTACCTTTCAACACTATCATGAATGTTGGATTTGAATTAGATATCAAAATGAGTGATGTAAAAATCAACGAAGGTGTTACTGATGCAGATTTTCTATAATTAAATAGAAATTATTTTATATATATAAAATCCTCTTGTTTCTAAACGGGAGGATTTTTTTATTTTTTGTTAGCCATAAAAACGCCAATCAAAATAATAAATGCTCCGAAAAACTGCAAAGGTGTGAGCAACTCATTATCCAGCAAGCCCCATAAACAAGCCACTATCGGAATCAGATAAGTAACGGAAGAAGCAAAGATTGGAGACGAAATCTGTATTAGTTTGTAAAAAATCACATTGGCAACGCCGGTTCCGACAATACCCAAAATCATAACAAAAAACATAGCATGCTGTGTTGCTGGTAAAGTCATTTTGGAACTAAAATCAGTAAAGCATAAAATCACAATCGCTGGAATCAGCATCACTAAAAAATTCCCGGTTGTAATACTTAAAGGCTTCACGTCGGAAAGATATTTTTTTATCAAATTGACATTCGTTGCATAACAAACTGTAGCAATAAGCACAAAGGCTGAATAGGAATAGTCATCTGAAACTCCTTGTTCTTTTCCATTGAAAATTAAAACTGCTGTCCCAATCAATCCTATTATGATTCCAAAAATCTGATTTCTTCTGAAGTTCAATCCAAAAGCAATGGCTCCCAAAATCAAAGTATTCAGTGGTGTCAGCGAATTCAAAATTGAACAGATAGAACTACTCACTTTCGTTTCGGCTATGGCAAAAAGATAAGCCGGAATAAAGGTTCCAAATAATGAGGTTAAAGCTATGTATTTCCATTGATGCTGCGCAATGCCTGACAGACTTCTGAATCCTACGATTAGAAGGAAAAGAGCGCAAAAAATAATCCGCAACGAGCCCAATTGAAACGGATCCAATCCGTCTAATCCTTTCTTAATTAATATAAAAGAACTTCCCCAAATAAGGGCAAGCGCTACTAAAATAATCCATTTTAACTGTAGTGACTTCATACCTGTTTTTTAAACACATCAAATTTTGTAATTATTTTAAGAATAATCACTTTTATTTTTCACTAATTTTGTCAATGATTAAATAAAGTCACAAATAATAAATGCTAAAGATTATGAATTTCTCCAAATCGATATTAACTTTTGGTATTGCCTCAACCCTACTGATTGGCTGTAAGGATGCCGGAAGCAAACCTGCATCAGCAAATAGCGGAACAACTACTGAAAAACAAGTTACTGCTGCAGTAAAACCGGAAACCGCAAGTTTCAAAATTGAAGGAATGACCTGCGCTATGGGTTGTGCTAAAACCATTGAAACTAAATTGTCAAAAATGGATGGTGTTCAAAAAGCAACAGTTGATTTTGATAAAAAAGAAGCAACCGTTGAATTTGATGCTTCCGTCTTAACTCCGGAAAGTTTAACAAAAGCCGTTGAAACTACTGGCGATGGCGAAACCTATAAAGTTTTAGGCATGAAAACAAAAGGAAAAGTATAATCTCAAAAACATATAATAAAAAAGTCCCGATTAAATCGGGACTTTTTTATTTCCATTTTATCGTTTCCAGTAAACGCTGCATATCATTCTTGACATAACTTGCGGCAGGCATTATAGAATCAAATTTTGGTTTTGCATAAAAATATACCGAACCTGTTACAAAATGCTTGATGCTGTCTGTGGCATAAAATTGCGCGTTGGTTGCCGCATTTCCATCAACCTGATAGAACATTCCATATACCTTTTTATCGTTGTTCAGATAAGGTTGTTCCAAAATATCATCCGCTTTTATCACGTGCTCATAGGTCAGTTTTTGTGCGTCACGCAATAAAGTATTGATATCATTATTCACCATTTTATAAGTCAAATAAATCGTTGCTTTCATTTTTGGATAATGAATTGAAAATCCACAATCTTTATCTTCTTTGATAATGGCGTCTTCATTCATTTCAAATTCAAACGGACAATGATTGCTAAACGAAGCGTATTTGGCAACCGGATAATCCAATCGCAGTTGACTTGTTGGTTTTGGCAACACATCTTTTTTGCAACTGGAAACCAAAGTCAGTAGCATTATTATCGCAAGAAAACCAAGTGTTCTTTTTATCATTTTTAACTTATTCGAGAGTTACTTTTAATTGTTTTATTCTTTTTTTATCGACAGCTTCAATGGTGAAACGCACATTTGAAAAATGGATTTTCTGTCCTTTTTTGGGGAAATTGCCTAAAATTTCTAATATAAATCCGGCCAATGTTTCCGCCTCGCCTTTACTGCTTTCAAAATCTTCCTCATCAACATCTACAATTCTGTAAAAATCTTTGAGGTTTATTTTGCCTTCAAACAGGAAATTCTTGTCGTCTATCTGTGAAAAACTCAGGTTCTCATCATCAAACTCATCCGAAATATCTCCAACAATTTCTTCGATTACATCTTCAAGAGAAACCAAGCCCGAAGTTCCGCCATATTCATCAACAACTATTGCTAAATGGCTTTTTTTACTTTGAAATTCCTTTAGCAAATCGTCCAGTTTCTTATTTTCGGGAACAAAAAATGGCTCTCTTATCAGTTTGTTCCAATCAAATTCTTTTTTATTGATATGTGGAATTAAATCTTTGACAAACAAAACACCTTCAATATGATCGATGCTTTCTCTGTAAACCGGGATTCGCGAATAACCTTTGTCAACTATCTTATCGTAAATCTCCGCAAAAGTCTCTTCTATTTCCAGTGCAAAAATATCAATTCTTGGGCTCATGACTTGCTTTGTATCTGTATTTCCAAACGAAACAATTCCTTCCAATATTTTTTGCTCTTCAGTAGATGTGTCATCTGTAGAAGTCAGTCCTAATGCCTGCGATAATTGATCTACCGAAATATTCGATTTCTGTTTTCCTAATTTATCATGCAAATAAATACTCACGCTTCGCATTGGCAAGCTTATTGGCGAAAGCAGTTTGTCTAAAAGCGACAATGGGTTGGCAACAAACTTTGAGAATCGGATATTGTTTCTGCTGGCGTATATTTTTGGCAATACTTCGCCAAACAAAAGAATAAGAAACGTAATCAATAAAACCTCAACAATAAATTTTAATAGAGGAGAAGCAATGGCTTCAAAGAGGGAATTCCCAACAAAAGAAAAAATTATCACAACGCCAATATGACTGAAATTATTAGCTACCAATATGGTTGCCAAAAGTTTCTTTGGACGTTGGAGTAATTTGGAAATAAGATTGGCTTTGGAAGAATCTTCTTCTGATAAGGTATTTAAGTCTTGTTGCGTAAGTGAAAAAAGCGCGACTTCTGCGGCAGAAACCATGGCAGAACAAAATAACAGAAAAGCAATAGCTATAATTCCAAAAAGTAAATTGGTATCTATAGTTGCAAATAAATTAGTACTGGGCTCTGGGTCCAATGAGGTAGAGATTAGTTAAACAATATCAGAACGGCAAATCGTTTTCGGGAGCTGCCGGGCTTGGGGCTTCAAAATTAGTGGTTTTTGGTTCTATATTTTGTGATGTTTTTAGTCCGTCAACCTCTTTTTTGGTAGTCAAAAATGTAAATTCAGTAACTTGTATTTCGGTTGTGTATTTGGTTGTTCCGTCTTCAGCTTGCCATTGGCGTGACTTTATTCTGCCTTCGACATATATTTTATCGCCTTTTGACAAATATTTTTCACAAATTTCGGCAGCTTTATTTCTCACAACAAGATTATGCCATTCGGTAGATGTGATTTTTTCGTTAGTTTGTTTGTTGATATAGACTTCATTAGTCGCCAAAGGAAAGCGACCGATACAATTACCACCATCAAAATAATGCATCTTTACTTCGTCACCAAGATGACCAATTAACATTACTTTATTTAAGGTGCCATTCATTTCTCAACTAAATTGTAGTTCCCTCAAATTTACACTTTTTTTGAAAATTAGAGCCATTCTTTCTCAATAAAATTATAAATCACAATAGGAAACGGAAATTTAGAAGCTGATATACAATCCATTCCGTTCAAAAGTGTTTTTTCTACCTTGATTTTCCAGAATTTTATAGTCAGATGTTGGTGTGAAAGTTTGTGGACAATAGCTTCGGTATTGTGTAACGTTATTTCTTTAATATCGTTATCAACAAAATTTTGATTTTGAATTAACTCCAAAATAGCAATATCGGTTTCAGCTGTTTCGGCTTCAAGCAATGGAAATTCATATAAATTATGCCAAATTCCCTTTTGAGTTCGTTTACTAATAAGGGTGTTGTCGTTCTCATCTGAAAAAACCAAATAATTAAAATAGCGTTTGGTTACTTTTAACTTCTTAGATTTAACCGGCAGTTGTGCTACCTTTTTCATTTTCAAAGCCAAACAACTGTCATTAAAAACGCAGATTCCACAATCCGGATTTTTTGGCACACATTGCAAAGCTCCAAATTCCATGATGGCTTGATTGAATATATTAGCATTGCCTTTTGGCAACAATTCTGCGGCTAATTGTGTAAACTCTTTTTTGGCTCCAGCCGAAGCGATATCGGTTTCTACATCAAAATAGCGGGACAAAACTCGGTAAACATTTCCATCAACAACTGGAACACTTTCATTATAAGCAAATGAAGCAATTGCAGCTGCTGTATATTCGCCTATTCCTTTTAAATGTAATAGCTCTTTGTAGCTCTTTGGGAATTCTCCATTGAGTTCAAAAGCGATTTGTTTTGCAGTTTTATGCAAATTTCTGGCTCTGGAATAATAGCCCAAACCCTGCCACAATTTCAAGACTGCTTCCTCATCGGCATTTGCCAGATCAAAAACCGTAGGAAATGCTTTTGTAAAACGCAAATAAAATGGTAATCCTTGCGCAACCCGCGTTTGTTGGAGCATAATTTCTGAAAGCCAAATCGTGTATGGATTCGTATCATTACGCCACGGCAAATCACGTTTGTTTTGTAAATACCATTGGATAAGTGTGTTAGAGAATTTCATAGTTAAATTGTGGATTGCAAAAATAAATCTTTATGTGATTAAATTTTAATAGATTATGCTTGAAATATTGTTTTTTTAATTCATATATTTGCAACCTCAAAAAAATTACATA
>NZ_JBDSMB010000006.1:0-6068 GCF_039916025.1 Flavobacterium sp.
AAATCCTCACTGCTGAAATTATAACATTTTTTCTGTGATTCTTTGTATCTATCAATTTCAGGCCAATTGGTTGTCAAGTATGGCTCTTGTTTTTCTTTGCTGTCATATTTTTGAAAAGGTACCATTAATTTAAATTCAAGGTTTTGAATTCTGTCTTTTAGTTGTGGTTCAAAGAAAAGCACATTCCTTCGCAGTGTATCGTAGTAGGTCATTTCATCGCCTAAAGAAAATATCGCGTAACCATCAATAAGTTCTTTTATCAAATTGGCTTCTTCTTTACATACAGAAACAAGTACTTGAAAGCTCATTTTGGTAAATGAAATGTCATCAATCCTTTGTAATCCTCTGGGTATTCCAAATTCTTCGCGTTGATCGGTGTCAACATCAAATAGCGATTCAAAAATTCGAATTTTCTCTGGCGGAGTATGGACAATGTCAGGGGCAAAAGGACGTGCTATTTTTGTTTCCCCTTTTTGGTTGGTATATGAATAAGAGTAATTTTCACTAACAAGTTTGCTTTTATAGTAGTTGTAAAAAATTCGGGGTAGTGGTTTTAATGTAATGCCGTCAATAAAGAAATCGTATGATTGTTTGTGGAGCCTAACCAGAGTTTTTGTTTCAAATACTGATATTCCATGCTCCGTTAGTTGATGTTTGTTTCCATCTTTTGATAGCAATTGATCGCGAATAAGATTTTCAATTCTCAATTCTATGAATGTTTTGGAGGTTCCAATGATACATCCGATCTGAAATGACGTGAAATCCGGTTTTACTATAAGGAAATCCACAATTACTTTATCGAGCTGATCTAATGGGTCAGGTGTAGAATCGGAAATGGCGGAATGGATACAAAATATAGGATATTGGAGGCAAAAGATGCCTTTCAATTGTCTGTTCATTGCTGATAATTCTTCGTAATATTTTTCTATATCAATGCTGAAGTGGCTCATTTAATATGAAAATTTTATTTGTTTTTTTTCAAAATCAATTTTAATAATCTTGACCTGTAAAGTTTCATCTAATTGGGACTCCCTAGTTTTATATATATTATTCTTGTGCAGCAATCCTATTAATCCAGTATCTATTTTTACGAAATAACCATAGTTTACCTCATTTTCGATAGAGCCTTTTACTATATCTCCTTTTTTATACTTCTTAATTGTAGCGTCCCATTCTTTATTTTTATTGACTGTAACACTTTTCTCCTTTCCATTGAATTTTATTGTAACTTTTTTACTTTCAATGTCTATGGAATAGATTGAAACATCCATTTCAGTTGAAACAACCAAACTGTCATAATTCACTTTTAGGTACTCCGGCATCATTGGATATGGTAATAAGCAATCTACCTCATCGATAGTTACGAATAGACCAAAAATACCCTTTTGATTTCTTCCGGCAGTTTTAAATTTGCCAACTGCATTATCACCGCTTTTGTATTTTTCTAGGAACAATTCGAACGGTGATTTAAAATCATATAAATCTGCTACATTAATAAAATTGCCAATCTCTTCTTTATTACTCAATCGAACCAATGTTCTGAAAAGTTCAGTGTAATTAAAGATTTTGTCAAAATGCGATCTATGGTCAGTTAAAGTACTGGCATTACCTATGAGAATTAGTTTCTTTTTTGCCCGGCTAAAAGCAACATTTAATCTTCTTGCATCGTCAAGAAACCCCACTTTAGCATACTTTCTTTTGCCGTTTTCAATAGGTACATTTTTGTGGTTGGATGAACGAGTGAAACTAAAAACGATTATATCAAATTCTTTGCCTTGAAAGGAGTCAAGCGTGGAAACATCTATGTTTTGAAATTTACAGGATTTGGATTTATTTATATAGTGTTTTATGTTAGCAACTTGCGATTTATAGGGTGCTATGATGGCTATGTTAGATGGATTTATTTCGCTTTCAAATAATTTTGGCAATATGATTTCTGATATTGTTTCTGCTTCGGTATTGTTCTTTGCAGATAGTCCATCGTTTTGCTCATATGGATTTTTCGAGTTAGAAGTATCGACGAAAATAACCTCCTTGTTAAAAGGTGATGGCATTTGGATTCTATTCAGATGCGTTCTATTGCCCATCTTAACCTTTCCATCATAAAATGAGCCTGAAACAAATTCTCCTATATTTGGGTGCATTCTATGTTGATAGTTCAGCATTTCCATATTATCCGTTGGGAATTGTTCTGCATTTATCCTGTTGACGATGAATTCAAAGAAGGATGATTTAAGTGCGTGTAGGATTTCTTCCTCAAAAAACTCTGAACCATAGACCGAATTTGGGAAACTTAAATTGTCTGTCTTATCAATTAGGGAGCTATCCATATAGGGCGGCAGTTGTTTCTGGTCTCCGACCAAGATTACTTTTTGACCAAGTTCAATTGCTACTAAGGATTCAGCAATGTTTGCTTTACCAGCCTCATCTATGATTACAGTGTCAAACTTGAAATTCTTTTCTTTAAATACTTCATCAGACTTAATACCGATACAAGTCGCAAAAACTACGTCGGTGAAATTATAGATCAATGGTTTTAAAAGGATTTCATGCTCATTGTTGGATTTCTCATTCCAATTTTTAAGTAGTTCTATAGTCTGTTTTAATTCTTTTATTGACAGCTGTGCAAGTCCATTCAATAATACAAAATGACGTTGTTTGTATACTTCCTTTAATACTCCATAGAGTGCAAGTAGTGAATTAATAAACTGATTAATGCTTTTGCTTATTTCTTGCTTTTCTTGCCCAGAAGTTTTGCTCCTTAAATATTCCTCAACAATCAGAAGCTGGTTTGATATAAAGGTTTTAAAGTCAACTTTATAATCCTCAACAAGATTATGAATACAATATTTTAGCGATTGTTTATCAATACGTTCAGGGTTTCCAACTCGTAGGAGATTGAGATGCGGGTATTGCGATAGCTTTTCTAATACATTGTCAACTGCCACGTGGTTTTGACCTGAAACAAGGATTTTTTCGCCTTTCTCAACTAATTGCTGAATTATTTCGGCGATTACTGTTGTTTTGCCAGTACCAGGAGGTCCTTGAATTAGAAAAATATTTTGATTACCAACAGCCTTTTTTACCGCATTTACTTGATTATTTGTAGGATCTTCCCTTTCAGTTCTCGCTAAATCTTCATTCTTGAATTTTATAGGTTTAAGAATTGGTGTTTTTACGTTGTCAGGCTTGACAAGGAGTGCTTCTATGTGTTCGATTTTTATCTTTTTATCTAAGAAGTCTTGTATAATCTCTCTTTGAATTTGAAATTGTTTTTTTGAAATGCGTTTGTCTAAATAGAACCCCTTATCCAGTAATTCTAGCTTTATTGGTTTATTAAAAGTAATGGTGTACTCGTCATTGAAATATGAAAGGATTCCATCTGAAAGTTTTATGAGTTTTTCATCGTCTTTTAATCTGATATTTACTACAGTTTCTTCATCTGTTTCAAGGCTATCGCCAATACTTCTGGGTATTTTGATTGCGACACCTTGATTGATTGCTGGTATTCTGTCATATTTTTCTACAAATATAGCGTTCTCCTTTTCTTTGTCAATTAAGCTAATTTGGTATTCCAAGAATTTATCTATGATTGAAAGAGTTCGGCCCTCTTGTCTCAAAATTTCTCCTGCCGCTGTTTTAAGGTAGCTAACAGTTTCAAAGCATTTTGTTTTTAATAAGGCGTATTCTAGAAATTCTTTCTGTGAATTATCGAATGGTGTTGTGCTATATGGTGAAATTACTTTGAGTGGATTGCTAAAGAGAAATGAGCCGTATTTCGCATTCCGTTTTTTTGCTTCACTTGACCAATATTGAGAATGACCAAAAGTGAAAGTTTTTATAATAAACTTAATCTCTTTTTTATCCTTAGTAGAAATTACTTCACCAAATATGTTGACTTCTTCATTATATAATGAGAAATCATTTTTTTGGTTGTTATCTCTAGTATTTATTTTAAACCAATAATGCTGTTGACTTGATAATATCTCTAAAACTTTGTTTTCATTTTCGGGTGAAATAACAGCATCTTCTAGGAAATAGGGTATGGCATTGTGTTTTAATGTCGATTCGTAACTTGCACTACCTACTTCAAACTGGATGTAGAGAGTTTGGCTACTTTTGAATTCTTTTGAAAATATTCTATCATCTTGTTGAAAGCCCTCTTTGATTATTGATAGTTGTTCATCTGTGGCATAGACGCCAAGAATTGAGTTCTTGAAATTATAATACGAAATTAATTCGTCGTCTATAAAGTTTATCTCAGGGTCTACTTGAATTTCTGAATCAATATTCCTTACATCTAAGGATGCAGGTACAAAAGAGAGTAAGTCATTGAAATCAAGTTTGGAGTTTACTTTTACTCTTATTTTATTTGAAGTTCCTTGAAGAAAGTTGTTACTTATAATTCCATAAAGATTATCCTTTGTTTTGACTAATGTAGTATTATTGAATTTTTCAATTACATCGACATTGTATTCGTCTCCTCTTTCAACTCTCTCCCAAGTCAATGTTTCACTTATTGGCTTTGTAAGATGTTTTTTGCTTAGAATTACCTGCTGATCTGTAAAGTCTATTGCTAAAACAACACACTGAATACGGTCACCAGTTTTATATTGTTTTAATTCTGCTTCCCCATTTGGTAAGCACCACGATAGATTTAAGACTGATAAACGGCCTATTAAACCTTCGCCAAAGTCTGTAATGATTTGTGAAGGATGAATAATGTCAGTAATGGTCGTCTCAATAACTGATCCTCTACCATATTTCTGGTTAAATTCTAATTCAAACTTTGATATTTCTGTATTAGGTGTCAATCCTTTCTATTTTAGTTGCGTAAAGCAAATATAGTGAATTATGGCGCATGGTGTGTTGGCGAATATTGCGTTCTTTTGGTTTTGTTCACGGTTGGTTTGTGCGATGGTAAATCCAAATCTGTGCAATGCATGTGGGCAAAAATAGATTTTTAAGAGATGCGAAGGGTTGGCTTTTTCTTTTTTTTTCTGTCACTTGTCCTCATAGTGAAATACGGTTAGTTTGAAAGTCTGTCCACTTGGTCGATATGGTCTTAATATTGGGTGCATTTTTAGTCATTGTCTTGCCGTGTCGTCTGTCTTTTTAGTATAAGTAGTAACATCTCTATAACAGTAACTATTGCGTGTATTCCGTTTACGTCTGTTATGCTACACCGACTTGCTTCGATCAAAAGTAGCGGTTTCGTACAAGGTATGCAAAGGACTCATTGATGTCTTGTTGGTCATTCTGAGGGCACGGTTGTATATCTTGGTAGTTGGGGTGTTGTGTGCCGCAGGGTTTCTGTAGTTATTGGATAGTTAGCCCTCGTCATCTGAGGATTTTTTTCCTTATTCAGGGTTTAAGACGTGGTTTTGTCATTGCTTGCAGCATAGCAGCTTAGTGTCTCAGTAGATCATATTGAACTTCCTTTAAATTTACGTGTGAAAGACTCTCTACAAGTTGTCCCTAACTAGTGGGTGATTTTGAGGTGTGGAGTGCGGATAAGTTCGAAAGTTGTGCCGGAGCTTTAGAGGGTTTGCAATGGCTGATGGAGTTGGTAGGTTTTTTTTAGCAGACGGATTTGTGTGCGATCATATGATTGGAAAGGCATGAAATGTTCACGAGTAAGTCTATGATTTCTACTATATTTATTGCTTGAAGGAAGGCAAATAGCCATTCCGCCCTATTAGAGCTATCAAGTCGAAGAAGAATATACTGCCCCATTGGCAGCTTTGAATTTTATTAATCAATTAATTTTTTATGAAACAGTTACTGTTTTTCCTCGTCATTTTTTATGCCTGTACCCCTGAGCCTGGCATCCCCGATCCCACTGGTCCTGTAGTCGACACAAGCGCTGTATCGATAGTGTGGAAGAAACTCGGAGGCAACAATTACGGCAGCCAAACTATGATGCCTTATGTGCTCGGTGACAGAGTTTACAATTCAGTCACGCGCTCAGGTATAGGCAGGCATTATGATCCTTTCGTAGAAATATGTGATCAGAAAGATACGATCACTTTAAGTCCTTGAACGCTGTAAATCCTACTACTTTTGCA
>NZ_JBDSMB010000007.1:0-2390 GCF_039916025.1 Flavobacterium sp.
GCAGAAGATCTTGCTTGGAATTTTGATTCGGTATACCACATTTTAAAAAAATGTGATGGCGCTATTATATTGGGCCTTTCCCGATGGTCTGCTCAAGATAAAAAGGGCTTCAGTGGTTTGCCAACGGAGTATAATCATTATGAAGGTGCTATTGCCGCTTCGTTAAGGTTGCCCCTGCTTTTACTTTCCGAGGAAGGCATTGCAGACAGAGGTATTTTTGACAATGGCGGCGGATTCATTTATACATCTATACCTTCCACAGCAGACAATAACTGGTTCAATAGTGATGAGTACTTTGTAGGACGCTTCAATTCCTGGAAACGAGCGGTAGAAAATAGGTACCAAGTATTTTTAGGATACTCAGGCGAAGCCAAAGATACTGCCAATTCGCTGGTAGCTTTTTTAACTGGCAGAATGAAATTAAGAGTAAAAGAGTACCGTACCAGTTTTGTACAGGGAGGGACTATTTTAGAGGAGATAGAAAATGCTGTAAACATGCCAATGTGCTATTTTTTTATTCACGGCCTCGGATAAATTGGAGAATAACGAATTTCAGGCATCCCCACGGGATAATGTGATATTCGAAGCAGGTTATTTTATGAAAGCAAAAGGAAAGGAAAGAATTTTAATTATTCAAGAGGAAGGCACAAAAATGCCGGCAGATATTGGTGGTAATATTTATTTGCCATTGAAGAAAAGAAATGATATTTCAACTATCACCGCAGACATTCAATATTTTCTTGAAAACAGGTTATAAACCAAGCATAATCGGCATGTCAAACTATATTTGTTTCCAATATGATCAGAAGCGAATTTTTGAAAGATTTTCCGATGACGTTAATAGCTCAACTGGCTGCCAAATACGACTTTGAATATTCGGTAGATGTTATTGATCCACGTTTACGCAGTCTTGGAGATGTTCAAATTAATACGAAAGATCGAAGATTGGTTAGATGAAGAGTCTGAAGTTTGGAATTCAAAACGAAATACACTGTGTAGAGTAGATCATTGGGAATATAATGAGCAACAATGGCTACCTGAATAAACAAATAAAATAAAAACTTTTCTGCAATGAATATTTTTATAGGTTTTGGATATAACGACAATGACAAATGGATTAAAGAGCTTGTTTTCCCTATTGTGCAGTCATTTGATGCCAATATTGTAACAGGCGAAGATTTGCATGGACTCATAATCTCGGAGGAGGTAAGTGAGCGAATTAAAAAAGCGGATGGTGTCTTAGCTTTTCTAACACCGAGAGATGCAATGGTATCTGGTAAATATACTACTCATCAATGGGTACGTGATGAATTAGTAACCGCTATTAACCACAGAATTCCATCTGTGGAAATCAGAGAAAAGACAGTTGATACACAAGGTGGTATTGTTGGAGACAGACAACGAATCGATTTTGATCTTGATAATAAGGCTAAATTATTAGTGGAGTTAGTGAAAATGCTGTCGAGATGGCGAAGAAATTTAAAATCGAGAAGATTATTTCTCATGCCAAGAGATATTGTGCAGGATGCAAGACGTTTCATCAATTCAGAGAATTTAAAATGTACATACCAATTCATGACCGGTAGCAAAGAATCAGAAATTTACAAAGCAAAACCATTCAAATACGGACAAGGCTTATGTGTAGATATATACAATGTTCCATCCGAAGATTCCTTAGTAGAAGTTACAATTACAGGCCCACAATTTGAGTGGTCATCCGATTATGAATCTGTTCAATTCCTATCAATTAATCTTCAAAAAATCTAGCTATGCCACCAACTATTACACTAAAATACAAGATAGCACAAGAATATAAGTATGAAGGCGATGATTGGTGGAGTTGGTGGATATGGATTGACGGTGGTAATAATGATCTTGATCAGATTGTTCAAGTGATTTACACACTTCATTCTACATTTCATAATCCTGTAAGAAAAATTAAGGACAGAAAAACAAAATTCAGGTTAGATACGGAGGGTTGGGGAACGTTTGTTATATATGCTAAACTTGTATTAAGAAATGGTCAAGAAGTAGGCCTGAGACATCGACTCCACTTAGAATATCCAGACGGTTCAGAAAACAAAGAATAAAATTTGCAACTTATTTTCAAAATGCAACTTTTTCCAAGGATTTTCCAACAACCGTTAGGAAAAATTTTCAATTATTTGGTATGATAGAATTGCCCAATATTTGAAAGAAAGATTGATGTAATTGCTGTTTTAAGGTTTTCAATCTCTTAAACAAATTTAATTTTCCATCTAAAAAATAAAAATCTTTTTCATAACAATTAAAAAACAAAAAAAATGGGAGTAGCACAAAATTTAAACAATGCATTTCAAAAAGACCTAAACTCGTATGCTGCATGGTGGCCAGTTGTTAATTCTTTTAAG
>NZ_JBDSMB010000008.1:0-11499 GCF_039916025.1 Flavobacterium sp.
GGTTAATGGTAACCACATCAATGCCATTCTTGTGTTTTACAACAAACGGATTGATATCGAAAATTTTGCTCATATTCACGTTCGTATAAATGCGATGAATTTTGTCAACCTCGCCTAAAGCCAAATGTGGAATCAGCAAACTTCCTGTTGAACTTCCTATAAGAATATCGTATTTATGAAATTTTTCCTGAAGCAAATACTGCGCAACACCACCGCCAAACGCGCCTTTACTACCGCCGCCCGAAATTACTAATGCTCTCATTTCTTTTCGTCTAATAATCGTTGTAATTGTGCTTTTTCGCTTTCAGTTAAACTTGGCAAAAGCTTCTCAAACAAACTTCGAAAGCCTTCCTGCAACAGTAATTCTCTTATTTTATCTCTGGCAAATTTTGTAAACTGCCATTTATAATGTGTGGTGGCATTGACCAAATTTTTCAAAACTGTCGGATCATTTTCATTAATTGCCAACGCATTGATAATCGCATTTTGGCGAACAGAACTTTCGTATTTTGGTGAAGTATAATCAACCAACTCGTTATAATATTTTTCTTTTTCAGCGCTTTGATTTTCGATAGAAAAAGTCAGGAATAAAGAACGTAGGCTTTTATCATTTCCGCCAATCCAATTTTGAGCTTTTTCCAAATAAGCGGTTCGGCTTTCCGGGAAGTTTTTCCATAAATTCATAAACGCAATTTCTCTGGTATCATAAGACGCATCATCTAACAATGCTTCATAATCAGCTTTGAATTCTAATGGAATTTCCTCGGTAAATTCGGCGACAGACTGACGCACTTTGACATCTTTTGTCTGTAATGCCAAAAACAGTAATTCTTTTTTATCTTCAAACGGTAAATCTTTAATCTGATATAAAATCTCAGTTTTTACAGGATAAAAGACATTCGACTGCATTAATTCTTTAAACATCGCCTTACTTTCAGAAAACGGTCGGATACGCATTTTTTGAGTTTCAATAAGCTTTACTATAAAATCATTTTTCCGCAGCAATGCATTGGCTTCATCACTTCGGAACTGATAATCTTCGAGCCAGACTCTCTTAAATGTTTCCGTATCAAAATCGGATACTTTTCTGACTTCAGCCAGAAAATCATCGGTTTCAGCATTTTGATATTGGTATTTTTTTAAATAGTTCATCACCGCTTTCTGAAACAATTTTGGCCCGATCGTTTCTCTTATTAAATGCAAAGCCCAAGCGCCTTTTTGATAAAACGTTAATGAACTTGCTTTCTCATCCATCAAAGGAATTTGGTCTGTTCTTGAAGCATTTCGAAGCTGTAAAGAAGTTCTATATAACTGATGGTAAAAATAATCATCTCCGAAAATCTTTCTTTCAGCAAGCAAAGCAAAATAGGTAGCAAAACCTTCCTGCAGCCAATGATGTTTCCCCGATTTTGCCGTAACTAAATCACCAAACCATTGATGTGCCAGCTCATGCGCATTGACATTCACATAATTTCTATCGTTAAAACCAATGTCATCCACAACAAAATCTTCAGCAAAAATCGTAGCCGAAGTATTTTCCATTCCGGCATACAGGAAATCTTCCACGGGAATTTGTTTGTAGATTTTCCATGGATACTTCACTCCTATTTCTTCTTCCAGATAATCAAAGATTTGTTTTGAATAGCGATAAGTTGCTTCAAATTTGAGTGTGTCTTTTGCCTGAATAAACATTTGCAACGGAATCCCCGATTTAGAAGCGACAACCTGATGCCTAAAATCTCCAATAGCAACCGCCAACAAATAGGAACTCATTGGATTTTTCATCTCATATTGCCAAATCATTTCATTTTTATTGGGATATTCATTGAGTAAAACTCCATTGGACAAAACCTGGTATTTTTTATCGAAACTAACATTCAGATTAAAAATAACTTTTTCATTCACATCATCAAAACTCGGAAACCAATGACTGGTATATTTCCCTTGCCCTTGTGTCCAAACCTGCTGATTGTTACAGTTTGCACAAGTGAAATCTCCGTTAAAATACATGGTTTGTTTTGGAGTTGCTTCGTATGTAAAAGCGACCGTATTCTTTCCTGTTTTAAATCCTTCAAAAAGGTTTATAGCCTTTCCTGTATTGGTATATTTTACAACTTTATTATTAATCTTAACGTTGGAAACAACCATCTTTTGCGCATCTATTTTGATGGTGTCAATAGCTTGTTTGACTTCAAAAACATAACGAACAGAACCCGAAACTTTCTTTTCGATAGGGTTAATCGAAATATTTCCAAAAGCAGTTTTGAAATCTACTTTTTGGGTTTGTTGGGCAAATGAAATAAAGGAAACAAAAAGGAAAATATAATATCGCATAATGGTTTCACAGAGTTACACAGAGATAAACAAAGATACACAGAGTTTTTAAAATTTAGATTAAAAAACTATCTTCGCTATAGTAAGAATATAGAAAATAGAGAATAGAACATAGACAAAAATCTATATTCGGAGTCTATTCACTTTATTCTATTTTCTATTCTCTAAAAATATGTCAAACTCGCTTCTCCAAACTCCCATTGAATACCTTAAAGGCGTTGGTCCTCAACGTGGTGAGTTACTGCGTAAGGAATTGGGCATTCATCGTTATGAAGATTTAGTCAATTTTTTTCCGAATCGATATATTGACAGAACTCGTTATTACAAAATCAACCAATTACAAAAAAACGACAGCGAAGTCCAAATCATTGGCAAAATCATCAACATCAAAACTGTTGAATTTGGCAAAGCAAAAAAGCGTTTGGTTGCCACTTTCGTGGATGAAACCGGTGAAATTGAACTCGTTTGGTTTCAGGGTCACAAATGGATTCGCGACAGTTTGAAAATTAATGTTCAATATGTGATTTTTGGGAAAGTAGCGTCATTTGGAAATACGTTCAATATGGCGCATCCCGAAATGGAATTGCTAACCGAACACGAACAAAGCCTGCGTTCTGCAATGCAACCAGTGTATCCATCAACAGAAACGCTTACCAATCGTGGTATTTCAAATCGGGTTGTCAATAAAATGATGCAGCAATTGTTTGTGGAAACACAAGCCAAGTTTGTTGAAACTTTGCCAGGATATTTATTAGAAGAATTAAAACTGATTCCGAAGAATGCTGCGTTATTCAACATTCATTTCCCAAAAAGCCAGGAACTGTTGTCCAAAGCACAATTCCGGTTAAAGTTTGAAGAATTGTTTTTTATCCAACTGCAATTGATTACCAAAAATCTGGTTCGGAAACATAAAATCAAAGGCCATCCTTTTACGGTTGTCGGAGAAAATTTTAATAATTTCTTCCAAAACCATTTGCCTTTTGAATTAACCAATGCACAGAAAAAAGTGCTCAAGGAAATCAGAAATGATATGGGCACGAATGCCCAAATGAATCGACTTTTGCAAGGCGATGTTGGTTCCGGAAAAACAATTGTCGCTTTAATGGCGATGCTTATTGCGTTGGATAATGGTTTTCAAAGTTGTTTGATGGCGCCAACAGAAATCTTGGCAAACCAACATTTCAACGGTTTGACCGAATTAGCCAAACACTTAAACATCAACATAAAAATACTGACTGGCTCAACCAAAACTGCAGATAGAAAAATTATTCATGAACAGTTAGAAAATGGAAGTCTGAACATTCTTATTGGTACACACGCTTTACTGGAAGACAAAGTAAAGTTCAATAATCTGGGTTTGGCTATTATTGACGAGCAGCATCGTTTTGGTGTGGAGCAACGTTCCAAGCTTTGGCAAAAAAATGATATTCCGCCACATATTTTGGTGATGACCGCCACACCCATTCCACGAACCTTGGCGATGAGTTTGTATGGCGATTTGGATATTTCTGTAATTGACGAATTGCCGCCGGGACGAAAACCAATTCAAACTGTGCATCGTTATGACAGTAACCGTTTGAAAGTCTGGAAATTCATTAAAGATGAAATCGCCAAAGGACGCCAAATCTATATTGTTTATCCGTTGATTCAGGAAAGTGAAACCATGGATTATAAGGATTTGATGGATGGTTATGAAAGTATTTCCAGAGATTTCCCGCTGCCACAATACAGCATCTCTATTGTTCACGGCAAAATGAAACCTGCTGATAAAGATTCAGAAATGAAACGCTTTGCTGAAGGAAAAACCAATATTATGGTCGCGACAACTGTGATTGAAGTTGGTGTAAATATCCCGAATGCAAGTGTGATGATTATTGAAAGTGCCGAACGTTTTGGGTTATCACAACTGCATCAATTGCGTGGCCGCGTTGGTCGTGGCGCCGAACAGAGTTATTGCATATTGATGACTTCGTTTAAATTATCAAGCGATAGTAAAATCAGATTGGAAACCATGTGCCAAACCAACGATGGTTTCGAAATTGCTGAAGTCGATTTGAAACTTCGTGGTCCGGGCGATATTATGGGAAAACAGCAAAGCGGCATTTTACAACTTCAAATTGCTGATTTGGTAAGAGACAGAGATATATTATTGGTTGCCCGAAATGAAGCTTTAAAACTTTTGAAGAAAGATCCGTCGATGACATTACCTGAACATCAAACGCTGCGAGCAATATTTATTGAACTTTCCAAAAAGAAAAACATCTGGAATTATATTAGCTAAAAAACTTGTATCCACAAATGTTAAATAAAAACTAACCCTACCGCCATTTTCATCAGTAAGAAGTAGCTTTGTGAGCAAACCTCTACAATACTATTTTAAATGAAAATAAAATACCTCATACTATCAATTCTTGTCATTGCCGTTGGTGGAATGATTGTCTACAGAATCACAAAAAATAAATCCGAAAACGAGAAAGGCAACGATAAAGGTGGCAAAAAACCACCAATTGGTGTCAGTGCTGTTGTTGTTGAACCACAGAATTTCTCCAATGTTATTTCGCTTTCTGGTTCGATTGAAGCTAATGAACAAATTGAAATTCACAGTGAGGTTTCTGGTATTGTAAAAAGTATTTCATTCACAGAAGGAAGTCAGGTTAGTAAAGGACAGGTTTTACTTAAAGTTGATGATATTGAGTTAAGAGCACAATTAGCACAAGCTAAAACAAAAGAAAGCCTGGCTTCCGAAAACGAAAGAAGAGCGAAATTATTATTGCAAAAAGAAGCTATCAGCCAGGAAGAATACGACATTGCCAGCGCCGATTATAGAACAATGAAATCGCAAACCGAATTAATCAATGCGCAAATTGGTAAAACCAGTATCAGAGCGCCGTTTTCCGGAAAGATTGGTTTGCGTAACATTTCTCCTGGAACGTATGTCACGCCAACAACTTTGATTGCCAATTTAGTTAACACCAATCCGCTAAAAATTACATTTTCTATTCCTGAAAAATATGCTACGGAAATTACTAAAGGTTCACAAATTACCTTTACAGTTCCAAATGTAACTGAGAAGTTTACAGCCAAAATCTATGCTTTGGAACCCGGAATTGAATTGGCTACACGTACGATGAAGATTCGGGCGTTAACTGAAAACTCAGGCGGAAAATTATTACCCGGGACTTTTGCCAATATTGATTTGCCTTTGAGTGATATCAAAGATGCCATCATCATTCCGACCGAAGCCATCGTGCCAGTTCAGGATGGAAAGACAGTTTTCGTTGCTAATAACGGAAAAGCCAAAGTAGTTAAAGTAGAAACGCTGACACGAACCGATAAAGACGTTGTAATAACTTCAGGATTGAAAATCGGAGATACAGTATTGACTTCAGGCGTGATGTCGCTGAAAGATGAAGCCGATATCAAAGTAAAACTTAAATAAATTACGAATTACGATAAGTATTGCTAAAAATCTAAAGCCCAAAGGGCGTATCTAAAAGTATGAGTTTATCCACTTTAAGCATTAAACGACCGGTTTTTACCATTGTCATCAATTTAACCATTATTCTTTTTGGTATTATTGGTTACAGTTATTTGGGTGTTCGTGAATTTCCTTCGATTGATCCGGCTCAAATTTCAGTGCGAACAAATTATACTGGTGCGAATGCCGATATTATTGAATCACAAATTACCGAACCTTTAGAAAAAGCAATTAATTCCATTGACGGAATCAGAAATATAACTTCCTCAAGTAATCAGGGTTCCAGCAATATTACAATCGAATTCAAGCTCGAAAAAAACTTAGAAGAAGCTGCCAACGATGTACGTGATAAAGTATCACAAGCTGTCAGGAGTCTACCGCAGGATATTGATGCACCACCAGTAGTTTCTAAGGCTGATGCCGATTCTGATCCAATTATTACGATGACGGTTCAAAGTGATACCAAAAATGTTTTGGAGCTTAGCGATTACGCTGAAAATGTTATTGCCGAGCGTTTGCAAACCATTCCAGGTGTCAGCAGTGTACAAATTTGGGGGCAAAAACGCTATTCGATGCGTATTTGGATTGACCCTGTAAAATTATCTTCTTATGGAGTTACTGTTTCTGATGTTAGAACTGCATTAGACAAACAAAATGTAGAATTGCCTTCCGGAAAACTAACTGGTGCCAACACGGAATTGACCGTAAAAACCTTGGGAAATCTTTCAGATGAAAAAGAATTCAACAATATCATTATAGTTGCAGATGGTGATAAAACTGTGCGCCTGAGTGATATTGGCCATGCCGAATTAGGTCCTGAAAATCTGGAAACCCAATTAAAAGCAAACGGGCAACCAATGGTTGGTTTGGCTATTATTCCACAGCCGGGTACAAATTACCTCGACATTGCCAGCGAGTTTTACAAACAATTTGACACCTTTAAAAAAGATTTGCCCAAAGACATCAAGATGAATGTCGCGCTTGACAATACATTATTTATTAAAAAATCAGTAGTAGAAGTTGCAGAGACTTTGTTGATTTCGCTGATTTTGGTAATCCTTATTATTTTCCTATTCTTCCGGGATTGGTCCATTGCTTTCCGACCATTGATTGATATTCCGGTTTCGTTGATTGCTACGTTTTTCATTATGTATTTATGTGGTTTTTCGGTGAACGTATTGACGCTCTTAGCTATTGTTTTAGCGACAGGATTAGTCGTTGATGACGGAATTGTAGTCACCGAAAATATCTTCAAAAAAGTGGAACAAGGCATGTCTCCAATTGAAGCAGCTATCAAAGGTTCTAATGAAATTTTCTTTGCTGTAATTTCCATTTCAATAACTCTTGCCGCAGTATTTTTACCGATTATCTTCTTAGAAGGTTTTGTTGGAAGGCTGTTCCGTGAATTTGGAGTAGTCATTGGTTCTGCCGTTTTAATTTCGGCTTTTGTTTCTTTGACGCTTACACCAATGTTGAATGCCTATTTAATGAAAGGTGGCGAACAGAAAAAAACCAGATTCTACAACTTTACTGAGCCTTATTTTGAAAATTTAAACAAAGGTTATGCGAGTTCACTTGAACGTTTTATCAAAAGAAAATGGCTTAGCTTTCCAATTTTGATTGTTTGTATTGGGTTGATAATATTGTTTTTTAAAATCATTCCAAAAGAAACGGCTCCTTATGATGACCGGAATTTAATTGTTGTCGGAGTTACGACTCCCGAAGGCTCTACCTATGATTATACCGATAGATTCATGCAGGAATTGTCAAAAATGATTGACGATTCGATTCCCGAGAAAAAAATTGCATTGGTAATTACAGCTCCAGGTTTTGCTTCGGCCTCTGTAAATAGCGGAAGAGTACGTATGGCTTTAAAAGATCCTGAAGACAGAGAACGTTCTCAAAAGGAAATTGCCGAAAAATTCACCAAATGGACAAAAAAATATTCGCAAGCCAAAGTAAATGTTTCCGAGCAGCCAACTATTGCTGTTAATAAACGTGGTGGGCTTCCAATTCAGTATATCATTCAGGCGCCAAATTTCGAAAAACTGCGTGAAAAAATTCCGCAATTCATGGATTTGGCTAACCAGAACGATGCCTTCTCCAATGTGGATGTGAATCTGAAATTCAACAAACCCGAAATCAATGTAACCATCGATAGAGAAAAAGCAGAAAGCTTAGGTATTTCAGTTCTTGATGTTGCCCAGACTTTGCAATTATCATTGAGCGGACAGCGATTTGGGTATTTTATGCGTAATGGAAAGCAATATCAGGTCATTGGGCAATTTGACAAAAAAGACCGTGACGAACCGCTGGATTTGACTTCTATGTTTGTTAAAAATAATAAAGGCGAATTGATTCAATTAGACAATGTTGTGAAAGTGGATGAGCAAAGTAATCCACCACAATTGTATCATAATAACCGATATATGTCGGCCACAGTTTCGGCAGGTTTGGCACCAGGGAAAAGTATTTCTGACGGAATTGAAGCTATGGACGAAATCAAAGCTAAAGTTCTTGATGGAAGTTTTACCACAGATTTAGGCGGAGAATCCCGAGATTTTGTCGAAAGTAGTTCGAATACCGCTTTTGCATTTGGCTTGGCTTTACTGCTAATTTATCTTATTCTTGCAGCACAATTTGAAAGTTTTATTGATCCGTTTATTATCATTTTAACCGTTCCAATGGCGGTTGCAGGAGCGTTATTCTCGCTTTGGTTATTTGGACAAACATGGAATATCTTTAGCCAGATTGGAACAGTAATGCTGATTGGTTTGGTAACCAAGAACGGAATCCTGATTGTGGAATTCGCCAACCAATTACGAGAGCAGGGTTTGTCAAAATACGATGCTATTGTTCAAGCTTCAGAATCACGTTTGCGACCAATTTTGATGACGAGTTTGGCGATTGCTTTAGGAGCTTTGCCAATTGCATTATCGCTTGGAGCCGCTTCAACGAGCCGAATCGGAATGGGAGTTGTGATTGTTGGAGGAACTATTTTCTCTTTAGTTTTAACGCTGTTTGTCATTCCTTCGATTTATTTAATGTGGTCAAGAGAAAAGAAACACCGACCAGAATTTGACCATCTTGAAGAATTTGAGAAATAAGACTATGAAAATGAAATCATTATATATTGTTGTTTTATTATTTGGCTTTGCGCCAAAAGTGCTGTCGCAGGAAGTTTTGAAATTGGAAGACGCTATAAAGATTGCTTTGGAAAACAACTATGACATCAAACTTTCCAAAAACGATTTGAGAATTGACGAAGCCAATGCAACTGTTGGAAATGCTGGCATGTTACCAAAAGTAACCGCAACTGTCGTTGACAACAACAACATTCAAAAAAGCACACAAATCCGTCAGGATGGAACCAGAACCGACTTGAATAATGCCAAAAACAATAGCCTTGGTTATGGTGCAAATTTAGATTGGACGGTTTTTGACGGCTTTAAAATGTTTGCCAAAAAAAGTCAGTTAGACGAATTGCAAAAGCTGGGCGATGCCAGATTAAAACTGACCATTATAACCAAGATTAGTGATGTTACTGCTACGTATTTCGATTTGGTGCAACAGCAACAGCAATTGGCGGCTTTAGACAGTTCGATAGTGATTTCAAATCAGCGGTTTACATTGGCACAAAACAGATACAGCATTGGAAAGGCTTCGAAATTAGAAGTTTTGAATGCTCAGGTCGATTTGAATACCGATCAAACTTCACTTTTAAAACAAAAGGAATCGTTGAAAAACACCAAGATTCTACTGAATCAGATTTTGGCCCGTGATGTGAAAATGGATTTTAATGTCGTTAACCAAATTGACGTTGATAAAACCTTATTACTTCCGGCACTTACTGATTTGGCAATCAAACAAAATCCAGAATTAGAAACTCAAATCATCAATAAAAAAGTAGCAGAACTTCAGTTGAAACAGGTTAAAGCCAATCGTTACCCAACGGTTAAAGTAAATACAGGATACAATTTCGCCGAAAGTCAGTCCAGTTTGGGCTTTACTTCTGAATCGTATTCAAGAGGATTGAATTATGGTTTTAGCGCCAGTATGAATATTTTTGATGGATTTGCGCAACACCGCAATGAGAAGACTGCCAAAATAGAACTTGAAAATTCCAAAATTGCCATTGAGCAACAAACATCAATATTGAACTCACAATTGGAAAGTTCGTATCAAACGTATCTGACTAATTTAGAATTGATGCAACTGGAAGAAAGAAATGAAGCAATTGCCAAACAAAACATGGATATCACTCTGGAAAAATTCAGGATTGGCACCATCACTCCTATTGAATTCAGAACGGCACAGTTGAATTATATCAATGCTAAAGTCAGAAATACCAATATGCAGTATCAGTCAAAATTATCTGAAATTGCACTAAAAGAATTGGCCGGGAATTTGAGTTTTTAGTGTATTTTTGATTTAAATTCAAAGTCAAAATGATATCCTACAACACCAAAGACTGGTTTACATTTATCTTTCGTTTTCACAAAGCCGATACGTTTAGAACGCTGCTTCCAATTATGTTTGCGATTGGCATTTATGCCGCACTCATTGGGTATGCCGAAGTAGAATTCTGGAAACTTTCTGAAAATAGCTATGTAAAAAACATTACGATTATGCACGGAATGTTAGGTTTCGTGATTTCGTTATTGCTAGTTTTTAGAACAAATACCGCATACGACCGTTGGTGGGAAGGCAGAAGGCAATGGGGAAGTCTGGTGAATAGCAGCCGTAATTTTGCCATCAAATTGTCTGTGATTTTGGAAGATGAAAAAGACCGAAGCTATTTCAGGAAGATGATTCCGAATTATGCGAATGTTCTACATAAGCATTTGAATAATTCCGAAACTTCACAACAACTCTTTGATGATGTCGATTTGGAAATTGATCATCACAAACACAAACCAAATCAGATTGCCAAAAAGATATTCCATAAAATAAATGAGTTATACCAGGAAAAGAAAATTACGGGTGACCAATTGATTATTCTCAATGCTGAAATCCAATCACTGACAGATATTTGTGGTGCCTGTGAACGAATAAAAAACACGCCTATTCCCTATTCTTACAGTGCTTTTATCAAAAAATTCATTTTCTTTTATGTGATGACTTTGCCTTTTGGTTATTCTTTTAGTTTGGGTTATTATGTCGCGCCTGTTGTCGTTTTTATCTTTTATGTTCTGGCAAGTTTAGAATTGATTGCCGAAGAAATTGAAGATCCGTTTGGTGGCGATGAAAATGATTTGCCGACACTTAAAATGGCGGAGAATATTAAGAAGCATGTTGAGGAGTTGTTGTAAATAGTTGTCAGTTTTCGGTTGTGGGTGGCTGCTTAGTGAGAATTATAAACGTTCTTGTTAGCCCCGATAGGAGCGGCATCCTTTTTATTTGCAAAATAAAAAGATATAGCGGATAGCGGGAGGATGTTTCCTAAGAAATTAAGATGCTGTGCTCCTAATTATTTAAATTAAAAATCCTAACAAAAAACACACTAAACCTTTCCTTCTGCCGTATGCATTGATTATATTTGCACTCGTCAAAAGCAAATAGTTATATATGAAGATTTCATACAATTGGTTAAAACAATTCATTAAAATAGATTTAAAATCAGAAGAAACAGCAACCTTACTGACCGATTTAGGTTTGGAAGTGGAAGTTGTGGAAAAATACCAATC
>NZ_JBDSMB010000009.1:0-39942 GCF_039916025.1 Flavobacterium sp.
AACGGGTTTGTATTTTCAATTCAAACAATCCTGGTTTTCCGGCAATGGCTAATATTTTTTCTACGTTCATTTTTTAATTTAATTAAGGGACAAATATATATAATTCAAAAATCAATTTCAATGTCAAGAATCAATTTCAATGTCAAAAATCAATCTCAATGTTAAAACTAAATGAATTCAATATTATTTGATTGATATTGATTTTTGTCATTGATTTTTGAAATTGAATGCTATCTTCCTTTTTTATTGGCAAATTTCATTCTGTAATCTGGAAAAGCTTTGCCATCCATAATGTTCTGTAACTTCTTTTTAATCAGTGTTTTTTTCAATGTTGAAATTTTATCGGTAAATAAAATCCCTTCGATATGATCGTACTCATGCTGAATTACACGGGCAATCAGGCCATCAAAAACTTCTGTTTTTTTATTAAAGTTTTCATCACAAAATTCAATAGTAATTCTTTCGTTGCGATAAACATCTTCACGAACATCCGGAATACTCAGGCAACCTTCATTAAATCCCCATTCTTCACCATCTTCAAGAAGCATTTTCGCATTGATGAATGTTTGTTTGAAGCTCTTTAATTGATTTTGTTCTTCTTTTGTCAAATCATTGCTATCACTAAAAGGTTCGGTATCGATTATAAACAATCGTATTGGAAAACCTACTTGTGGCGCGGCTAATCCAACTCCAAAAGCATTGTACATCGTATCATACATATTGGCAATAATGGCCGAAAGATTAGGATATTCGGGAGTAATTTCTTCACAAACCTGTCGCAAAACCGGTTCACCATAGCCGTAAATAGGAATAATCATTTTTGTAATATTCAGAGTTTAGTATTCAAAAAATACTTTGTTTAATTCGAATGCAAAAGTAATCAAAAAAATAAATTTAGTAATCTAATTTCAGGGTTTTGCTTGTCATTTCTCTAATCGAATCACACAATTCCGGATTTTCATTTAGTGTTTGTCCAAAAGATGGTATCATTATTTTTAGTTTTTCCTGCCAAATTGAGGTGCTCATTTCTTCACCAAAGCATTTATTCAACACATCAATCATAATAGCAACCGCTGTTGATGCACCAGGAGAAGCTCCAAGTAAACAGGCCAAAGTTCCATCTGAAGTTGAAATAACTTCAGTGCCAAATTCTAAAATTCCGCCTTCTTTTTCATCTTTTTTAATGACCTGAACGCGTTGCCCGGCTTCCAGCAATTGCCAATCTTTCTGTTTTGCATTTGGAAAATATTCTTTTAAAGCTTTGATTCTTTTTTCATCGGATTGCATTACCTGCTGCACCAGATATTTCGTCAATGGAATGTTATGCCAACCTGCGGAAAGCATCGGAATTATGTTCTCGATTTCTATCGATTTAATCAAATCAAGATAGGAACCGTTCTTTAAAAACTTAGTTGAAAATCCGGCGAAAGGCCCAAAAAGCAATTCTTTTTTTCCATCGATTATTCGGGTATCAAGATGCGGAACCGACATTGGTGGCGCACCAACACTTGCTTTTCCATAAACTTTTATATGATGCTTCTTAATGATTTCTTCGTTGGTACATTTTAGCCATTGCCCTGAAACCGGAAATCCACCAAAGCCTTCTCCTTCTTTAACGTCCGCTTTTTCAAGGAGCAATAGAGAACCGCCGCCTGCTCCGATAAAAACAAATTTGGCTCGTGACTTTATCGTTTCATCTGAAACCAAATTTTTGATTTTTAATCGCCAGATTTTATCGTCTTTTTGCTTAATTTTTCTAACCTCGTGATTGTAATGAACTGTAACGCCGTCCTGTTTGTTTAAATATTCAAACATACTTTTGGTTAATGCTCCAAAATTTACATCGGTTCCAAATGGCATATAGGTTGCCGCAACTTTTTCAGCCTTACTTCTGTTCTCCATAACCAAAGGCATCCACGATTGTAATTGCTCCAAATCGGTGCTGAATTGCATACCGGAAAATAATGGATTTTTAACCAAGGCTACATATCTTTTTTGAAGGAATTCAACATTTTCATTTCCCCATACAAAGCTTAAATGCGGTACGTTGTGAATAAAATTTTCGGGATTTGGAAGTTTTCCATTGGCAACCAAATAGCTCCAAAACTGGCGTGATAGTTTAAATTGTTCCGCAATATGAATTGCTTTTTTACAATCGACTTTTCCGTTTTCACTTTCCGGAGTATAATTCAATTCGCAAAAAGCTGAGTGTCCTGTTCCTGCGTTATTCCATGCTTCAGAACTTTCCTGAGCTGGCTTGTCTAATCTTTCGAAAATATCAATGGTAATATCTGGCTGAAGTTCTTTGAGAAAAACACCTAACGTTGCACTCATTATTCCGGCTCCAATTAATATTACATCCGGTTGTTCCATTAAATCATTTTTCGTGTCAAATAATCCTGAAGCAAAATAGTCGCAGCAATTTCGTCAACCAATCCTTTATTTTGACGTTGTTTCTTTTTCAATCCACTGTCGATCATTGTTTGAAAAGCCATCTTAGAAGTAAATCGCTCATCAACCCTTACTATTTGCATTTCGGGAAAAGCAGTTTTAAAAGCAGTAACAAATTTTTCGATAATTGGAGTGCTTTCGGATGGTTTGCCGTTCATCTGCTTTGGTTCACCAATAAGTACTTTGAAAACATCTTCTTTTGAAAAATAAGTGGTTAAAAAAGCAATGGCAGTTTCAGATGGAATCGTTGTCAATCCGGAAGCAATGATTTGCAGCTCATCGGTAACAGCAATTCCCGTACGTTTTATCCCGTAATCTATTGAGAGAATCCTTGGCATTTTTAATAATGATTATTTAGGCAAAGATAATTTAAAGATGCCAAAAAAAAACCTTGTGACACACAAGGTTTTTCAAAGTAAATAATAATTTATCTGATAGCTTCGAACTTAGCTACTGCTTTTTTCCCGACATGAAAGTGAAGCATTTTGTCTTCAATCATGTAATTATCTGTTTTCTGTAAGTTATTGAAAAAACTTCTTTCCACATCCATGTTTTTACAAGCCATTCTTGTAGAAATTATATTAGTGAAGCCTATTTTATTAGACGCTTTCATAAAATAATTTCCACTAATGCTGTTACAACCTACAAAAGCTTTGAATGTGCCACTTTTTGAATCAAAATTTATAAAGTAATCGCGTCTGGTAGTTTCTTCTACAGCTTTGCCGTTTAATTCAACAAGTCTCCATTTAGTTTCTGCCAAAGGAAAATCACCTTTCATTCCTGGACCTTTTACGACTTCAGTTCCTGTGGACATTTTGTTAGGCAGTTTGACATTCGATTTTGCGCCTGATGAATCAGTTGTTGTAGAAATTGTATCTGATTGGTAACCTAATGTATCGGTTTCTGTGATTGTGTCTTTCTGAATCGCAGTTGAATCAATAGCGACATCTGAATTTTCATTCGCATCGTGATTTTTACAACTTGTGAAACAAAAAAATAAAACTGCAATGGTAAAATAAATGGTTTTCATAAGATTAGGTGTTTATAGTTTGAATTGCAAAATTATGCAGTTACTTCCTAATAAAATTATATAATTTTTAAGATTAATTACACAATATCCCTCTACTTATCTGCAGATCATATCTATTTAAATACTAAAAAATTTGCCAACTGCTTTTTATCGGCTCCAAATAAAGTGAGAGTTTCTTTGTCTAATTTATAACTATGTGTTTCAGCCAATGCTGTAAAAAAGTAGCTTTCCAATTCCATATCAGCGCAATCAAGTTTATTGGAAACTATACCTGAAAAAGTCAAAGTCGTAGAAGATGGCATCACATAATGACCAAGAATATTATTGCAGCCGGAAAGCGCTACAAATCTTCCGTCTTTTGAATTAAGCTTCATATAATAAACGTTTTTGCCTTTTTGATCAACTTTCTTTTTGCTCAATGAAACTAACTTCCACTTGGTTCCCGCCAAAGGATATTTCCCAACTGCCGGATTAACCTTTTCGATTACAGTTGTCGTAGCGATCCTGCTATTCAAATCAACAGTTTCTTTATTATTTTCTTCAGCTGTTTCGATAGTTGAATTATCTGAAGGCTGTTTTGACAAAATGTATTCATCATCTAAATTATCTGCATATATTTTGCCTGAACTATCAAGTTGTGTCAACTTATTTTTCCCAACCAAGTATTTATTATGACCATAGTTTATATCTGTCAGAATAATAACATCTCCTTTTTTATTCCATGTAAAATGTCCTTTCTGCACAAATACCTTATTGCCTTTCTTCAGGTATTTCGTTTTTATAGAAAAGGTGGTGTTTTCGTTGATTGCAATTTCGGTTTCTATACCCTGACAATCTGGGCAGGGAAGAATTCCTTTGTAAATACCAACATAATCTAATGAGCTCTTAGGAGAAACAACATCAGTATCAACTTTTTTTTCGGTAGCGGTTTGCTTTTGACAACTTACAAATGAGATTGTTATCAGAAACAGTAAAATATATTTTTTCATCGGGTTAGGAATAAAGATGACCAAAATTATCAAATCAATTCATAAGTTAAAGTTAAATAAAATTCAATTTTAACAATCGTCTAAAAAAGGTATCTTTGTGCACCCGAGACCAAGAGGTCGAACTGAACGAAGTTAAATTCAAAAAACATGACGCAACTACAATCCATTATTGAAAAAGCCTGGGATAACCGGGAATTATTAAAAGACGAAACTACATTAAAAACCATCCGTGAAGTTATAGCATTACTGGATTCCGGAACTTTACGCGTTGCTGAACCAACAACTAACGGTTGGCAGGTAAACGAATGGGTTAAAAAAGCCGTAGTCATGTATTTTCCAATTCAGAAAATGGAAACCTGGGAAGCCGGAATTTTTGAATACCACGACAAAATGTTACTAAAAACAGGTTATGCCGAAAAAGGAATCCGCGTAGTTCCGCCAGCAACAGCAAGATATGGCGCTTATATTTCTAAAGGTGTCATTTTGATGCCAAGTTATGTGAATATCGGCGCTTATGTTGATGAAGGAACGATGGTTGACACTTGGGCAACCGTTGGAAGTTGTGCACAAATTGGTAAAGACGTACATCTTTCGGGCGGCGTCGGAATTGGCGGCGTTTTAGAACCTTTGCAAGCCGCTCCGGTTATTATTGAAGATGGCGCTTTTATCGGTTCACGTTGTATCGTTGTTGAAGGTGTTCGCGTTGAAAAAGAAGCCGTACTTGGTGCTAATGTTTGCCTGACAGCTTCAACCAAAATTATAGATGTTACTGGTGATGAACCAAAAGAATACAAAGGAGTTGTTCCGGCGCGTTCGGTCGTTATTCCTGGAAGTTATACCAAAAAGTTTGCAGCTGGCGATTTTCAGGTGCCATGCGCGTTGATTATCGGAACCCGAAAACCATCAACCGATTTGAAAACATCGCTCAACAATGCTTTAAGAGAATATGACGTAGCCGTTTAATTATCTATATTTGTTTATACTTACTAACTTATAGCATATGAAACTTAAAGAATATCCTCAATCGTTTTTCAACACGTTAAAGTTATTGTCTATTCCGGTTAGTAAATTAAACGACAAATCAAATTCAGTTCCTGTAATAGTTTCGCTAACAACAATCGAATCGCGTTTGAACAAAGTGCATATTACGTTGCGAAGTGTGATGAATCAGAGCGTAAAACCGGAGAAAATTGTGCTTTGGATTACCGAAGCCGACAAAAATAAAATTCCAAAAACGCTTGAAATGCTTACTGGTGATTTATTGGAAATAAAATTCACTAAACATACAAGTTCACACAAAAAACTACTTCCGTCTTTGGAATTGTTTCCTGATAAAGTGATTGTAACCTGCGATGATGATTTGATTTATGAAAATCAATGGCTGGAGAAATTATATGCAACTCACGTAAAGTATCCAAAAGACATCATCTGCAACAAAGCAAGACAAATTGCGGTTGATGAAAATAATAAAACACTCGATTATAAATTCTGGAAATATACCAAAGAAAATAATCCTGTTAAGAATTTAGCGATTGGCGAAGGTGGAATCTTATATCCGCCTGGAGCATTAAACAGTCAGATCACGGATTATGAACTGGCTTTAAAATTGGCTCCTAAAAATGATGATTTATGGTTCAAAGCTATGGCTTTGCTGAATAACACAACCGTTAGATTATCTGAAAATCCATCAAAGGTTTTTATCCCAATTCCGGGAACGCAGAAAATATCATTGAAGAAAATCAACGTAGTGAAAAACTTCAACGTTGATCAGTGGAATGATTTAACGGAATATTTTAATTTGAAGCTAAATTAGAATCAATTCCAATTGTCGTTTTAACCACTTTATTGGTTCTGGTATTCGCTCTTATGTCGTAGTTTTTCTTCCAGGTTTCTTTGTTTACATAGCCACGTTTGTGGTCTAAATGCACACAAATAGCGGAATATCTGATTTGCTTTGATTTCAAACCTTTATTGAATAATCTTTCGCCCAATTCGCGGTCTTGTCCGCCATATTGCATTTCCTGATTGAAGCCGTTTATTTCAACCAAATCTTTTTTCCAGCCCGATGCATTGTGACCATTCCAGGAAGCAGTTGTTGGCGTTATAAAATTTAGAATTTTGGCTGAAATTCCCGAGGCAATGAACTTTATATTCTTTCCGCTGGCTTTCAAACCCTGTGATTTTAGCCATTTCAAATCAAAACAATTTTGGGCAATAATATCTTCTTTGGTAATCGCTTTTGAAATATCCATCGGCAGTTTGAAATAACCGCCCGAAAGGAAATAACCTTCTTCCCTGTTATTGTAATGCACTTCAACAAAATCTTCTCTCGGAATGCAATCGCCATCGGTAAAAATCAAATAATCCGAAGTCGAAGCAATAATCGCTTTGTTCAGTATTTGTGATTTCTGAAAACCATTGTCTTCCTGCCAAACGTGAATTATCGGAATGGAAATTTCTTTTCTTAATCTGTCTATCAATTCTCTTGTAGCTTCACGCGAACCATCATCAGCAATGATAATTTCAAAATCACGAAACGTTTGCACGCTGAAACCTATGATGGTTTTCTCAAGCCATTCTTCTGAATTATAAGTGCTGAAAATAACTGATAGTGTCATAGATTTTCAATTAATCATTGCAAAATTACATATTATTTTTAGTGTTTATCTAGTCCCATTTCTATTCGGGTGATTTTATTCTTGCTGTTGAATTTCCGTACTTCCATATTATAAGCTACTTTTTCCGGATTGACATAACTTCTGGAATGATCCAAATGCACACAAATAGCGGTATAGCGAATCTGCTTTGAAAACAATCCTAAATTAAACAGACGCTCGCCCATTTCCCGGTCTTCGCCGCCATACTCCAACAATTCATTAAAACCATTTATTGCCAAAATATCAGATTTATATCCGGAAGAATTATGCCCGTTCCACGAACGTTTAGTTGGTGTTACCCAATTCATAAATGCAGCGAAATAGTGGTTGTGAATAAGTTTGGTTATTTTAAAATTGAGTTTCAATCCTTGCTTTTTTAACCACGAAGCATCGAAACATTTTTGGGTAAGAATATCGTCGTCGGTAATCGCTTTTGAAATATTCATTGGAAGCTTGAAATAGCCACCGGAAAGAAAATATCCTTTTTCTCTTTGCTTAAGATGGTTTGCAACAAAATCCTTTCTTGGAATACAATCGCCATCAGTAAACAATAAATAATCGGAATTGGATTTTAGAATGGCTGAATTTAAAATCCGGCATTTCCGGAAGCCATTATCTTCGTGCCAAACGTGAAGTATCGGATGCTTGAATTTAGCTGCAAATGACTCAACAACAGCTTGTGTTTTACTGGTCGAACCATCATCTGCCACAATAATCTCAAAATCAGTTGCAGTTTGAATAGTATAGCCAAGCAACACCTTGTGTAACCATTCCTCTGAATTGTAAGTAGAGATAATTATTGACAACTTCATACTATACAAACATAAAGAATTAATTGGATTTTAACCAAAAGTAACCGTATCGTTTTTGGGCTCCGAAAAAAAACCTAATTTTACAGACTAATAAAAAATTGATGAAACATCATTCTGGAAATAATTTTGAAATCGATGCTGTTATTGCATGGGTTGATGGAAATGATGAAAATCATATCAACAAATTAAATCAGTACGTAGAAAATAAATCTTCCCTTAATCAGAAAGGATTTCTAACCCGATTTAATGAAGTTAATGAAATTGAATATTGTATAAAATCAATCAAAAAATTCGCTCCTTACGTAAAAAATATTTATATCGTTACCGACAATCAAACTCCGGACTTTATAAAAAATAATGCTGAAAATCCAGAATTTAAGAATATTAAGATTGTAGACCATAAGGAAATATTCAAGGGTTATGAAAATTATTTGCCACTTTTCAACAGTTATTCAATTGAAACGATGATTACCCGAATTCCGAACCTCGCGGAACATTTTATCTATTTTAATGATGATATGTTTTTGGTTCGTGAAACAAAAGCAACAGATTTTTTTACCGATGAAGGATTTCCGATAATTCGAGGACAATGGTCCCGTTTTGAATCAACAAAGTTTAAAGAATTTCTAATATCTACTGGACTGAAAAAGAATCGTGTTTCAAGATTAGGCTATAAAAAAGGTCAGGAAAATTCAGCCAGGATACTTGGTTTAGAAAAATATTTCAGATTAAATCACACACCATCTCCGATAAGAAAATCGATTTTAAATGACTATTTCGATACCAATCCAGAAGTTGTAATCAATAATATCAAACACAGATTCAGAGTTCCAACCTATTTTATGTTCCAGTCGCATTCGGCACATTTAGAAGTTCTGAATAAATCATTTGAGCAAAAGAAAAGTTATAAATTAATTCATTTTGGTTCGACAGACAAGCCATTGTCATGGATTAAATTCAAATTATCTCTTCAAAAAAAATATCACAAAAGCCTGTTTTTGAATATCCAAAGCCTTGATTTGTATCCGAAAAAAAAGCTTGACTATATTTTAAACTGGTTGGATAAATTATTAGAATAAAAATTAAAAATGGATATAAATACTGAAGTTCACAAAGCATTCGAAGTCATTCAAAATGGCGGCATAATCCTCTATCCGACCGATACGGTTTGGGGAATTGGCTGCGATGCGACCAATGCCGAAGCAGTAAAAAAAATCTACGCTTTAAAACAACGCGAAGAAAGCAAAAGTATGATAGTGCTGATGAATGGCGAGAAAATGATGTACAATGTCTTTAAAGATATTCCTGAAACTGCCTGGCAAATTCTGGATTTATCTGAGAAACCAACGACTTTGATTCTGGATAATCCACGGAATGTTGCGGCGAATATTATTGCCGATGACAAAACACTTGGCGTCCGAATAGTAAAAGAACCTTTCTGTTTCAAACTGATGGAACGCATGAGAAAACCATTGGTTTCGACTTCAGCAAATATCTCCGGAATGTTTACGCCCAAATCTTTCAAAGAAATTGCTCCCGAAATTATAAAAGGTGTCGACTATGTAGTAAATTTGCACCACGAAAAAATTTGCGACAAACCATCAACGATTATCAAGCTTTCGTTAGATAATCAGGTCAAAGTTATTCGCAAATAAAACTAATTTGAAAATTTGAAGATTTGAAAATGCTCTAATTAATTTTCAAATTGTCTAATTTTCAAATTTTCAAATAAGTATGAATTACATCAAAGCTCTAGATAATCCAATTTTTAAAATCATCGCTCAAGCCAGTGAACAACTGGGATTAGAGAGTTATGTGATTGGCGGCTTTGTACGTGATTATTTGTTGCAGCGTGACTTCAAAAAAGATATTGATATTGTGGCCATTGGTTCCGGAATTGATTTGGCTTTAAAAGTTTCTGAATTATTGCCAAACAAACCGAAGGTTCAGGTTTTCAAGAATTATGGAACAGCGATGCTTCGTTACAAAGAAATCGACATTGAATTTGTTGGTGCCCGAAAAGAAAGCTATTCCGAAGACAGCCGCAATCCTATTGTGGAAAATGGAACTCTTGAAGACGACCAAAACCGACGTGATTTTACGATTAATGCTTTGGCTTTTTCTTTGAATCAAAACAATTATGGCGACTTAATTGACCCTTTTGATGGCTTGACCGATTTGGAAAACAAGGTTATTAAAACGCCTTTAAACCCTGACATCACTTATTCTGATGATCCGTTGCGCATGATGCGTGCGATTCGTTTTTCAACGCAATTGGACTTTGTCATCGAAGCAAAATCATTGGAAGCCATTGAACGAAATAAAGAAAGAATCAAAATCATTTCAGGCGAGCGTATTGTGGACGAACTGAACAAGATTTTGTCTACGCCAAAACCATCGATTGGCTTTTTACATTTGTACAAAACCGGGCTTTTAGATATAATCCTTCCCGAATTGACAGCGTTGAATAACGTAGAAGAAATCGAAGGTCATACGCATAAAAACAATTTTTATCATACACTTGAAGTCGTTGATAATATTTGTCCGAATACCGATGATGTTTGGTTGCGTTGGGCAGCTTTACTGCATGATATTGGAAAAGCACCAACCAAAAAATTCAATAAAAAACAAGGCTGGACATTCCACGGACACGAATTCCTTGGTGGAAAAATGGTGAAGAAAATCTTTGAAAGATTGCACATGCCGTTGAACCAAAAAATGAAGTTTGTTGCCAAAATGGTAATGCTGAGTTCTCGCCCAATCGTACTATCAGAAGATATCGTAACCGATTCGGCTGTTCGTCGTTTAGTTTTTGATGCCGGTGAAGATGTTGATAATCTGATGACATTATGCGAAGCAGATATTACGACCAAGAATCCGACGAAGTTTAAGAAGTATCACAACAATTTTGACATCGTACGCAAAAAGATAATTGAAGTTGAAGAACGCGACCAAGTCCGTAATTTCCAGCCGCCAATTTCGGGTGAAGAAATTATGGAAATCTTTAATCTGAAACCTTCACGTGAAATCGGTGTTTTAAAAGAAGCCGTGAAAGAAGCCATTCTTGAAGGTGAAATTCCGAATGAATATCAGGCAGCGTATAATTTTGTTTTGGCAAGAGCGGAGAAATTAGGATTGAAAAGAGTTACAAAGTAGCAAAGTACCAAAGTAAAAAAAGGATATTAAAAGTGTATGATATTCAAAATAAAACTTTGCAACTTTGAGACTATGGAACTTTGAAACTTTAGCAAAGATGAAAACATTTAGAGACTTATTGATTTGGCAAAAAGCAATGACATTGGTTACCAATTGTTATTTGCTTTCAAGAAATTTTCCAAAAGAAGAGCAGTTTGGATTAACTTCTCAAATTAGAAGATGTTGCATTTCCATACCGAGTAATATTTCTGAAGGTTTTGGAAGAGGAACTAATAAAGATTATCATCGATTTTTAAAAATATCATTAGGTTCGCTTTTTGAATTTCAAACACAAATTGAAATTGCCTATAATTTAGAATATATTAAAGAAGAAAATTTTAATAAACTATATGAAGATAGCAGAGAATTAGAAAGAATGTTAAGTTCTTTCATCAGCAAAGTAAAAGAAACTTTGTAACTCTGCTACTTTGAAACTTTGTTACTTATGAAAAAAGACAAAGCCATTATCTACTGGTTGCTTTCAGGTTGTGTTTTAGTATTTGTTATGGTTGTTGTTGGTGGAATCACGCGACTGACAAACTCGGGTTTATCAATGACCGATTGGCATTTGGTAACTGATACGTTGCCGCCATTGACGGATACAAAATGGCAACAGGCTTTTGATGCTTACAAGCAGTTTCCGGAATATCAAAAAATCAACATTCATAACGATTTTCAGCTTTCGGATTATAAGTTTATTTATTTCTGGGAATGGTTTCACCGTTTTATCGGTCGAATCATTGGATTGGTTTTCTTAGTTCCTTTTTTCTATTTCCTTATTAAGAAACGAATTGATAAAGCAACATTGAAAAAATGCTATATCCTTTTGGGAATGGGCGCTTTGCAGGGTTTCTTTGGATGGTATATGGTAAAAAGTGGTTTGGTTAACGATCCTGATGTGAGTCATTTCAGATTGTCTTTGCACTTAACTTTTGCTTTTATCACGTTTGCTTACACGCTTTGGGTAGCTTTGGATTTGATTTATCCAGATAGAAAATTAGTTGTTGTCGAGTTGAAAAAACTGGCTCGAATCACACTGATATTTCTTTTAATCCAGATAATTTATGGCGGATTTGTAGCAGGTCTGAATGCCGGACTAATTCACAATCATTGGCCATTGATGAGTGATGGTCAGTTCTTTCACGATAGTATTGCTTTAGAAAAAGATTCCTGGTTAGCCCGATTAACAGAAGGAAAAAGCGGCGTTCAGTTTGTACATAGAACTATGGCGTATGTTGTTGTTGGACTGATTTTATTCTTATACTTCAAAAGCAAAAAATTCACACTTACAACTCAACAGCAAAACGGATTGAATGCTTTGGTGATAATTGTGTTTTTACAATTTACATTAGGCGTTTTCACATTGTTATACAGCGTTCCGCTTTGGTTAGGATTGATTCATCAGATTACGGCTTTCTTTTTATTGACGGCGATGACGTATACGCTGCATAGATTTTCAAAATAAACAATTTATATTTTCCATTATGAAAAAAATTCTGTTCTTGTTTTCGTTTTTTTATGTTTCTCTTATGTTTTCACAAGCAAAAGATAACGCATTAATTGTACTTGATTCTAAAAAATTAGGGCTTATGAAGGATTTGACTAAAGAAATGGAAGCTATAAATCCAGATGACATTTCAACTCTCACAGTATTTAAAGACACGCTAATTACTAAGCAATATGGAACTGAATATGGGGTTATTGTGATTACAACCAAAAAGTATATTTTGGAAACCTTTTATAAAGATAATATTCAAAATTCTCCTTTAAAAGAGAAAATAAACTCACCAGAGGATTTTGCTAAAATTGGAGTTATAACTGATAAGCCCGATAGTAAAAACCAACCTTATGATGAATTGTCAAAATATATTTATACCAATACGGCCAACGAAAAGATTAAAAAAATAGCCAGTATCTTTTTCATAAATCCTGAAGATGCCGTCAAGATAAATCCGAAATGGACTTTAGGCGCGATTGAGATTTCTGCCGAATAGAATAAAAAAAGTCCCGATTAAATCAGGACTTATTTTGTTATACTTTTTTGCTTGTTTTTATCGAACAGCCAATAGCTTTCGTCGTTGATGGTGAAGGATCTTTACCATTATCCAATGCCGAGATGGCATTCTCCAGATATTTTTCTTTGACAGCTGAAGCATCATCACAATTGTCATCAATAGCGCCAATGTATCTTACCACTAGGTTTTTGTCGAGTAAAAACACATGCGGTGTTTTCGTTGCGCCATATTGCGGATAAATCTTTTGTCCTTCATCTACCAGATACGGAAAAACAAATCCTTCTTCTTTGGCTTTTGCCTGCATCAAACTATAATTGTCTTTGGGCTGCACATCCGGATCATTTGGATTTATGGCTAACAGCACATAGCCTTTGGGTTTGTATTTCTTGGCGAGAGCATTCACGCGGTCGTCATATTTCATCGCAAACGGACACGTATTGCACGTAAACACTACAATAAAACCTTTGGCATCTTTATAATCAGACATGCTATACATTTTTCCGTCAACAGATTTTAGTTTGAAATCAGTGGCTTTGTCTCCGGGCTGATAACCGTTAGACACAATACTTTCTCCTATCAAAAAGGAAGAAACAAGGGCAAAAACTAGTGGAACAACTCTCATAATAAATTACTTTTTTTGATTAATAAATGTGTTGACATAGTCATTTAGTTGGTTGAAATTATCAAATTCACGTTCGGCAAACAGCTTTTGATTTCCGCTGAAAATGTATGTTGCCGGAATAGAACCTGACCAGTTTTGGTCTATTTGGGGAAGCCAAGTATTATAATCTTTATCGTTGAGGGAAACGACCTGGGCGGATATTTTTTTTCTTTTGATAAACGGAATAAGTTTCTTTTCTATGTCCTTTTTACTGTCAAGGCTAACGAGAATAACCGTTACGTTTTTATTTTCCTGATGCAGTTTTTCAAAATACGGCAACTCTTTTACGCAGGGTGCGCACCAGGTTGCCCAAAAATTAACTACATATATCTTATCATCACTCTTGATTATGGCTTTTTCGAAATCAACAAACTTGTCATATACCTTAAGCTCCTGCGCAATTGAAGTTTGAACAAAAGCAAGAAAAAAAGATATAAGTAAAAGTTGTTTCATGGAAAAAGTTGAGCATGACGAATTTACTAAGTTAACGCCAAGGTTGGAAACTACTTAACAAAAATTTACCATTACTTTAACGGCTGTTCGTTGCTGGTAAATGTTTGTTATATTTGTTTGGAAAGATGAGCACGGATTACAAATCCGCGCTATCGGATTTATAATCCGTGACATTTACATGAGATTGCTTCCGTTCCTCGCAATGACTAACTGCCAACTGCTACTGCTTACTGAACACTTTTTCAACCAAGCCACTCCTTAAAATCATTAACCCTTTCGCGTGCCACAATAACCTCATCGTCTTTGTAGGTTGGGAGAATTACTTTTAATCTCGAGTTGCTATGAATCTGGATTTCCTTTATGCCCTTCATTGGCACGATGAATTTACGGGAAACGCGGTAAAAATCCTTTGGGTCGAGTTCGGTTTCGAGTTGTTCCAAAGTGTTGTCTAAAAGATAATCACGGTTATCAAAAGTGTGCAAATATGTTCCTTTGTTTTCGCTGTAAAAGCATTCCACTTCATCAATGTTTATCATCTTGATCTGTTGCCCCATTTTGATGGTGAAACGTTTTTTGTAGTTTCTGTCTATTGGGTTTACCAGCATTTTCTTTATCATTTCAAAATCTAACATAGAAACCCTATTTTTTTGAAATTGACTATTGAATTTTGAAATTGCTATTGATAACTCGTCTTCGTCGATTGGTTTTAGCAAATAATCAATGCTGTTCAGCTTGAAGGCACGCAAGGCATATTCATCATACGCCGTTGTGAAAATCACAGCGCTTTTGATATCAATGGTTTCAAAGATTTCAAACGACAAACCATCGGATAATTGTATATCCAGAAAAATCAAATCGGGATGTGTATTTGTATTAAACCAATGAATGGATTCTTCCACAGAATGCAGCATTTGATTTACCTGCAAGCCCAATTTCTCGACTTTGCGCTGGAGTAATCGCGCTGCCGGTTTTTCGTCCTCAATTATAATAATGTTCATTTGGTTATGCGGTTATTTGGTTATTTGAAAAACTGCCGACTGAATACTGAGTTACTCCCATTTATTTTGTTTTTCCTTTTCCATCAGTTCTTTGATCTTTTTTTCTTCCCAGTCTTTTCCCATCATAAAGGAAGGCAGGAATACTGAAAGTCCGTGTGCGAGCAAACCAATTCCCCAAAAGAAAGCAGTATTAAACGTTTGGAATCTCCAAAAATTATAGTTGACATCTGTATTCTTATAATTCACAATAATCAACATCGCGTTGATTACGATATACACCATCAGATGCGAGTAAAATCCTTTGATTCTTTTAACACGCTTTAATGCCTGCTGGTATTTTATTTCTTCCGGAGTAAGATTAAAATCATTCATATTTATTTTGTTTTTCCTTGTCCATAAATTCTTTTATTTTTCTTTCTTCCCAATCTTTGCTCATGAATGGTGTGTATCTGAACACTTTCAAGCCGTGGAATAACAATCCGATTCCCCAACCCAGCATTGGCCAATAAAACCATAAATCTTTGGGTGTATACTTCAAGTTGATGAATACAAAAAACATCATAGTTAATACATAAGAAAGTAAATGTCCGTAAAAACCTTTAACATCCTGCACTTGTTTATAAGCGCGCTGGTATTTTTCGAATTCATTGCTATTTGATTCCATAATTAGTTCCATTTATTTTGTTTGTCTTTGTTTAGAATCTCCTGGATTTTCTTTTCTTCCCATGATTTTCCGTAACCGAAAGTTTCGATAGCATGGAACGTTACGCCCATTCCCCAACCAAACATTGGGAACCAAAACCATTGGAATCCACCGGTTTTCAGATTGATAAATACCAGCACCGGAACGACACAGCAATACGAAATCAAATTACCATAAAATCCTTTGAGCTTTTCTACTCTGTCTTTGGCTCTCATAAAAGCCATGTTTTCGTTGTATATATTTTGTGTTTCCATAAAAGCAATCTGTTTTGTCAATATTGGGATTTTTACTCTAAAAAGTGACGGGCTTTCTTCAATGTGCATTTTGCGTTCTGAAATCAAGCCATAACGGTTAACGATATTTTGCAGTCCAACGCCTCTTCTATCCTGCAGCACTTCTTTCTTTTGAAGATTGTTCTCAACGATGAGATAATTGTTCTCGATATAAATCTTGATGTGCAGCGGTTTTTGTTCGCTTACTACATTGTGCTTAATTGTATTTTCTAATAAAAGTTGCAACGAAAGCGGTACTACTCTGGCATCATCGTTATTAAAATCAGTTGGGATTTCATACGTAATACTGTTTTCGAAACGCATTTTCAATAAGTTCATATACGTTTTGGCGAAAGCCAATTCTTCAGAAACTGGTACCAATTCTTTGTCTTTCTGCTCTAAAACATAGCGGTATATTTTAGATAGCGATGTTGTGAATTTTTGTGCGTTATCGGGATTTTCTTCAATCAATGAACTCAACACATTCAAACTATTGAACAGAAAATGCGGATCGATTTGGTTTTTCAGGCTTTCAAATTGTGCCGAAGCTGTTCCTGCGATAATCTTTTGTTCTTTGACTTTGCTATCGCTATACGCTTTATAAATATAAAAGGCGTAAAAACATAATAGTACAATAAAAGTCATTACAATAGCGAAAACATAATTGGTTATCTTTTCATTGCTCATGTATTTTGCGAAACTATTTCCATCAATGACTACATCTTCAAAAATTCGCAGTAAAAAAATAACAAAGAGCGTAACGAAAAAAGAAGAAACAAACCCGACTATTATTCTTTTCAATGAAAATCTTTCTCTTGAAAATTTCTTATCACAATAAACAAAAACCATTTGATTAGCATAACCCAGAAAAAAGGAATACATCATCGTATATAAAAACTGTACGCCAAGTTGCTTGTTGAATTCTATTTTTGCACCATAAATGAAGTTTACCAAAATAATTATTAGAAAAATAATTACTCCTATTGCCAATGATCTTAATAATTCTTTTATGGTGAATTTCATAGTGTATTATTTGTTCTTTTCTGACTTGTACATGGCAGATGCTAAAAATCCAACGCCCATTCCGATTAAAGTTCCAACGCCTGTTTTATCCATTAGCATTCCAACTGCAATTCCGATAAACATGCATCCTATGAAGATAGTTCCTGCAATTTTGTTAGTGTCTTTTCCTTGATTTTCCATGATTCTATTATTAAAAGTTAGTTAGTTAGTTAGTTAGTTAGTTAGTTAGTTAGTTAGTTAATGTTGTTTATTTACAGCTGATTAAAGCTTTTTGTGCTCTTTCTAATCCCCAATTTGGATGAAACTGAGTTTCTGGTTTAAAGTTAGCAAAAAGTTCAATTGATTTCGCGATTGCTTCACACATCGGTTTGGTATCAGTTTTCCAATATTTAGCGCCACCAATTTCAAACTCAGCTTTTGAGAATACTGCTCTTGGGTTTTTTGGGTCGATAGCTAATGCTTTATTGTATTGTTCGATTGCCAAAGCACCATATTTCTGTCCGTTTGTCATTGGATCCTGAACCAGTATTGCTGTGTAAAGCATCGCCTGAACGACCATAATTTCAGGGTTATTTGGACTAATAGTGGTTGCATTGTCGATAGCGTCTTGTGCTTTGGTTAAAAGTGCCGGAATTTTTGTTTTGTCTTTGGCACTAAAAACATCAATGGTGTTGATAAAAGCGATGTAATAGTTTGGCAGCCAGTTTGTTTTTTCTACCGAAGCGATGCGTTCGAAAGTGGCAATAGCTTCTGTATTATTTCCTGCTCCCCAAAGCTGCATAGCTTTACCCATTCCTTGTTCATATTGAGTTTGTGCAGATAAAAGCGAGCAGATAAAAAATGCGATTGATGTGATAAATGTTTTCATGTTTTTGTTGTTTTTAAATTGTTAGATGTTTGATGTTGGGTGTTTGATGACTGAAACCCTTTTTTTAATTCTGATGTAAAAATATATTGGTTTTAGGTTATGAAAAATTTATAGTTACTGAACTGTTGTTTTTGATGGATGAACCGTAGAGACGTTGCACTGCAAGGTCTGAACTATTGCATTGTCTGTACAATTGAGACGTTGCAGTGCAACGTCTCTACAGGTTTTTTAATTGATTATCTTTCTTGTTGTCACTTATTGTCCAAAAGAAACCTACGAAGAAGAATCTATCTGCTGTTGGCGTTACCGCTTTTCTGTCATAAATGCCACTTCCATTTACAGTGTCTGCATAGTTGTAACCAAAGATATTCTGTGTTCCTAATATATTAGAAACCGAAAAATACAATATCTTTTGTTGCGATAATAAATAAGCCCAATTGAAACTCAAACTGCTATACGATTTTGTTTTACCGTTCATAAAAGCTGTTTCATTCGGATTATTATATGGTCTTCCTGAACTGAATTGTTGTGTAAAGCCAACCTGCGATTTCCAATCCGAAATCCAATATTTTGTTACTAATGACAAACTGTGCGTTGCCACAAAACTTGGCGTTACTTCTGCTGTGTAATTTTTATAATTTCTTTTGGTATCGATATAGGAATAGGAAACCCAATATTCTAAATATTTAATGCTGTTGCCATCTCTCCAAAAAATATCCAATCCTTTTGCATAACCTTCTCCGTCGTTAGAAAAATTAGATAAAACGGCATTAGGTTGTGAGCTATCTGTATCATACTTTACCAAATCACTGTATTGCTTGAAATATACTTCGGTGCGAAGCGTTCGGTTTGCTTTTACATATTGATAATTCAAAATATAATGCGCTGCTTTTTCTGTTTTGAAATCGCTTGAATATTTCAGATACTCTTGTCGTGGTGCTTGTTCAAAGTCACCATAAGCAAACGCAAACTGACTATTTTTTGAGACTTTATATGCCAAAGATGCTCTTGGCGAAATGCTGTTCTCCTCTATATAATCATTTGTAGATGCTCTTACGCCAATTTTTGCGGCAAACTTTTTAGAGAAGAAAATATCGGCTTCGGTATAAACGGCAGCAATGTTAGAATCATAACCGCTTTTGAAAGTCGAATTGTAATTTTCATCAAACTTGGTAATGAAATAATCCGAACCAAAATTCAATTTTACTTTCTCGGAAAGCTTTTTGGTGAATTTTAATTTCAGATGCGATGCATGTTCAGTGCTGTTTACATCATTAGCATCAATGCCAATTTTATTCTGACCGTAACCGTAACTCAAACCAGTAAAAATCTGCCAGTTGCCACCAAAATTTCCTTTATATGAACTGTTTAAATAAAAGTTGTTGTTTCTCAAATTCACTCGCACTTTCTCTGGCTGATTAATATCTTCCTGATTCAAATCAAATCTAGAAGCGTCAAAAGCAGCATAGGCTTTAAAAATTCCGTTGGCAAAATTATAACGATAAACAGTTTCACCTGATAACGATTGAAAAGGTTTGTTCCAATCTACATTCTGTGGAATTGCAGCTTCATAAGGCGCTAAATCGATATAAGCAGTGTTGACACTAAGCGAACTTTTTTTCCATTTCTGCGTATTGCTCAACCCTAAACCAACCGTCATAAACGAAATATCCGTTTTGTTTTGATCGGCTTCATCCTGTGTATTCAATAATAAAACACTCGACAATGCTTCTCCATATTCAGCGGAATAACCGCCGGTAGAAAATGAAATCCCACTAAACAAAAATGGCGAAAATCGTCCGCGTGTTGGCAATTCATTTGTCGTTGCGCCATAAGGTTGTGCTACACGAATCCCGTCAACAAAAGTTTGGGTTTCATCAGCTTCGCCACCACGAACATATAATCTGCCGTCTTCTCCAACGCTTTGTGTTCCTGGTAAAGTTTGCAGCGCGGCAATTATGTTTCCGGCAGAACCGGCAGTCGTTACAATATCCAAAGGCTTCAAAACTGAAACCCTGCTTTTTTCTCCGGCACTGAATGTTCCTGCGGTAATCACTACAGCATCAAGCGTATTGACACTTTCTTTAAGTTTTACTGTTTGATTTTGAAAAGTCTCAACGACAATTGGAACTTTAATAGTTTCATAAGACAAAAAGCTAACTACTAAAGTTTGGTTTCCTGTTGCTGTTGTTTTAAAATTAAAATTTCCTTTTTCATCTGTAGAAGCACCGTCATAAGTACCATCGATAAAAACATTGGCACCAACAACTGGTTTATTTTTTTCATCGACAATAGTTCCTGAAACGGTTTGTTGTGCATTACCTATAAAGGCAATTAGTAAAAGTGTTAGAGTGTAAAAGGTTTTCATGTGTTTTAGTTTTGATGCAGCAAAGTTGTATCAAGCATTAAAACTATACAATTTAAGTTAACCGAATTGTTGTTTTTTGAGGATGAACTGCAAAAAAAAACCTGTTCGGGGCAGAACAGGTTTTTTCAGTTTGAATTATTAATTATCTGACAGGATATTTATCTTTAAGAAATACCACTCGGTAGTTTTCTTGTTATTTCTCTAACTAACTAAGGCTAAATTAGTTGTTCGCAATTTCTAAATCTAACTTATCCGTTAAACTACTCCAAAACTCGACAGCCTAACATTTATTGCAATTTTGGTGCTTTTAATCGATGTTTTTCTGCGGAATTCCATTTTAAACTCAATTGCACTATATTTCGTAGATGATGATATGAAAACAAGAGACTTTTTATTGTTACTGTTCGCTTTTATTCCGATGATTTTTATGGGACAAAAAATTGATAATATGGCGTCTTTCAGAGATATAAAAAGTGCCAATTATTTCAGGTTTCACTATGATAATGATTATTTTTCTTCAACAGATAAGGAATACACACAAGGTTATAATTTTGAATTGACTTCTCCACGATTAGCAAAGAATCCAATCAATCAGCTTTTTATTTCTCCAAAAAACAGCGAGTTCAAATACGGACTTTCTTTAGAACATATTGGTTTCACGGCGAATAACATTGCGAGTGACCAAATCCAGTTTAACGACCGTCCATTTGCTGCAGCAATTATGATGAAAAGTTTTTCCATTGCAACAGACACCATTCAGAATACAAGAATTGTTTCCTCTTTAAATTTGGGAATTATTGGTCCTGGTGCTTTTGGTGGCGATATGCAGACTGCAATTCATGAAGCAACCGGAAATACAATTCCGAAAGGTTGGTACAACCAAATAAAGAATGATGTTGTACTAAACTATGAGCTTACTTATGAAAAGCAATTAGTCCGTTTTCATGATTTTTTTACGATACAAACAACTGCTACTGCCCGATTAGGAACTTTGTTCACCAATGCTTCGGTTGGATTTAATAGTACCATAGGAATTATCAATTCGCCATTTACATCAGTGAAAAACAGAAACAAATTTCAATTATATCTGTACACACAGCCTCTTGTAAATGTTATTGGTTATGATGCGACACTTCAGGGCGGATTGTTTAACCATAAAAGCGTTTACACAATAAGTGATAGCGATATCGAACGGTTTACTTTTCAGAATAATTTTGGAATTGTCCTTCAATATCGTGGACTTTATTTAGAATATTCACGAACTATTCTCACTCGGGAATTTAGTTATGGCAGCGCATTTAAATGGGGCGGAATCCATATTGGATTTAAATTATAAATATTATCAACAATTCGTAATTCGTAATTCGTAATTCATAATTTATAAATTATCTTTGCTCGCTTATTAAAATTACGATTATGATTTATAAATTCAGGGCAATTCTTGATGCAGAAGAAGATGTTTTCAGAGATATTGCGATTCAGGAAGAAGATACTTTAGAAGATTTACACAACGCTATCGTTAATGCTTTTGGTTTTGACGGATTAGAAGTTGCTTCGTTTTATACTTGCGACGACACTTGGAACCAGGAAGACGAAATTCCGATGTTTGACACTGGCGATATTCCGGGCGAGCAAAAAACAATGAGCGATTACACACTGAATCAATTGCTTAGCCAAGATCAAACAAAGATTATCTATGTGTATGATTTTATCAATATGTGGACATTCCTGGTAGAACTTGCTGCTGTTGAAGAAGCTGAAGTTGGAGAAACCTATCCTGCGTTAATATTTTCTCACGGCGAATTGCCAGCTATTGCTCCGGAAAAAGAATTCGAAGCCGAAGGAGAAGATTTCTATTCTGAATTTGAAGATGATTTAGATGAAGATGATTTGGATGCTTTTGGAGGTGACGACAGTTTTGAAGATTACGGATTTGAAGAGAATTGGAATTAAAAAGAAACCAGCTGTTAGCAATTAGCTTTCAGCAATATTAATCTATAAAAATAAATGCTAAATGCTAAATGCTGATAGCTAACCTCTAAAAATGATAAACCTATTCAACACTCACATTGAGTCATTATCCATCCATAGAGTTGGCAACAAGAACAAAAATGAGTCAGTGTTTCTTTCTGAGCAACCATACAATTTAAATGATGAAATAGTTCCTTTATTAAAGGAATTTTTCTTTAAATCGTTCCGTGAAAAAGAGGAAAACTATTTCCAGTTTGCCCATGAAGTTGATTTGGAATATAACGACATGTTCAACTTAGCAACTGAGATTTTTACGAATCCAAGTGCTGTTCACGACGTTTCAAAGAAAATCACTGAACATCTTTTTGAGCAATCGAATCATCCGCATATTAAGAACGGAGAAGTTTACGTGGCGTATTTGACCAACTTAAACATCGATAATAATGTTGTTGATGCGATTGGTGTTTTCAAAAGTGAAATCATGTCTGATTTCATGCAGTTTGAAGAAAAAGGAAAATCGCTTGAAATGATTTTGCAACAGGGAATTAATCTGAATAAACTGGATAAAGGCTGCCTGATTTTCAATTACAAAAAAGAAGAAGGTTATAAGATTTTGAGCGTTGACAGCAATCGATACGATACGCGTTACTGGTTAGAGCACTTCCTTTCGGTTGATGCTTTTCAGGATGAAAATTTCATTACCAAAAAATATCTGAAATTCTGTCAGGGATTTGCCAAAGATGTTGTTTTCCCTGCCGAAGACAAAAAAGAAGAAGTAATGTTCATGAATCGTTCGGTAAATTATTTTGCCAAAAACGACCAGTTTGAAGAAAGCAATTTCCTTAATGAAGTTTTAGACAATCCAGACTTGATTCCGGAATTCAAAAACTATAAAGTTGACAAAGGCGAAAAATACAGCATTGAAGATGTTACTTCATTTCCAATTGCCAATAGTGCCGTTTCTGATGCCCGAAAATCGATTAAAAATGTAATTAATCTGGACACAAATATCCAAATCAAACTTGATTTTATCAATCCGGAAAGTGCGGAGAAATATGTAGAAAAAGGTTGGGATGAAGAAAAACAAATGTATTACTACTTAGTATATTTCAATAAAGAACAGAAAAGCTAGTGTTCAGTTTGCAGTAGCAGTAAGCAGTTCCATTTTTATAAATAATTAAATCCTCAATTGTTAAAAGCAGTTGGGGATTTTTAATAGTTATCAAACATAAATAAAACCGAAAATTATGTAAATTAAAAATAGCAAAAGCTATTATATTTGCTCAATTCGAATCGATGTTATGAAATTCAAATACCGCTACTTCTTTTTACTTTTTTTCTTTGTGTGCATGATTAGTCAGGCGCAGGAAAAAAACAGTGGTAACGACTCGGTCAAAGTCTATAAAAACATAGAAAAAATATCCAAAAAAAGTAAGTTCAATAAATTCATTTATAAGTTACTTTTTAAAGCTAAAAGAGTTGAAACTACCTCACAAAAAAATACCCGAAAAAAGTTTCTTATCAAAAAAACATTTGACAGAAACGAAGGGAAAATCGTTAGGGAAATTAAGATTGAAACATTAGATCCTTTTGGTTATTCCGTTGATAATTATAAAGATGAACCCAATAAAGGGTTTGAAAAATTTGGAAACTCGCTGCATCTTAAGACCAAAAACTGGACGATTCGAAATTTACTTCTTTTCAGAAAAAATCACCCATTAGATTCAATAGCTGTTAAAGAATCCGAGCGTTTGATTAGAAGGCAACGTTATATCAGAAGTGTTATTATAAAGCCAATTGAAATTCCAAATTCTACAGATTCGGTCGATGTATCCGTGCGGGTTTTAGATTCCTGGACTTTAGTTCCAACGGGTGCTATCTCAGGTTCAAAAGGAAGATTTGATCTAATTGAGAGAAACTTTTTTGGTCTAGGCCACGAAATTGAAAATGATTTTTCCAGAAGATTTGAAGACGGAAAAAGAGCCTACACCGCTCGTTATACGATTAACAATATCAAGGACACTTATATAAAAACGACTTTAACTTATGACAACGATTTAAACGATAATGTAACCCGAAGTGTCAAGTTAGAAAGACAGTTTTTTTCGCCATTAACCAGGCTGGCATACGGTGTTTATTTGGAAAACAGGTTTTATGTAGATTCATTACCAGATAATAATGCTGTCTTTGCAAATCAGGATTTCAAATTAGAAACCCAGCAATATTGGATAGGTCATTCCTTCAAAATCTTTAGAGGAAGAACTGAAGATTATAGAAGCACGAATCTTGTTACGACTTTTGGCTATAAAACAGTTAATTATAAAGAAAAACCATCTTTGGTTTATGATCCCTCACAATTCATTGCTTCGGAAAAATTATATTTAGCAACCATTGGTTTCAATACAAGGAAATTCTCTGAAGATAAATATTTGTTCAATTTCGGAACTATTGAAGACGTTCCATACGGCAAGGTATATTCTATAACCGGAGGATTTCAGGATAAAAATAACAAGAGAAGAACTTATTTTGGCGGACGATTTGCCTTTGGTGATTATATACCCATCGGATATGTCGGGATTAATATCGAAATGGGAAGCTTTTTTGACAACCATATTTCACAGGAAACAACCTTGAGAGTTGAAGCCAATTATTTTACCAATTTGTTATCTATTGGCAGTTGGAGAGTAAGACAATTTATAATGCCTACATTAGTCATAGGAAGTCACAGAGCGCCAATTATTACAGACAGAGTTACTGTGAATGAACAAAAAGGAATTACAGGTTTTGACAATCCTTTGATTAATGGAACCAGAAAATTCTTTACCACTTTTCAAACACAGACTTATGTTCCCGGAAATTGGCATGGTTTCCATTTTAGTCCATTTTTCACTACGTCTTTAGGTGTACTTGGTAATGAAACCGATAGAACTTTTAACGGTAAAGTATATTCTATTTTTAGTTTGGGCGTTTTAATAAATAATGACTATTTGGTGTTTAATAGTTTTCAAATTTCCTTTTCTTTCTATCCGTCAATTCCATTTCAGGGATCAAATGTTTTTAAAACCAACACTTTTAAAAATGATGATTTATCCTTGCCAGATTTCCAAATTGGAGAGCCAACAATTGTTCCTTATAATTAAGCTATTCCATGTTTAGTGTAAATATTTTGTAAGTATATTTGCTGTAAATAGTTAAAATTGTGCATTTTATCGATTAAATTTGACAGTTTAACTGTTTTATGTTATGTTTATTCCACCAAACCAACCCGAGGCGTAGCCAAATTGTATGGAGCGAAGCGGAGTAAAACCCTAATTTCATGGAAACAAATTACATAACTGATGGAATGGTCAAAAAAAATTATCGCTGTTCCCTACTTGGACACCACTTTGTAGAAACCAAAAAAGTAAACAATCATTTTAGCGAGTTTGAATGTAAAACTTGCAAAATGCAGGTAACAAACAATATGAGAGGTCAAAAAATCACATTGACTTCAAGGCTAAAAGACATCAATGAAACGCTTTTTTATTTGAATTTAAAGAAACAATTTCTTTCAAAATTCTACTTTAGAAAAGACTAGTAACAAAACAAGGTTTTAATCGTCCTATTCAAAACCTTAAAAAAACAGTCTTGGAATCTACTATACTTTCTATAAAAAACCTTCACAAACGTTATGGTAAAATCCACGCCGTTAATAACGTTTCTCTCGAAATACATAAAGGCAATGTCTATGGAATTCTCGGCCCAAATGGTTCAGGAAAATCTACAACTCTAGGAATTGTTTTGAATGTCGTCAACAAAACTTCCGGTGATTACAGTTGGTTTGACGGAAAAATGGAAACACATGAAGCTTTAAAAAAAGTTGGTGCCATTATCGAGCGTCCCAATTTTTACCCTTATATGACAGCCCAGGAAAACTTAGAATTGGTCTGCAAAATCAAAAACATTGATTATTCTAAAGTAAATGAAAAACTTGAAGTTGTTGGACTTATCGATAGAAAAGACAGCAAATTCAAAACGTTTTCTTTGGGAATGAAACAGCGGTTAGCCATTGCTTCTGCCCTTTTAAATGACCCCGAAATTTTAATTCTGGATGAACCAACTAATGGCTTAGATCCACAAGGAATTCATCAAATTCGAGATATTATCCGTTTGATTGCTTCTCAGGGAACGACTATTCTATTGGCTTCGCATTTATTGGACGAAGTCGAAAAAGTGTGCAGCCATGTTTTAGTTTTACGCTTTGGCGAAATTCTTTATAGTGGCACTGTTGATGGCATTACTAATCAAATCGGATTTTTTGAATTGCAGGCGGATAATAATTCCAAACTTATAGAAATTCTGAAAAACCATCCTGAAGTTGAAAAAATTTCGGAAGCAGAAGGAAAAGTTATCGTCTATTTTAAAAGCCAGTTTGACGCTTCTCTACTGAATCGTTATCTGGCAGAAAAAGGAATTTATCTGAATCATTTAGTGTTTAAAAAAACGAGTCTGGAAGAACAATTTCTTGAATTAACAAAAAACTAATATGAAAAGATTACTCGCCATAGAATTACAAAAAATTTGGAAAAACCGCGCCAGCAGAATATTGACATTGACGTATTTTATTTTCCTGACTTTCTTGTGTTTAATTGCTTCCATCAAATTTGATATTGGTCCAATACACATACGCCTGGCTGATCAAGGTATCTTTGATTTCCCTTTTATTTGGCACTTTAACACTTATTTTGCCGGATGGCTGAAACTATTCCTTGCTGTTGTGATTGTTTCAATGATGGCAAACGAATACAGTTACGGAACTTTAAAGCAAAATCTTATTGATGGTATGAGCAAAAAGGAATTTGTAATTTCAAAAGTCCTTACCATTATTCTTTTTTCAGCAATTTCTACAATTTTTGTCTTTATAATATCATTAATTTTAGGGTTAATCTTCTCTTCTTTTAATGAAGTAACCATCATTTTCTCACGAATGGAATACCTATTGGCCTATTTTGTCAAATTATTAGGTTTCTTTTCTTTTTGCTTATTTCTTGGAGTGCTTATAAAACGATCCGCTTTTGCGTTGGGATTCTTATTATTATGGTTTGTGTTCGAATGGATTTCTTATGCAATAGCATACAACAACTTTGGGAACCCTGGACTTGTTACAAAGATTTATGATTTTTTTCCACTGATGTCTATGTGGAACCTGATACAAGAACCTATCACGAAATTAAATGCCATAAGAGCCATTGGAAACCAAGTGGGAGTTGTGAACACCCGGGATTATGATGTACATCTTTCGACTATTCTTATCGTTTTAACCTGGACCGCAATTTTCATTTTTTCATCCTATAAAATAATCCAAAAAAGAGATTTATAGTTCAATCATCCATCAATTCTTAAAGAAAACATAAATAGGCTAAGTTCTTTTTATGTTTTCTTATTTATTTGCTAATTTTAGCGAATGAAAAAAGGCCTACTATATTTTCTTTATATATCATTTTTTACTTTAAATTGTTTCTCGCAATTTAGTAAAACCCATTATATTCCACCACTTTCCGGCTCATCAAATGTAACTCCTGAAGAGCAATTTTTATACATCTCGACACCAAACGTTAATCCTGTCAATTTCAGGATTATTGAGCTTGGAGGAAATACGATTTATGGAACTGTTTCCAGAGATGTTCCTTATGTTTATGACATTGGGTTTGGCAATACTACCCAAATACATGTCGATTCCAGCATAGCAAGTACAATTTTGAATGATAAAGGATATATTGTTGAAGCTGATGATTTGGTTTATGTCTCCGCCCGAATTGTTGCAGGAAGTGGGAATCAAGCTGGAGAATTAGTTTCAAAAGGATTGGCTTCACTGGGTTTGCGCTTCAGAGTTGGAGCTTTTGAAAATAATTTGGTATCAGGTTATAACGATATTCACTATACATTTGTTTCCGTTTTGGCAACTGAGAATAACACAACCGTCAGCTTCAGCGATATAAAACCTGGTGTTCAATTAGTGAATAGCGGCACAGGAAGCAATCCTTATAGCATTGTTTTAAATCGGGGCGAAAGCTATGTCATGGCGGTTCAGGGTCCAACTACAGCAAATAGAAATGGGTTAATTGGTTCGCTTGTTTTATCAGATAAACCGATTGCTGTAAACTGCGGTTCTTTTGGCGGTACCAACGCCGTAGGTAATCTTGATTTGGGTTTTGATCAAATAGTTCCTGCAGAAAGATTGACAACCAATGATTATATTTTTATCAAAAGTACCGGAATTGATGCTGTTGAAAAAATACTTTTGGTAGCTGATGAAGACTCTCAAATAACATTGAATGGCTCAGGACCTGTTTATAATATACTTGCCGGTGAATATTTAGCATTAACCGGAGCGGATTATACTGCCAATGGTAACTTATTTGTAAGTTCTGATCATAAAATTTTTGCCTATCAAAGCGTTGGTGATGATGGCGCTTCGGACCAAAGAAATCAGGAAATGTTTTTTGTGCCGCCATTAAGTTGTCAAACACCAAGAGTAATCGACAATATTCCACTAATTGATTATGTTGGTTCACGCCAGTTTACAGGAAGAGTTACCTTAGTTACAACAACGGCAGCTACCCTGAATTTTATCATTGATGGTACTAATTATACGTTAGCTAGCTTAGCAGGAATTGGAGTAAACGTAGTTGGGCCAATTGCAGTAACAGGAAATCCAAATTATGAAACCTATGTCATGACTGGTTTGTCCGGAAATATTTCAGTTTATTCAACAGGAGAATTATATTTAGCAGCATATGGATCTCAGGCAGCTGCAACCTTTGGTGGGTATTATTCCGGTTTTACTTTCAAGCCTGAAATATCTTTTAACGAAGTTGATATAACACAATTGGGTTGCATTCCAAACTCCATTTTAAGTGTAAATTCACTTAGCCCTTTTGATGTATTTCAATGGTATTTTAATGGAATTCTGATTCCAGGCGCAACAAATAACACCTATCAGCCTTTGAATAGTCCGGCAGGTCTTGGTCCGGGGAAATATTACGTTTCAGCAACTATTGCAGGTTGTCTTGCTCCACAAGATTCGGACAATATTCCGGTGAGCTCTTGCCCGAACGATAGTGATAATGATGGTGTAAATGACAACATCGACCTAGACAATGACAACGATGGAATTACAAATTGTACAGAATCATTTGGTGACCAAAATTTTAATCTGACCAATACAGCTGCAGGAACAATTGCTGTCGGCACAAGTTATACTAATTCTTATATCGGAGCTGTTGCTTTTACAGGCACCGGGACACCTTCTGCTATTCCTATTGTTGGTGATGCCGTTGGGAATTTTGTAACAGAAGCAGCACAAGGAAAAAACAACACTGTAAGTTATACGGTTTCAAATTTTACATCACCAATAAGCATTGCTGTTGAATATGCATCGGTAGCCAATCCTACTGACTTATTTACATCGTCTACAGAAATCAGAATAACATGTCCGGTCAATAAAACCTTGACTATTTTAAACCCAAACAATGAATTGTTGATTGATACCAATTATGATGGAATTTATGAAGGTGGCATTACAGAATATTCATCATTTGAAATTCGTTTTCGATTGAGCGGTGTATTAATGGCAGCAGGAACAGGAGCTTTTTCCATCAGAGGAAATCTGATAAACTCACTTACCATAACCAATATCAATCTTTCTGACACAGAAACAAGCAGAGTTGCATTGCGATTGATTGCTACCTGTATTCCAAAAGATTCCGATGCAGATGGTATTCCTGACCAAAATGATTTAGATAGTGATAACGATTCGATTATAGATTTGTATGAAGCACAGGCCCAAAGCAACATAACCGCTTCACATGTTGATGTTAATGGCGACGGAATTGATGATACTTTTGCTACAGGAATTGTTCCGGCTGATTCAGATAACGATGGAGTTCCGAATTATTTAGATTTAGATTCAGACAATGATGGAATCCACGACTTAGATGAAGCTGGTTTTAATGTCACTGATGCTGATAGCAATGGTGCAATAGATGGCGGGAATTTTGGAGCCAATGGTTTATTAAATACATTAGAAACTTCTGCTGATAGCGGAATTGTCAAACCTATATATGTTGTTGCCGATACAGATGCTGATGGAATTTACAATGCTCTAGAATTAGACAGTGACAACGACTTATGCAATGACGTAATCGAAGCTGGATATTTAGATAGTAATCTCGACGGATTATTAGGCGGAACAACGCCTCCAACAGTTAATCCAAACAACGGATTAGTAACAAGCGGAACCGGTTATGGAATTCCAAATTCAAATTATATAACAGCTGCGCCAATCGTTATCAATACGCAGCCACAAAGTGCTACAGCATGTGAGTTACAAAGCGTTACTTTCTCAATCAGTACCAATACGGTGAATACGTATCAATGGCAGTTATCTACAGATGGCGGAACAACGTGGTCGCTCATTTTTAATAGTCCGACTTATTCCGGTGCTGGTACAAATGCTTTGACAGTTTCGAATGTAACACCATCTATGGTTGGCTATTTGTATCGTGTATTTTTAATCAAAAACGGAAATGGTTGTGGTTTGTATTCAGATATTGTAGAGCTCACAACTTATCCTTTACCTGTTATTACAACTCCTATCTCTCTAAAACAATGCGACGATGATACAGATGGAATTTCAACTTTCAATCTGACGCAAAAAAATGATGTTATTTCTGCTAATTATTTGAATGAAACCTTTACTTATTATACGAATCTAGCAGCTGCAAGCACTCAAAACAATGCTTTTTTAATTGCAACTCCAATAACCTATACGACTGGAAATACGAGTGTGTATGCCAGAGTTGAAAACAGCAATGGTTGTTTTAGAGTAGCGCGAATTGATTTGCTTGTATCGGTAACACAAATTCCGGCAAGCTATGTCATTCCAAACAAATATTTATGTGATGATTATCTGGATGCGGTCAATGATGACAGAGACGGAATTTCGGGACCATTTAATTTCACCAGCATTACCAACAATTTACTTGGATTTCTTCCGGGACCAAGCTCCAATTACAGCATAAACTATTATAAAACCGAAGCCGATTTCCTTGCCGAAACAGATGCTTCAGGAAATTCGTTGGCAATAACAAATACCACAGCTTATAGAAACATTGGTTTCCCGAATACACAAACGATTTGGGTTCGTGTTGAAAGTACTTTAGATAATTCCTGTTATGGATTTAAAACTTTCGATGTTGTTGTGGAAGCCCTGCCTACTGCCAATCCGATTAATGCAACCAATATTATTCGTCATTGCGATGATAATCAGGATGGAGTTTATGGTTTTGATACTTCAACAATACAGGCTGCTGTCTTGAATGGACAAACTGGAGTAAACGTGAAATATTATAGAGCTAACGGCATCACTCCGATTAATCCTTTTCCAAATCCATTTAATGTAACGGGAACTGAAACCATAGTTATCCGTGTTTTCAATAATACGACTCAAACTGGTGGAACGCCTTGTTCAGACGAAGAAACATTACAGTTTATTGTTGACGATTTACCGCAGGCGTTTCCAATTGCTGCAAATCTGATAACAACATGTGATGATGAAGTAAACCCTGTCGATCAGGATGGATTGTATGATTTTGACACATCAACTTTCCTTGCTGCGATTTTAGGAAGCCAAACCGGTATGAATGTTTATTATTACGATCAGAATAATGTGCTTATTCCAAATACAATTCCAAATCAACTGCCAAACCCTTTTAGAACGGGAACACAAAATGTGAGAGTTGTGGTTGAAAATCCAATAAACACAACATGTACAGCGCAAATAACCATCCCTTTTGTAATTCATCCAACGCCAAAAATCGATTTAGAAGAAAATATTACCATCTGTTTGCCATCTACTCAGGCACTGATTGATGCTGGAATTCTCGATGGTTCACCAACATCTGATTATCAATTTCATTGGTATACGAATAATGTATCAAATGGTGTAACATCGCCTACACTAACAGTTAGTACAACCGGAGTTTACAGCGTGGATGTAACCAATATCTTTGGCTGTACAAAAACAAGGGTAATTACTGTTACAGGTTCTGAAATAGCAACGATTCAATCTATAGATGTAGTTGATTTATCTGATATTAATACAATCACAGTTAATGTAACAGGTTCAGGCGATTATGAATTTGCGCTTGACGATGTCAACGGACCATACAGAGACAGCAATTTCTTTGAGAATGTGCCTATGGGGCTTCACGAAGTTTATGTCCGTGACAAAAATGGTTGTGGTTCGGTTGGTCCAATAACTGTTGCTGTGCTTGGGATTCCACATTATTTTACACCAAATGGCGATGGTTATAATGATTATTGGAATGTAAAAGGTGTCAGCGCCGAGTTTAATTATCTTTCAACTATTTACATTTTTGACCGTTTCGGAAAATTATTGAAACAAATTGGCACAACTGGATTGGGTTGGGATGGAACATACAACGGTCATCCTATGCCAGGCGATGATTATTGGTACAATATTAAATTTGAAGATGGAAGAAATGTTAAAGGGCATTTTACTTTAAAAAGATAGTAGTAATTTTGACTGCTAATAAAAATCATGCTTTTTAAAAAATACCACTTTTTACTTGTACTAATTTATGGTACTGCTTCCGCTCAATATATTTCAACAGATGAAACTTATACTCCACTTCAGCTGATAGAAAATGTTTTGATAAACTCTGGCTGTGCTTCTGTTTCAAATGTATCAGTTTCGGGTGGAAATTTTACTTCGGGTGAACAAAGCTGGGGATATTTTAATGCCAATGGTTCAGCTTTTCCTTTTGCCCAGGGAATTATTCTAAGTACCGGGAAAATTATTGATGCCCGTGGTCCAAACGCTTTTATTTCAGATGATACGGCACCAGGCTGGACTGGTGGTGATACTGATTTGAATGACGCATTAGGTATAAGCAACTCGTTAAATGTTACTTATTTAGAATTCGATTTTATTCCGTTGGGTAATGAAATAAGTTTTGACTACATCTTTGCTTCTGAAGAATATCATGGAACTGCAACCTGCACCTATTCTGATGGATTTGCTTTTTTATTAAAAGAAGTTGGCAGTCCAACGTATCAAAATCTGGCGCTAATTCCTACTACCACTACTCCTGTAAAAGTTACCAGCGTACATCCAAATATTCCCGGAGGTTGCCCAGCACAGAATGAACAGTATTTTGATGCTTTCAACGGAACTGAATATCCAACCAATTTTAATGGGCAAACCAAAGTGTTGACAGCGCGGTCAACTGTAATTGCGGGACATCAATATCATATAAAGTTAGTGATTGCCGATGAAGGAAATTATAGATATGACTCAGCCATATTTTTGAAAGGAAGCAGTTTTTCATTTGGTATTGATTTAGGAGCAGACAGGACTTTTGCCAATAATAATCCCATTTGTCTTACCGAGAGTTTAACGCTGAATGGAACAGCTCCGGGTGCTTTGAGTTATCAATGGAATTTCAATACGATTCCAATGCCTGGACAAAATGCTGCGACTTTGAATTTTAATCCGCCTTATATCAGTTCTCAAAACGGAACTTATTCACTTACGACAACTTATTCACCGACATGTTCAACAACTGCAGATATAAATTTAGATTTTGCTCCACAACTAATAACTGACCGCGACACTTATACTTATTGTGACGCTGATACTTTACAGGACGGATTTACTATTGTTCCGTTAAGTACTATCGTTCCAACATTATTTTTGAATCTGCCGCCAGGCTATCAGGTGAGTTTTTATAATAGCCCGACAAGTACAACTCCTTTGCCGGATTCTTTTCATAATACTACAGCATTTCAACAGGTGATTTATGCCAGAATTAGTAACAGCAATTGCTATACAGCTTTTCCAGTCACTTTAAATTTTCACGTTTTTACAGATGTTATTGAGGATGTAACTGTTGGCATTTGCAATAATGATTCGGTAACATTAACAGCAGATGGTGGCCACAAATCCTATCTTTGGGATACTGTTGCTGGCGATGAAACACAATCCATTCAGGTTTCTGCACCGGGAACTTATAGTGTCACTATTACAAATGATGCTGACTGTGCCAAAATAAAAACATTTACAGTAATAGGCTCAGAAGCAGCAACTATTGACAACATTATAATTGATGATTTACGTGATAACAGTTCGATAGAAATTATTGCTTCAGGAACAGGAAATTATGAATATTCCATTGATGGTATACATTATCAGGACAGCCCGGTTTTTAGCAATCTAAATGATCTGGTATACACCGGATTTGTCAGGGACAAAAATGGTTGCGGAATAGTTTCGCAGGAATTTTATTTAATGCAGATTCCAAAATACTTTACGCCAAATGGTGATGGTTATAATGAATATTGGAACATTATAGGTATCAATCCGTTGTCACATAACACAAATTCTATAATTTCTGTTTTTGACAGATTTGGAAAATTATTGAAACAGTTTAGTCTATTGAGTGCTGGTTGGAATGGGACATACAACGAAAAAACAATGCCTGCTGATGATTATTGGTACACTATTCAATTAGAAGATGGACGAAGTGCCAAAGGACATTTTGCTTTAAAACGATAAAACCATAGCCCGGATGGGAACGGCATCCTTTTTAAATTGCCGTGGGTTAAAACCCACGGCAATTTAAAAAGATATAGTGGACAGCTGGAAACAGCTTCAAACAAAAAACCCTCTCATTACTGAAAGGGTTTCTTTTATATTTTACAGCACAATAAATTGTGTTGCAATTCATTACATCTTGAAACGTTTTCTGTCGTTTTCTGTCAAATAGATTTTTCTCAAACGAATAGATTTTGGAGTAACCTCTACATATTCATCTTTTTGAATGTATTCTAAAGCTTCTTCCAATGAGAAAATGATTGGCGGAATAATCCTTGCTTTTTCATCATTACCTGATGAACGAACGTTAGATTGTTTCTTAGCCTTAGTAACATTGATACTCATATCATCGCTACGGGAATTTTCTCCAATAACCTGACCTTCGTAAATTTCGTCGTTAGGATTAACGAAGAATTTACCACGATCCTGTAATTTATCGATAGAATAAGGAATTGCTTTTCCGTTTTCCATAGAGATTAATGAACCGTTGTTACGTCCCGGAATTTCTCCTTTGAAAGGCTCATAACCGATATAACGGTGTGACATGATAGCTTCACCAGCAGTAGCAGTCAAAAGTTGATTACGCAATCCGATGATTCCACGAGATGGAATATTGAATTTTATAATCATACGTTCCCCTTTAGCTTCCATGCTCAACATTTCTCCTTTACGGATAGTCACGAATTCTACCGCTCTACCAGATAAATTTTCCGGTAAGTCGATTGTCAATTCTTCAATTGGCTCACATTTTTTACCATCAATTTCTTTAATGATAACCTGTGGCTGTCCGATTTGCACTTCATAACCTTCTCTTCTCATTGTTTCGATAAGAACAGATAAGTGAAGAACGCCACGACCAAATACCATGAATTTATCAGCAGAATCAGTCTCACCCATTTTCATGGCTAAGTTTTTCTCTAATTCTTTTGTCAATCTGTCTCTGATGTGTCTTGATGTTACAAACTTACCTTCTTTACCAAAGAATGGTGAATCGTTAATTGTAAACAACATACTCATTGTTGGTTCGTCGATTGCGATAGTCTGTAATGCTTCCGGATTTTCAAAATCGGCGATAGTGTCACCAATTTCAAAACCTTCAACACCAATGATTGCGCATATATCTCCAGCAACTACTTCCTGTACTTTCTTACGCCCAAGACCTTCAAAAGTGTGTAATTCCTTAATTCTTGATTTTATAATTTTACCATCTCTTTTTACCAAAGAGATTGGCATTCCTTCTTTTAATACACCTCTTTCCAAACGACCAATCGCGATACGACCGGTAAATGAAGAGAAGTCTAAAGATGTAATCAACATTTGTGGTGTTCCTTCTGAAACTTTTGGAGCAGGAACATGTGCAATAACCATGTCTAATAATGGTTCGATGTTATCCGTTACATTTCTGAAATCGTCAGACATCCAGTTATTTTTAGCTGAACCGTAAACTGTTGGGAAATCCAACTGCCACTCTTCTGCACCTAATTCAAACATCAAGTCGAAAACTTTTTCATGCACTTCTTCCGGAGTACAGTTTTCTTTATCCACTTTATTGATAACGACACAAGGTTTCAAACCTAAGTCGATAGCTTTTTGCAATACGAAACGCGTTTGTGGCATTGGCCCTTCAAAAGCATCCACTAATAGACAAACTCCGTCAGCCATATTCAATACACGCTCTACTTCACCACCAAAATCGGCGTGACCAGGAGTATCGATAATATTGATTTTGGTTCCTTTGTATACAACCGAAACGTTTTTAGAAGTAATAGTAATTCCTCTTTCACGCTCCAAATCATTATTGTCAAGAATTAAATCGCCAGTGTTTTCGTTTTCGCGAAATAACTGACAATGATACATGATTTTGTCAACCAACGTAGTCTTTCCGTGGTCAACGTGAGCAATAATAGCAATGTTTCTAATAGATTCCATCTGTGTTTTTTTTCAAGGTGCAAAGGTACACTTTATTTTTAGATAAAAAACCAATAACCAATTAGTTTACTTTTTAATAAAAATAGAAGTTCGGTTTATAAAAACCTTAATAAGTTTTCGGTTAAATTTTAAAACTCATTTGAAATTATATATATTTGAAGTAATGAAAAACAATTCAAATAGAATAACATTAATTTATGTACTTGTTTTATTATTTATGGCGATAGTCGGCCATAAATTATTTGTCATTTATTTTTCAGAATCGGCTAACGAATCGTTGCTCAAATACGATTACTTAAAAGATATTCTCTTCATTCTTTTTTCCGGATTGATTTTAAAACTCATTTTATATCAAAATGAAATAAGGAATAAATCGGTTTTCGAAAAACTACAGCTTACCAATATTGAAATCAAAGAATCGAACGAACGATATGATATTGTAGCGAAAGCAACCAGCGACACCATTTGGGATTGGAAAATGGAAGATGATAGTTTTATTTGGAATAAAGGAATTCAGGGTATTTTTGGCTACAAGAAAGAAGATGTTGGCACAACATCTAAATGGTGGTTTGACCGAATTCATCCCGAAGACAGTTTAAAAATGTCGGTTAAACTATATTCTTTTCTGGAGCAAAAAACCGAAAAATGGCAGGATGAATACCGTTTTAAGTGTGCTGATGGCAGCTATAAATATGTTTTTGACAGAGGTTTTTTGGTTAAAGACGCAACTGGAAAACCCATCAGAATGATCGGAGCAATTCAGGATGTTACCAAGCAGAAAGAAGAGGAACAACGACTTAGATTGCTCGAAACGGTAATTACACAAACCAAAGACGCCGTTATGATTACGGATATTGACACCTCACAAAGTGCGATTCCAAATATCATATTCGTCAATTCCGCATTTACTGATATGACTGGTTATCCGGCAGATGAAGTTATTGGAAAATCACCAGAAATGTTCTTTGGCAAAAAATCAGATATTTTAGAATTCGACAAACTCAAAACAGCCATTCAGGAATACAAAGAGTGTTTTATTGAAACCATAAGTTATAAAAAGAATGATGAAGAATTTTGGGTTAACTTTTCGATGATCCCTGTAACTGATAAAGATGGAGAACATTCTCACTGGATTTCGATCCAGAGAGATGTTACTGAGGAAAAAGAAAGAGAAAAAGAAAGAGAACAGCTTATTAGGGAATTAACACAAAACAATAAGGATTTAAAACAATTCTCTTATATCACTTCTCACAATCTGAGAGCACCTTTATCTAATTTAACCGGATTGCTAAATCTTATTGAAGACATCAAAATTGAAGATCCGGAATTAAAAGAAATAATCACAGGCTTTTCAAAATCAACTCATTTGTTAAACGAAACGATAAATGATTTGGTTAAGGTAATAATCATCAAAGACAATCCTTCGATTCAAAAAGAAAAAGTATTGATAAAAGACGTGTTCGAAAATGTCTTTAATCAATTGAGCTTCCTGATTAGCGTCAACAAACCTATTTTGAAAATCGATTTAGAAGACGTAACTATTTTAGATATAAACAAGTCGTATTTAGAAAGTATTTTTCTAAATTTACTAACGAATGCTATAAAGTATCGTGAACCTAGTAGACAATTAAGAGTTAATATTGCTACAAAAGTCGTAGACGATAATTTGATTATAACATTCAAAGACAACGGAATAGGTATTGATTTAGAAAAGAATAATGATAAAATTTTTGGGCTATACCAACGATTCCACAATTACCCGGATAGTAAAGGATTGGGGCTATATTTAGTTAAATCTCAGGTGGAAAGTATGGGTGGAACTATTACAGTTGCCAGTACTGTTGGAAAAGGAACTACATTTACAATCGTATTTAAATATAATTAAGTAATATTCATGTTAGATAAAATACTCTGTGTTGATGACGACCCAATTACGCTCATGCTTTGTAAAAAAGTTGTTGAGAAGGTTGAATTTGCAAAAGATATAATTACGGCTAAGAATGGCGTAGAAGCAATTGAATACTTCGACAATCTATTTGAAGAAAGAAAAGGTAATGATTCAATCGAGTATCCCAAGTTAGTGCTTCTGGATTTAAACATGCCGGTAATGGATGGTTGGGAATTTTTAGAAACTTATATGCGTAAGGATTATCACAATGTCTTTAGTTCAACCCGATTCATGGTTCTTTCTTCTTCTATTGACCCTTATGACATCAACAGATCTAAAACTTATCCTGTTATTGGGTTTTTATCAAAACCGATAACCAAAGAAATGTTAGAAAATTTAAAAACTCAATTTCCATAAATAAAAAAAGTCCCGATAAATCGGGACTTTTTTTATTGTATAAAGTAGTTTCAATTATAGTTTTGAAACATGTTTAGTTAACTTAGATTTCAAGTTAGCTGCTTTGTTATCATGAATGATATTTTTCTTAGCTAATTTGTCTATCATAGAAACAACAGCAGATAATTTTGCAGATGCATCAGACTTATCTGTAGCTAATCTTAATGCTTTGATAGCATTACGAGTAGTTTTGTGTTGGTATCTGTTTAATACTCTTTTCTTTTCGTTACTTCTGATTCTTTTTAAAGCTGACTTGTGATTTGCCATTTTACTTGATTTTAATTTAAAATTATTTATAAACTATCAGTTAAAAAAGAAAAACCTCCCACAATCAAATGATCACTTTGGTTTTAACTAATAAAATAAAAATCGAGACACCAACTTTTATTTTAAAAAACTTATTTACAACTAATTTTGTAGCCCGTAGGGGAATCGAACCCCTCTTACCAGGATGAAAACCTGGCGTCCTAACCGATAGACGAACGGGCCATCTTCCTGAATGCGGATGCAAAAATACAACTATTTTTTATTTTCGCAAGAGTCAG
>NZ_JBDSMB010000010.1:0-12366 GCF_039916025.1 Flavobacterium sp.
TCGCGATCTGCATCGTAATTTAGACAAAGGCTAGTCTTTTTTCAAATCTTCTCGATTCTCTTACTCTCTTTTTGTTGTCTCGTCTTGTCGACGAGACGGCTGTCAATTCAATATGTCTATGAACGTTGTTCTTCTAATTTTATACGCTTTCATTCTCAAAGCGGGTGCAAAAGTAATCATCTTTTTCTATCTAACAAGCTTTTTGTAAAATAATTTTAAATTTTATTTTATCCCAAACTTATTTCCCAAAAATCAATGAACTCCCTCTTGCGGGGTGCAAATATAAAAACTAAATCGCTCCCAATCCAAATAAAATTTAGTGTTTTTTGTGATTTTTTTTAAGACGCTGGAAACATGGCTTTTGAAAACAAACTTTAACAATACTATAACTTTTTAGCCCCGATAGCAGCTAGCTACCGTGTAGCGCGGATAGCGGGAAATAGCTCCTACTACTCGAAACGAATGGATTTGGACGGTGTAATTTTGGTAATGATATAGGACGGAATAAGTAAAACCAACAAGCAAATTGCTATAGTTCCTATGTTTAGTAATAGTATATAGAAAAGGTTGATGTCGACCGGAGCTACGTTTACATAATAACTTTCGGGGTTGAGTTTGATAATGCCAAACTGTTTTTGAATTAACAACAGCCCTATTCCTATTAAATTCCCCCAAAACAATCCGCGAGCAATTAAATATGCGGCATTGTACAGAAACACTTTACGGACAGACCAATTGTTTGCTCCGAGCGATTTTAGAATTCCAATCATTTGAGTTCTTTCGAGGATTAGCACCAAAAGCGCCACAACCATATTAATAGTAGAAACGGCTATCATCACAATTAGAATGACAATGATATTAAAGTCAAATAGCTTTAGCCATTCGAAGATGTAGTAGAATTTCTCAACAATAGTCTGTGAATCGAGCGTTGATGATGTTTCCTGATAGACTTGTTGCCCTTTACTTTCTATTTGAGTGAAATCGTCAACAAAAACTTCGAAAGAACCTATTTGATCAGAGTTCCATTTGTTGATACGTTGTACGTGCCGAATATCGCCAATTACATAGTTGGCATCAAATTCCTGAAAACCTGAATTGTAGATTCCGACTATTTTGAAATTACGCAGGTTGTAGCCTTCACTGTTTTCTTTCATGAAGTAAGTCACAAATTTGTCGCCGAACTTTAATCCCAATCTGTTACACAAATATTGAGAAATCAACACTTCCTCGTTGAGATTGGTTTTGAAGTTGGGCAATCTGCCTTCGATTAGATATTCACTTAAATTGTCGGTTTGATAATCTTTACCAACACCTTTAAAAATGATTCCTTCGAAAGCTGATTCGGTTCTGATAATTCCGGCTTTGCTGGCAACAGCCTGAACATGCGTTATACCGTCAACATTTTTGAAGTTTGGATAAAAACTTTGATTAATGGAAATCGGAGTTGTGCTAACATCCGAATTGTTATCGTTATAACCTGAGATGATTATATGTCCGTTAAAAGCCGAAACTTTTTGGCGTATTTTTTGTTGCAAACCGATTCCAGTGGCGATGGAAACAATCATCATAATCATTCCAAGTGCGATGGCGGTGATAGCAATTTTTATTATTGGCGCAGAAATACTACTTTTATGGTCTTTAGCAGTAATGAGTCGTTTCGCTATAAAATATTCAAATTTCAATGGTATGATTTCAAATTTAGTGTTCAAAAATACAGTTTTATTCTCGGTTTTGCTAATGCTTTCCTGTGGGAGTTCGGCTAAACAAAAAGATGCAAAAGAAACAAAACCAGAAGTTGATTCTGAAAATCCAATCTTAGAAATAAAAACCGGCGCTAATAACTCTTCGGTGTATTTGCCATTATTAAAAGACAAGAAAGTTGGGATTGTTACGAATCAGACAGGAATCATCTATACATTTAATAGTGATGTTGTAAATAAAAGAGCTGATGTTATTCATTTAGTAGATTATCTATTAGACCAAAAAATCAATCTCGCAAAAATCTTCGCTCCGGAACACGGCTTTCGTGGCACAGCTGATGCGGGTGAACATGTAGTTGATGGAAAAGATACCAAAACCGGATTATCGATTATTTCACTTTATGGTGATAATAAAAAACCAAAAGCGGAGCAATTAGCCGGGCTTGATGTTTTGGTTTTCGATTTACAGGATGTTGGCGCGCGATTCTACACTTATATTTCTTCGTTGCATTATATTATGGAAGCCTGCGCTGAAAATAATATTCCGTTAATCATATTGGACAGACCAAATCCGAACGGAGGCATTGTTGACGGACCGATTCTCGAAAAGGAATTTACCAGCTTTATTGGGATGCATCCCATTCCGACATTACACGGAATGACAATTGGAGAATATGGCAAAATGATTAATGGCGAAAAATGGCTTAAAAATGGCGTTCAATGTAAGCTGACAGTGATTCCGTGTTTGAATTATAAACGTGAGATGTTTTATAGCTTACCCGAGAAACCTTCACCAAATTTACCTAATGACAAGGCTATCAACTTATATCCGAGTTTGTGCCTGTTTGAAGGAACGAATGTAAGTTCAGGTCGTGGCACCGAAAAGCAGTTTCAGATTTATGGCTCTCCATTTTTACCAAAAACAGGTTTTAGCTTTACACCGGTTTCTAATTTTGGCTCAAAAGACCCAATGAATAAAGGTTTGCTTTGTTATGGTGAAGATTTAAGCAAAGCTCAAAAAGTGAATCGATTAGAATTAAAGTGGCTGATCAAAGCTTATAATGAAACAAGTGATAAATCAAAATTCTTCACTCCGTTCTTTACAAAATTAGCCGGAACCAAAAAACTGCAACAACAGATTGAAGCCGGAACTTCTGAAAGTGAAATTAGAAAATCCTGGGAAAAAGGATTAAATGAGTTTAAGGAAATGCGTAAAAAGTATTTGATTTACCAATAGCATACTGACTGCCAATGAATTATTTAGTATATTTATTCCGCTAAATGATTTTATATGGATAATCCTATTGCAGCTACTTCACGCTCCAAAATTTTAGACATCCTCAGAGGCATTGCTCTTTTTGGCGTTTTTATTTCCAATATGGGTGTTTTTTCGGGTTATGTTTTTATGTCTTCAACACAAAAGACAAATCTTTCGACTGCAGCAAGTAATGTCTATTATGACTTTATTCATTTTGCCTTTATAGACGGGAAATTTTACTCTCTGTTTTCTTTGCTTTTTGGAGTTGGGTTTGCCGTTTTTATGACTAAATCTAAAGGCATCCTAACTTTTTATAAGCGCTTAGTCATTTTAATTGGAATTGGATTGGCGCATGCATTACTGATTTGGGAAGGCGACATACTGTTATTATACGCTCTGCTTGGTTTATTGCTCCCATTGTTTTCAAAAATGTCTAATAAGATTATTGTGACACTTTCTATCTTCCTAATTCTGTCTCCAATTCTTTTAGATGTTGCCAGAGAACTCAGCGACAAAAAGTTTTATCCCGAATCGTTTTTCTTCAAAAGAGCAGGTATTGCGGATGAAGCAGTCGGAATAAAAACTGATGCTGATTTCTTTACTCTTGTACAAAAAGCTGACTATTCAGGAATGCGTCAACTATTAGTTCCTGGATTTTATTACCGTTGGGGATTTTTATGTGAATCAAATCGTTTTCCAAAAGTTTTTGCTTTATTCCTGTTGGGCATGATGATTGGCCGCAATCGTTGGTATGAAAATTTAGAAGAAAAGAAACCTTTTTTAATTCGGCTACGAAAATGGCTTTTCATTATCGGATTTCCAACAACATTACTTTTTGCCTATCTGAATGTTTTTGCTGAAGATGTTCCCAAAGTAATAGAAGCTACTCTTTATGCCTTAAGTGTAATCCCGATGGCATTTGTATATGCAAGTACTATCGTTTTAATCTATATTAAAAACAAAACAAAGCTCGAAGTCTTTAGTTATGTTGGCAAAATGACATTGACCAATTACATCCTGCAAAGCTGTTCGGCCTATTTATTTTTCTATGGAACTGGATTCGCACTTTTCGGAAAAACAGGATCTGTTTTCTTTCCGATTTTTGCGATTGGAGTTTATTCGATTCAAATCATACTCAGTAAAATCTGGCTTCAATATTTCGAATTTGGTCCATTGGAATGGATTTGGCGGCAATTGACTTATGGTAAATTCATACCAATACGAAAACAGTCCTAAAGCGGCAAACGCTTTTTCATTTCTTCTACAATATTGTAGGCGGCAGGGCAAATAGCGACATTCTGTAAAGTCAAATCAGAAATTTGCTGAAACTTCTTTCTGTCGGTATGCGGAAATTCGCGACAGGCTTTTGGACGAACATCATAAATCATGCAGTAATTTTCATTATCTAAAAAAGTACACGGAACACTTTGCAACACATAATCCTTGTCTTCATCAACACGAAGATATTGGTCGATAAATTGTTGTGGCTTTTGCTTTAAATGCTTTGAAATCCTTTCAATATCTGCAGAAGTAAATAATGGCCCAGTCGTTTTGCAACAGTTAGCACAGTTAAGGCAATTGGTTCGTTTAAACTCGGCCTCGTGCAGTTCCTGCATCACATAATCCAAATTTTTAGGTGCCTTTTTTTTGAGCTTATCGAAATACTTTTTGTTTTCGATATGCTTATCTTTGGATAACTTTTGTAATATGTGGATTTGTGGATTTGTCAATTTGGTTATTTGATAAATGAATGGCAAAATTACACAAAACCAATAACCAAATAACCGAATAACCAAATAAACCTAATGAAAGACCTTTTCGGCAAAGCAATACTTGATTTTCAAACTAACAATTCGCCCGAAGATTTAGTTACCGAAACCAATATTTCGGAAGCCGATGAAATGAATGTTGAGTATCTTTTCAGAAGTTTTAATGAAATGCCAAAGCTTGAAAAGAAAGCATTGCAACTTGCGAAAGGCAAAGTACTCGATGTTGGCTGCGGTGCCGGAAGCCATGCTTTGTATCTTCAGCAAAAAGGTTTTGATGTTACGGCTATCGATATTTCTGCCAATGCTATTAAAGCGTGTGAATTACGTGATTTGAAAAATGCCCGGGTTCAGAATATTTTGGATTTAGAAAATGAAACTTTCGATACGATTCTGCTGTTAATGAACGGCACCGGAATTTTCGGGACATTATCCGAGACATCGAAATATCTACAAAAACTGAAATCGCTTTTAAATCCAGATGGACAAATTCTGATTGACAGTTCGGATATCATTTATATGTTTGATGAAGATGAAGACGGAAGTTATTTGATTCAGGCTGATGGTTATTATGGCGAACTGACTTTTACCGTTAGTTATAAAAACCAAACGGAAGACACTTTTCCATGGCTTTACATGGATTATAACACGTTGCAGAATGCTGCTCATGCTAAGGATTTGCAATGCGAACTGATTATGGAAGGCAAACACTTTGATTATTTAGCCAAACTCACACTTTAATTATGGAAAATACTGAATTAGAAAAACTGCGTTACCCAATTGGAACCTTTGAAGCTCCACAAATTTATACTTCCGGAATTTTGGCGAAAGCCATACAAACCATAGCATCATTTCCCGAAAGATTAAAAGCTGAAGTTGCCCGTTTATCTCAAGTGCAACTCGAAACTGCATATCGTCCTCAAGGCTGGACCATTCGTCAGGTTGTGCATCATTGCGCCGATAGCCATATGAATTGTTTTATCCGTTTGAAATGGACATTAACCGAAAACAATCCTACGATAAAATTCTATTACGAAAGTCTGTGGGCAGAAGGCATCGACAACAAAACAATGCCAATAGAACCTACACTGCAATTCCTGGAAGGTTTGCATTATCGCTTAGCATTTATCATGAAAAGCTTATCAAAAACCGATTTGGAAGCTACTTACATTCACCCGGAACACAACAAGGAATTCACGCTCAAAGAAATGATTTGCTTATACGAATGGCATTGCAATCATCATTTGGCACACATTACAGAACTTAAGAAAAGAGAAAACTGGCAGTAGTTTTAGGAGCTATCTCCAGCTTTCCATTACAATCTTTTTGCCTTGCAAACAAGACAAAAAGGATTTTCATTGCAAATGCGAAGCATTCACTGAACTCCGCTAAAAAACAAACACAAAGTGAAGTAATCTGGGCTATGATTTTATACTTCTATCAAATCGGTGGTTTTGATGATTTCTTCCAAAGCTTTGTACAAAATATCCAAATCTTCCTGAGAATTATACCCATTGATTGAAAACCGGATGTAAATTTTATCATTCAAAGGCATCACAGGAACCTGGATTTTATATTTTGAATTCAATACTTCTTTTAGTTCGATTGGTTTTTTTGTATCGACAGGAACGCTCGCCATTTGTCCTAAGAATTCTTCTGTAATTGGACTAAGTGGTTTTGTATTTAGCAAATCACAAAAACGCTGGTAGTTATTGAAAACAATTTGCTTGCATGATTTGGAAACGGCTTTCCAATTATTTTGTTCCAGAAATTCTACCACTTTTGGTGTACACAAAAAAGCCGAAACATCCCGTGTTCCCTGCAATTCATGATAATCCAAAAACTGACTTTCTCCCGGCGCTACACTTTCATAACCCCAACTCACTACCAAAGGCTCTAAAGCATTTTGCAGTTCGGGTTTTACGTATAGAAACGAACTTCCTTTTGGTGCCAGCATCCATTTGTGCAAAGTGCCGGTATAATAATCGGGATTTAATTCAGAAATATTTAAATCGATATGTGCCGGAACATGTGCTCCGTCAACAATGGTAATCAAGCCAAGTTCTTTGGCTCTGTCGCAAATTTCTTTTACCGGAAAAATCAAAGCGGTGGCGCTCGACATTTGGTTTAGGAAAATTACTTTGGTGTTTTGGTTATAGCCTTTCCAAAATTCTTCTAGGATTTGTTCTTTGGACACAACTGGTAAGCTTATGTTTTGACGAATGTATCTGGCACCTGATTTTTTGCAATAAAAATTCCACGTTCTGTCCATTGCTCCATATTCGTGATTGGTTGCCAAAATTTCATCGTCTTCATTTAGTCTTATGCTTCGCATGATAACATTTATAGCATAAGTAGGATTGGAAGTAAAAAACAAATTTCCTGCCTCACAACCAACAAACTTGGCTAAACTCTCGCGAGCAATTTTTAAATACTTAGGTTGTTTTTTGGTTATAAAATCAACTGGATCAGATTCCAGTTCTCTTTGAAATCGTTGAAATTCTTCAAAAACAGGTTTTGGGCACGCGCCAAATGAACCGTGATTTAAGAATGTGATATTTTGATCTAACAGGAATTGTGATTTCATGAATAATAATTTTTTTTTGTAAAAATAAAAAATCCTAAATCAAAAATGATTTAGGATTCTAATTTTATTTCTTTTGAAAAACCATTGGATATTTTATCTCTATACTTATTGGTTTCCCACCGCGTCTGGCAGGTTCCCATTTTGGGCATTTCTTCAAAACTCTTATCATTTCAGTCGCCGATTCAATATCTAAAATCTGAGTTATTCTTATTTTTGTTACGTTTCCTTGTTCATCAACGGTAAATGTTGCTTCTAACTTTCCCAGTTTGGTAACTTTAGAATAGTCAAAATTTTCATTAAGATATTCTTGAAATTTATCAATTCCACCGCCATTGAATTTAGCTTCAATCCTGTCGCCTTTTAAATAAACTTCACCTTCTCCGCCCATTTGTGAAAATCCGGCAATGGGCAAAAGTAAAATCAGCAAAAATTTAATTAGTTTCATATTACAGTTTTAAGGAATATTCAAATATTTATGTGTTTGCAGTGAAACTCTCCACTTTGGATTGTTCATTACATAGTCAACAATTAGCGGCGTCATTTCTTCTTTTTTACTCCATTCGGGTTGCAGGAAAAGAATAGCATTATTGTTGACTTTGGCAGCCTGTTCTTCGGCAAAAATGAAATCGTGTTTATTGTAAACAATCACTTTTAATTCGTTGGCAATTGCATACGCATCGGCTACCGGCAATTTATTTTTCTTTGGCGAAAGACAAAACCAATCCCAAGTTCCACTTACAGGATAAGCTCCTGAAGTTTCAATATGCACTTTTAGATTTTTGTCTTTTAATTTTTGAGTAAGCAAAGTCATATCCCAAGTCAATGGCTCACCACCTGTTACTACAACTGTATCTGCATATTTCTTTGCGTTGGCAACAATAATATCCGTTTCTGTTGGTGGATGCAATTCTGCATTCCAGCTTTCTTTCACATCACACCAATGACAACCTACATCGCAACCTCCAATTCTAATAAAATAGGCAGCTGTTCCTGTATGAAATCCTTCGCCCTGAATAGTATAAAATTCTTCCATAAGCGGAAGCATTTCTCCTTTTTCAACGGCTAATTGTGTTTCTTTTGATAACATTTTATTTAATCTAGTCGGCAAAGATACTTAATTGAAAATCCTTTTAAATAAAAAACCGTCCCGATTTTTTATCGGAACGGTTTTAAAAAAAAGTTATTCTTTTTTATTTTAATAGTTTCATTGCTTCAAGAGCATATGCGTTTGCAGGGTCAAGCGCTAAAGTTTTACTCAACATCTCTTTTGCTTTTGTTTTATCTGTATTAGCCAAAGCTGAAGCTATATTGTTGTAAGACTCAATAAACTTAGCTTTGTTTTTAGTAACTTCTTCTTCACCTTTTGCTGTTACTACGTCAATATATTGTTGGTAGTAAGTAGCCATCATTTCGTCATTTTCCAATAATCTATTGGTTCTTGCTCTGAAAAGGTAAGCATCCTGTGTTGTTGGCGATGCAGTAATTACATTCCCAAAAGCAACATCGGCTTTTTGTAAAGCTATTGGATCCGCTTTTACAATATCTTTTCTGGTGTTATCATAATAAAGTGAATTACCAAGGTAGAAATTGTCAATTAGGTAATTTTTAGAATTTGGATTAGCAACCGCAAGTTCAAACACTACTGCTGCAGCGGCGAATGCTTTTTGGTCGTATAATTTTTTTCCAATTTCATTTAACTCATTAGCAGCTAATGGTTCCATTTCAATCGCTTTTTTCAGATCTGCAATTCCAGATGCTAACTGTGTAGGATCAATCATTTTTCCATCGGCACTTGCGCCTTTTTTGATTTTGGCTTGACCTAAATACAAATAATCACGAGGGATAATTTTATTATTAGCATTCGCTGTATAATCTTGTAATGACTTTAACGCCACATCAACATTTCCATTTTCATAAGCTGAATACCCTAAATAACGTAGAATTCTTGGATTAACACCGTCTAACTCTTTCATCTTGTTAGCTTCCAACTCCAGAGCTTTGTAATCTTTTGCCAGAATTAAAAAATCTGCATGACGCATACGTGAATTAATTGAGTAGTCAGTTAAAGTCAAGTATTTTTCATAAAAACTCAATGCTTTTTGAATATTTTCATCATACGTTTTTGGAATATTGTTTCCCCACAAATAATAGGTTTCTGCTAATTCTCGATATACCGGACCATAATTTGGGTTGATAGCAATTACTTCGTTGTATGCTTTTACTGCTTCTGTATAAGCTTTAGCTCCTTTTAACAAAACACCCAATTGCATTTTAGCTCTAATCAAAGTATTGTCAAACTGGTATGCATTTCTATAAGCAAGATAAGAATCATTTTGGTTTTTATCTCCGTAGTAAGCATCACCTAATGCTAATTGTATTTGAGCATCATTGGGATTGGTTACTGCTGCTTTTGTCAAAACAGCAATTGCACTTTTATAATCTGGTTTATCAGCATTCATAAATGCACGAGCGATATACACATATTCTTCTGTGTCTTTCTTTTTCAAATCTTTGATTACCAAATCAAATTTAGCTTGTGCTGCTGCTCTGTTATTAGCATCCAAATCCAATTGTCCTAAACCAATATTATTAAGTCTGGCACCTTCACTTGCTGCTAATCCTTTTTTAAAATAGATTGAAGCAGAATCAGAAATATTTTGTTTTAGGTAGATGTTACCTAAAAGAAATGCTGCTTTACCATTTGTAGGTTTTGCTTGTATAACTGATTTCAACAACGATTTTGCTTTTTCAAATTGTTCAGCATCAATAGCTTTCTTCGCTGGCTCTAATTCTTGTGCTTTCGCAATGGTTGTTGCTACTAACGCTAGGCTGAAAATTTTAAACTTGTTCATCTTAATTAAATTAATTTTTATTTTTAGTAATTGTGTTTCTTATCACGATTTTTCTGCTTGGAAAACGCTTAGGCACTAAACCCGATTTTAAAATTATGCGTTGTCCTCTTTCTCCTGTAAGGAAGGAACCAAATCCCATTCCTAATCCGGAATAACCCTGACAATTGACGATATACAAATCACGTGCCAAAGGGTATTTCCCTTGCGCCAGATTATCCTGTGACGGGAAAATGTATTCTGACTTGTCAGTTCCTTTGACTGCTAAAACATTTACGCTATTTACAATTTCCTGTAAATCTAACGAAGGCTGGAAAATCCAATTCATTCCTATGACTCCAACCATACCATCATTTTTTGCAACATATTTTAAAACTTCTTCATTAGTTTTGAATGAAAAAACATTTTTCTGACCATTAACAGGCAGACCTGAAATTTTGGAAATATATCTTGCTGTACTTGAGTTGGGATTGTCAAAAACCAATCCTTTAATGGTTGGAACAGCTTTTCCGTGAACAAAATCAATAACGTCCTGTAAAGCAATCAAAGTGTCGTTGGTTACTTTGTTTCTGATAAAAGCAACAGCATCGGTTGCAAAAGGTGTAATTCTTGGTGTTATTTTTTTGTTCTCAAAAGCTTTTAATTCTTTAGACGAAAGTGTCCTTGTTAAAATCGCGATTTTTGCAGTATCATTAAGCAAATCATTAATCACTTCATTTTCAGATTTTGAAATCAAATGCAATTTGGCATTATATTCGGTTTCAAATACGGCAGTCTCATCTTCAACAATTGGCAGTATTGATTCATCAATATATACTGTAGCTTTTCCTTCTAATATTGTATCCTTGGCTTTGTTATTTTTCTCCTGACAGGAAAAAACGAAAAGCAAGGCTAGTAAAACAAAGCCAACAAGCGTCTTAGTTATTTTATTCATTTCTATATTTATTCTTCTTTATTAAAGAAACGCAAAAATCGTAAAAAAGAATATACAATCAGTAATATTCCAAAAACAATTCTGTATTTATATTCTAATGTTAAAGGTAGTGACTTCCAAAATATGATTATTAGGCCGAATGTTAAATAAATCAAAAAAAACAAAATGCCTATAACGAGAAGAAACCGCTCTTTAAGCGATTTCTTCTGAAAGTTTTCGATGAATTTTGAAATCATTTATTCTGCTGATTGTATTGATATCGGCAAAGAATATAATACCCTTACCTTTTTACCATTTTGCTCACCAGGATTCCATCTTGGACAGGATTTTAAAACTCTGATAGCTTCTTTTCCTGTTCCGTAACCGATATCTCTAAGTACTTTAATATCTGTAAGCGAACCGTCTTTTTCAACAACAAAGGTTACAAATACTTTTCCTTTTAATCCTTCTTCTTCCGGAACCTGGAAATTCTTACCAACAAATTTGTAGAATTTATCCAATCCTCCAGGAAAATCTGGTTTTACTTCGATACCTGCGGTGTTGTAGATATTATTATCTTCTTCAACTACGCTTGGTCCTGTTCCGACCGGCTCAACAGTTAACGGTGCATTTTCATCACCTTTAATTGTTTCTGCACCCAGCTTTTTATCTTTGATTTCTTCTACTTTTGGCGGTTCTTCTACAATCTCTTCTGTTTTAGCCACAACTGGCTTCACAAATTTCACCTGATCAACCTTTGGAGGTGGCGGAGGTGGTGGCGGAAGGTCTTTCGGTTGTTCTTTTGGAGGTAACTTTATCGTTACAATTTTTTGATCCAGAGCTTCGTCATTGTTTGACATGTCCGGGATTAAGCTAATAATAAGCGGTGCGCTTACTGCAAGCCCAAAAACTAACGCTCCAATAAGAAGAGCACGAAACGTCGTTTTTGAATTTTCTTTACGTAATTCATAAGCACCATAGGCTTTGTTACGTCCTTCAAAAACGATGTCTATCCACTGTCTGTTAAATAAGTCTAATTTCATTTTTTAGTATATTTTTGATTAACACTGGATTATTTGTTCATCTCGTCAACTAATTTCATCTCTTCTGGCGTGATTTCATTTACAATTGCATAAGTCGGAACTTTACAAATTGCCATTTCATCTAAAATATCTACCAGATTTCTATACGTTGATTTCTTACTAGGTTTAATAATTACAATTAACCCATCGCCTTCTTTATAATTAGGCTTCGTTTTACAATATTCATTAACAGAAACTACTCTCTTTAAAA
>NZ_JBDSMB010000011.1:0-15597 GCF_039916025.1 Flavobacterium sp.
TCAGGATAGAAAATTCACTTCCGTCTTCATTTCGGCTTTGCTCTATGACTTTAGCATAGCGATGTTCTGGTGGTAATAATAAATCTGACATCTATAATGTTGAATTATCCATTTGACTTTTTACTGGTGTTCTTCCGAAGAAACGGTCGTCTTTATCTGTTCTTCCGCTGTCTTCCAATGGGAATTCTTTACGCATTGGAAAAGAAATCATTTCATCCATATTCAAAATTCGCTTCAATTGCGGATGCCCTTTGAAATTGATTCCGTAGAAATCCCAGGCTTCTCTTTCCATCCAATTCGCACAAAGAAACAAATCGGTGATCGTAACTACTTCCGCAGGATCAGGCAAAAATGTTTTTACACGAATTCTAACATTTTCAATCCAATTGTGCAATTGATACACCACGGCAAACTGATGATTTTCATCATTGTCGGGAAAATGAATTCCGGTCAAATCGGTTAAAAAATGGAAGTTTAGACTTTCGTCTTCTTTTAAAGCTTGAATTACTTCATGAATAGTTTCTGAAGTTGCTTCGAATGAAAAAATATCTCTTTTCATTTCAAAATTCAGCACATTATTGCCAAATTTCTTAGATAGATTTTCTTGTATGTATGCAGTTTCTAAAGCCATATTATAGGTTATAAGAAGCTAATAATTCTTTATATTCAGGTGAATTTCTTCTGCGGACAGATTCGTTTCTTACCAATTCCTGTAATTGCATTACGCCATCAACAATTTGTTCTGGTCTTGGCGGGCAACCCGGAACGTAAACGTCAACCGGAATTACTTTGTCAATTCCCTGTAAAACAGAATAAGTGTCAAACACACCACCTGAAGAAGCACAAGCTCCAACAGCAATTACCCAACGAGGCTCTGACATTTGCTCATAAACCTGACGTAAAATCGGTGCCATTTTTTTAGAAATCGTTCCCATCACCATCAGCATATCCGCCTGACGTGGAGAGAAACTAACTCTTTCAGAACCAAATCGCGCTAAGTCATAATGAGAAGCCATTGTTGCCATAAATTCGATTCCGCAACAAGAAGTAGCGAAAGGCAATGGCCAAAGCGAATTGGCACGAGCCATTCCGACAACATCGTTCAATTTTGTAGCGAAGAAACCTTCACCAACAACTCCTTCTGGAGGAGCAACCATATTTGGACTTGTAGTACTCATTTTTATTTTGAATTTTGAATTATAAATTTTAAATGAAAAACCAATTTAAAATTGCTTCGCCAGTTCGCCAAAGGCTCGTGTCAACATTTATAATTTAAAATAATTTTATTATTCCCATTCCAGTGCTTTCTTCTTTATGATATAGAAGAATCCCACTAAAAGTAACATCATGAAAATTACCATTTTAATCATTCCTTCAACTCCCAATGCTTTGAAATTGATTGCCCAGGGATATAAGAAAATCACTTCAACATCAAACAAAACAAATAAGATAGCAACCAGGAAATATTTTACTGAGAAAGGAATCCTTGCATTACCAACAGATTCAATTCCGCATTCGAAGTTTTTATCTTTGTTTTTTGAATGTCTTTTAGGGCCTAAATAGCCCGAACCAATAATGGTCATAACAACAAATCCTACTGCTAAACCTGCTTGCATAAGGATTGGTAAATAATCTAATTGATTAGATTGCATAACGCTTAAAATTAGAAGTAATTAAAACAGCCACAAATATACATCGCATTATTTAATTCGCAAAAATCGAAGGACAAACGTTTGTCATTTGTTGCTATAAAGATAGCTATTTAAAATAATTATAAATAACCCTTTAACACAAAAAAAACGTCCCGATTTTTCGGGACGTTTTTTAATCTAGGTAATCAAAAAATAATATATATTAGTCTTCGATAGCTACTACTTGAGCTGCTACTTTACCTTTTCTACCTTCTTCTTCTTCGTAAGATACTTTGTCTCCTTCTGCTAAATTTTCAGTTTTAACTCCGGTAGCATGTACGAAAATGTCTTTTCCAGTTTCATCATCTGTGATAAAACCGTAACCTTTTGATTCGTTGAAAAATTTTACTGTTCCTGTGCGCATTTTTGTAATGTAAAAATAATTAATAATGGTCAAAGATAAATTTTATTGCGACATAACAAGCATTTCAGAGTGAAATAATTAAAAATTTGTTAAAATTTTATTCTTGCTTTAAAAACTTGATAGAGAAATACTTGAGACATTTGAAATTTAAACACAAAAAAAGCAACTGTTTTTGACTATTTAAACAGTTGCTTCTCAATTTTATGTGAATTTGATAGAAATTACTTCAAATCCAATTTTATATATAATTCTTTAAGTTGAGCGTCGTCAATTGCTGATGGCGCATCAATCATAACGTCTCTTCCCGAATTGTTTTTTGGGAAAGCGATAAAATCTCTGATTGTTTCCTGGCCGCCTAGAATAGCTACTAATCTGTCCAATCCAAATGCCAATCCGCCGTGTGGTGGCGCACCAAATTGGAATGCATTCATTAAGAAACCAAATTGATCTTCAGCTTGTTCAGGAGAAAATCCTAAAAGTGAAAACATTCTGCTTTGTAATTCTTTATCGTGGATTCTGATAGAACCTCCACCGATTTCATTTCCGTTCAACACCATATCATAAGCATTGGCACGAACTTTTCCAGGCTCGGTTTCTATCAGTTTCATGTCTTCCGGTTTTGGAGATGTGAATGGATGGTGCATTGCATGATAACGACCGCTTTCTTCATCCCATTCTAATAATGGAAAATCAACAACCCATAACGGAGCAAAAACTTCAGGATTTCTTAATCCCAAACGTGTTGCTAATTCCATTCTTAATGCAGAAAGCTGTGTTCTCGTTTTATCGGCCGGACCGGAAAGCACAAAAATCATATCGCCAGCTTTGGCTCCGGTGATTTTTGCCCAATTCGCTAAATCGTCCTGATCATAGAATTTATCTACGGATGATTTATAAGTTCCATCTTCATTGCATTTTGCATAAACCATTCCGCTGGCGCCAACTTGCGGGCGTTTTACCCAGTCAATCAAACCGTCAATTTCTTTACGGGTATATTCGCCTGCACAGGGAACTGCAATTCCAACTACTAATTCAGCCGAATTGAAAACTGGGAAATCTTTATTTTGGGCAACCGAATTCAACTCGCCAAATTCCATTCCGAAACGGATGTCCGGTTTGTCATTTCCGTACGTTTTCATGGCATGATCGTAGGTCATTCTTGGAAATTTATCTACTTCAATACCTTTAAGTTCCTTTAATAAATGACGTGTCAATCCTTCAAAAACATTCAGAATATCTTCCTGTTCTACAAATGCCATTTCGCAATCGATTTGAGTAAATTCGGGTTGTCTGTCGGCGCGTAAATCTTCGTCACGGAAACATTTCACAATCTGGAAATATTTGTCCATTCCACCAACCATCAATAATTGTTTGAATGTTTGAGGCGATTGTGGCAAAGCATAAAATTGTCCTGCGTTCATTCGGCTTGGCACCACAAAATCTCTTGCGCCTTCTGGCGTCGATTTGATTAAATAAGGCGTTTCTACTTCACAGAAATCTAAATCGGATAAATATTTACGCACTTCCATAGCCACTTTGTGACGGAAAAGCAGGGAATTTTTAACCGGATTTCTACGAATATCCAGGTAACGGTATTTCATTCTGATATCTTCGCCACCGTCAGTTTCATCTTCAATCGTGAATGGTGGAGTTATAGCTGTATTTAGAATGTTTAATTCTGAAACCAGAATTTCAACATCTCCAGTTGTCATATTTGCATTTTTTGACTCACGCTCAATAACAGTTCCTTTTACCTGAATTACAAATTCTCTTCCAAGTGATTTTGCTTTTTCAAAAACGTCTTTTGCTGTTCTTTGTTCGTCAAAAATTAATTGCGTAATTCCGTAACGGTCACGCAAATCAATCCAAATCATAAATCCTTTGTCACGGGATTTTTGAACCCAACCGGCAAGCGTTACTTCCTTATTAATATGTGTGGCGTTTAATTCACCATTATTATGACTTCTGTACATTAGAATAATTTTTTGCAAAAGTAAAAAACAAATATCAATTACTGAGGTAAAGTTTAACCAAACCTTTAGATATGGAATTCATAAAAAAACTATATTTGGGTTCACTTAAAATTAAAATTTATTTTATGAAAAAATTGTATTTCATTTTAGTTGCGTTTGTGTTGTCAAGTGCTGGTTTTGCTCAAAAAAGCGAAGTAAATTTTCAGGCGGATATCGCCAATAGAAATGGTGATGTTATTTACATTAAAGAGAATGACAAAACGATTCAGGAAATAAAAATTGATAAAAATAATCTTTTCAAGGCCAATTTTGAAATCCCGGAAGGCTTGTATTTAATGTTTGATGGTGTTGAATACACTGAGCTATTTTTGAAAAATGGCTATGATTTGAATTTGAAAATGGATGCGAAAAATTTTGATGAATCCATCAAATATACCGGTAAAGGTGCAGCAGAAAATAATTATTTAGCTCAAACTACAGTAGATGAAAGCGCATTTAATTATGATGAATTACTTGCTGCGGATGAAGCTAATTTCAATAAAATGATTGAGGCAAAAAAGAATTCAGATTTTCAAAAATTAGATTCAGCTAAATTGGATCCAAATTTTGTTGCGTTGCATAAGCAAAATGTTGAAGCATCATTGTTTGGTTTGAGACAGTATTACAATAAGAAATTAGAAGGCAAAAAAATGAATAATTCAAAAGCACCAAATTTTGATTATGAAAATCATGCCGGCGGAAAAACAACTTTGGAAAGCTTAAAAGGTAAATATGTTTATGTTGATATTTGGGCAACCTGGTGTGGACCATGTCGCGCTGAGATTCCATCTTTGAAAAATATGGAAACCACTTTTCACGGAAAAAACGTTGCCTTTGTCAGTGTTTCTGTTGATGCTGAAAAAGACCATGAAAAATGGAAAACTTTTGTAACCGAAAAAGAATTGAGCGGAATTCAACTATACGCAGGGAAAACAGTTCTTTCTGAATTTATTAAAACATTTAATGTGAATACGATTCCTAGATTTATTTTAATCGATCCAACAGGAATTGTTGTTGATGCGGATGCAGCAAGACCTTCAGATCCAAGATTGAAAGCACAATTAGAAGGTTTGCTTAAATAACAACCTTAAAATATTGATTCTTAAAGCCTCGGGAAACTGGGGCTTTTTTATTATCCAATGTTAAGTTTTCACTCAATGTTACCAAATTGTTAAGTAAAAGTTTTTTTAATGTAAAATAATTTATACATTTGTTATGTAATTATGAATATTTAAAACCTACAACTATGAAAAAGATAATGATTTTAGGCGCTTTAGTAATCTCAGCATTGACTTTTGCACAAACAGCGAAACCAGTTTTGGAACAAGAAGGTAACTTAGTAAAAGCTACTTACTACTATGATAATGGACAAATCCAGCAACAAGGTCATTTTAAAGATGGCAAATTAGAAGGAAGCTGGGTTGCTTATGATACTAATGGAAATAAAAAATCAATAGGTGAATATACGAATGGAGAAAAAACCGGGAAATGGTTTTTCTGGAGTGATAAATCATTAAGCGAAGTGGATTATTCAAACAGCAGAGTATCTAAAGTACAATCCTGGAAACAAGATGCTATTGCTAAAAATTAAAAAAGTTAATTATTTATAATGAAAAGGGAACTCAATTGAGTTCCCTTTTTTTGTTAGATTTGTTTTGCAGATATTTATTCGCACAATCCACATAAAAAAATGGGAAAGATCACAGGGATAATAGTTAACATACTATCATCAAAAAAAGCATGCTCTACAATCCTTTTTTTGTTTTATCTATTTTCAATTATTCCATTTGTGTTTGGAAGGATAGTGCTAGAATTGTTGGTTGTAATCACAATAATATGGTTCGTATTATGGGTATTTATGTTTTTTAAAAAAAATAAAATTTGGAAGAAGTATGTGTTCTATTCTCCGATAGTAGTATTCCTTGGATATGCACTTTTAAAATCCGGTTTTACATATTGTACCGGAAAAGGAACGCTATATCTTAATAGGGGAACAGGTATAAATTATTTCTCTGATATTGATTTTAATTATAAGTACAGGCTTTACTATAAAAATTACGATGGAGAGCATTATGGCAATTTCAGTTTAATCAATCCCGCGGCCTATTATATTGATACAGTTAATGATAATACGCTTATCGCCTTAGTCAATGTGTTTGGCTACCAGTCAAAAATGTATAAAGGAAAATTTCCATCAGAAAAGCAGTTGTTTCAGGATTTCAAAAAAGAAAAAAAGGAATATATTTATATTGACGATGCAAAAGTTGGCTATGCCAAATTCAGGTATAAAGGAAAAACAATTGAATTATATTCCAATAAAGATAGTGAGTCACCATTAAGAATTGAAAGTGATGTTATTGGTGATGTATTCACGCCAATCAATGACAGTTTATCTGAAATTCATGATAATGTGCTGTATGAAGATGCAAAAATCAAAGTAATCACTAAGTATTATCCTTTACTTTACCATATAGAAGATACCAATAATAGCAAATATCAAATAATTGATGTAGAAAATCAAAAAGTTATTTCTACTCATGATTAAATTATAAAAAACTTATCAAAGTAAAAAAGGGAACTCAGCTGAGTTCCCTTTTTTATTTATAGTTATTGAAAATTAAGCTTCCAATTCATTTCCTTTATTTCTCCAGTCACGCAATGCGTATTTTGTTCTTTTAACTAAATAGAACATTACCGGAACCATTACTAAAGTCAATACTGTAGCATAAGTCAATCCGAAGATAATCGTCCACGCTAATGGTCCCCAGAAAATTACGTTATCTCCACCTACAAAGAAGTGTGGATTCAAATCGGTTACCAAACCAAAGAAGTCAAAGTTAATTCCAACCGCTAGCGGAATCAATCCAAGAACAGCGGTTAACGCAGTAAGCAATACCGGTCTTAAACGCGATTTTCCACTTTCGATGATTACACTTTTTATTTCTTCAAGGTTCAAATCGTTATGAGATTCAACACCTTTGTCAGCTACTTTTTTATCTAATAATAAGACAAAGAAGTCCATCAATACAATTCCGTTCTTCACTACAATACCCGCCAGTGATATGATTCCCATCATTGTCATCAGGATAACGAAATCCATATTGGCAATCACATAACCATAGAAAACACCACTAAAACTCAGCAATACTGTAAATAAAATCACTATCGTTTTTGAAACTGAATTGAACTGAAGTACAATGATAATCGTGATTCCAGCCATCGCTAAGAACAACGCATACAATAGGAAACTTTGATTTTTTCCTTGCTCTTCCTGTACTCCGGAGAACGAATAGGAAATTCCTTTTGGTAATTTGTATCCGGTTAATTCGGCACCAATCTGTTTGGTGATTTCGTCCGCATTATAACCAGTCAAATTGTTTGAATAAATAGTCATTATTCGTTTGTAATTCTTTCTTTTGATTTGGTTATACGTATTCGTTTTTTCAGTTTGTGAAACTGCTGAAATCGGAACCTGAACTATTTGCCCATTGTTTTGATTTCTGAAAGTTATCGATTGATTGAACAGCACATTTTCATTTTTACGCTGGTCTTCCTGCATACGCATCACAATATTATAATCGTCATCGCCTTCTTTATAAGTAGAGATTTCCTGACCATAAACCGAACGACGTAAATTGAAACCTAATTGCCCAGTTGAAACTCCAACACTTCCCGCATTTACACGGTCAACTTTTACTTCAAGCTCCGGACTTTCCTTATTAACATCAACACTCAAACGCTCAATTCCCGGAATATTTTTGCTATCAATAAATGCAATCATTTTGTCTGCTTCTTTCAGCATTTCATCATAGTCAGTTCCGGCAGAACCTGTCAACTGAACACTGATTGGATAACCTGCTGGCGGTCCGTTGGCGTCTTTTTCAACGGTAACTTTTGCACCGGCAATTCCTTTTACTTTTCCACGGATTTCTTCCAAAATATCAGAAGTATTGATTCCGTGTCTGAATTTGAATTCAGAGAAATTGACTGTTACTTTTCCTTTAAAAGGTGTTTCTGATGCAGAACCCGCGTCAACATTTGGATTTCCTGCACCAACTCCAACCTGGGAAACGATGCTTTCTGCCAAATAGTTTTCTTTGGTTGTTGGATCAACATATTTCTTCATGATGTTGATTACCTGATTTTCAACATACAAAGTTGCTTTGTTTGTTTTCTCAATATCAGTTCCCTGTGGATATTCGATATAAGTGATTACCTGATTCGGAATATTATCCGGGAAGAACAATACTTTTCTTGGGAAAATCCCCAACAATACGAATGAGAAAATCAACATTCCGATGATTGTTCCTAACGCAATCCAGGCATTTCTTCCAGTTAATATTTTAGCCAGAAAGCTTTGGTATTTTTTCTCCATTCTTGGGAAAAAGCTATGCTGGAAATCCTGTGTCCATTGATATAATTTAATTTTATACAACCACATCAATACCAATGAAATTACAGATAAGTGACCAATAGCTCTGGCAAGTTTTGAATCATAAACATTTCCGACTATGATAAAAATAACAGCTAATATTGCAAAAACAATAGAATAGATTTTGGCTGATTTCTTTGTGACATTTTTGTCTTCAATATCCATAGAACCACCAGTCATCGCGGCATTGATTACCATCGCCACAAATAATGAAGCCGTCAGCGTAATAGAAAGCGTCATTGGAAAATAAATCATGAATTTACCCATGGTTCCAGGCCAAAGTGCAAACGGTAAAAATGCCATCAGCGTTGTTGCTGTAGAAGAAATAACTGGCCAGGCGATTTCACCAATTCCGATTTTCGATGCCTGAACCCGAGGCAATCCTTTCTTCATATTGGCAAACACGTTGTCGACAACTACAATTCCGTCGTCAACAAGCATTCCTAATCCCATTACCAAACCAAATAATACCATCGTATTCAAGGTTAAGCCGAGTGCCGAAAGTATCGTAAACGCAATCAGCATTGATAACGGAATCGCGGCTCCAACAAACAATGAATTTCGCAATCCCATCGTAAACATCAGTACAATCATTACCAGTACAATCCCGAAAATGATGTGATTTGACAATTCGTCAACCTGATGCTCCACACGTGAAGACTGGTCGTTTGTCAGTTTTAATTTTAAATCTTTTGGTAAATAATTAGCCTGCGCTTCCTTTATTTTTTCTTTCACCTGATCGATGGCAGAAATCATGTTTTGGCTTGACCGTTTTTTTACGTTAAGCATTACAACTTCTTCCCCTTTTTCACGGGCATAAGTTGTTTTTTCTTTTTCTTTGAAAGAAATGGTAGCGATGTCTTTTAGATAAACTGTTCCGCCATTGTGCTTGACAATTACGTTCTCCAATTCTTTTGGATCTTTGATTTCACCGACAATTCTGATGTTATTTCTTGAACCCTGTGAAGTCAAATTCCCTCCCGAAAGCGTCATGTTTTCATATTTCACCGCATTTTGAATATCATCAAAAGAAACCTGAGCCGCTGTCATTTTGAATATGTCGACAGCAATTTCTACTTCTTTATCATCAACACCAAGAATGTCAACTTTCTTAACTTCGGGGATTTCTTCAATGTCATCCTGCAGTTTTTTACCATAATCTTTCAACTGCTGTGTGGTATAATTTCCCTGCATGTTGATATTCAAAATCGGAACTTCTTCGGAAATGTTCAGCTCAAAAACACTTGGCTCGACTTTACTTCCGTTGTCAAGGTTAGGCCAATCGGTATCGGCTTTTACAATATCAACTTTGTCTTTGATTTTGCTTTTTGCTTCTTCAACGCCAACTTTATCGCCAAACTCAACGATAATCATTCCATAATCCTGGAATGAACTTGCGGTTACTTTCTCAACACCGCTGATGTTCTTGATTTCTTTTTCAAGTGGCTTTACAATGAGTTTCTCAACGTCTTCGGCAGAGTTCCCCGGGAAAACGGAAGAAATATAAATTTTGTTTTCGATGATTTCCGGGAAATCTTCTCTAGGCATAGTCGTATAGGCAATTAAGCCTGTGATCGTGACTAAAAAGGCCAGGATGTAAACTGTGACACGATTGTCGACAGCCCAACTGGATATGCTGAATTCTTTACTTTGATGTGACATATGTTATTTTTTAGTTATTCGTTTTCGGTTATCCGTTGTCAAGATCAAACAGACAACTGATAACAGACAACAGTTTTTAGAAATTTAACTTCATTCCGTCAGAAATAGTATTCACACCTTCTGTAACTATAATATCATCATCAGACAAGCCGCTTAAAATTTCGGTAACGTTATCAGATGATTTACCAAGAGTAACGATTACTTTTTTGGCAGTTCCGGTTTTTCCGTTGCTTCCTTCAACAACATAAACATATTGGTCGCCTTTTCCGTCTTCCTGAATTACATTCGTTGGAACAACAATCGCATCTTTGCTTGTATAATCTGTGATTTTTAGTTTGGCAACCTGATTTGGGCGCAATAAGTTTTCGGGATTTGGAACGCTAACTTCGATACCAAAAGTTCTGTTGTTTGGATTGATATAATTTCCAACCTGACGTACTTTTCCTTTATAAGTCTTTCCTAAAGAAGTCAAGTAAACATCAACTAAATCGCCAACTTTTAGCTTTCCGATATATGTTTCCGGAATAGAAGTAGAAACATACATGTTTCCAAGGTTTACAATTCGCATCAAACCTGTAGCGCTTGGCGCAACAACCTGACCTTTTTCAGCAAAAACTTCATCGATTGTTCCTGTAAATGGAGCACGAATAACTGTTTTTGATAACTGGGCTCTGATTATAGAAGCTGCTTTTTGAGCTGAAATCATCTGTGTTTGCGCTTGTAAATACTGAATTTCAGAACCAATTTTTTTATCCCAAAGATTTTTTTGTCTTTCGAAAGTCGTTTTGGCTAAACTGTATTGATTTTCGGCACTTGCCAATTGTGAGCTCATTCCGGCATCATCAACTCTTCCAAGAATTTGACCTTTTGAAACTCTGTCGCCAGCTTTAACTGTAAGCGATGTCAGTGTTCCGCTCATTTCCGGTTGCACTAATATATTTTCTTTGGTATCAACATTACCCTGAATATCAAGATAGTGATTGAAAATAGTGTCTTTTACGGTTAAAACAGAAACCAAAGCTTCTTCAGTTTTTACATCCAAAGTAGCTAAACCAGCTTCAATTTTTGCAATTTCTGCCTGAAGTGAAGTTTTCTTTTCGTTTAAGGCTTTAACATTTTTAGCCTTGATTAAATCGTCAATACTTTGTGTCTTTGCTTCTTTGGAACAGGCAAAAAGTACTAATGATAGTGCTGATAATATGATTATTTTTTTCATTTGTGAAAGGTTAGTTTTTGTTTATTATTTTTTCTAATGCGGCTTTTTTATTGATAATATTTACCATCGATTGCAGGTAGTTTTGTTGTGCAGTATACAATTGTCTTTGTGCTTCGCTGAAGTCAAAGCTTGATGATAAACCTTCGGTAAATTTGATTTGTTGTTTTCTTTCGATACGTTCGGCCAAATTCAGATTGCTTTTAGAAGTAGCATATTCTTCAATGCTGAAATCGTATTCGCTTTTGGCTTTTTCGTATTGTAGTTTTAACTGCTGCTCAGTTTCTGTAAGTTGTGTTTTAGCTTGATCCAAAGCAATTTTGGCCTGTTGTGTTTTGGCATTTCTTCCAAAGCTGCTAAAAATCGGCACACTCAGATTCACGCCAAGATTAGAGTAATTATACCATTTTTGATCTTGAGAAAATAAATTAAATTGGCTGTCAAAAGCATTGTATCCAAAGTTTACATTGGCAGCTAATGTTGGCAATGCTTTACTTCTTTGCAATTTCAACTCCAATGAACGCTGATCCGTGAAGTTCGTCGCAATCTGATAATTGATATTGTTTTTTACAGTGAATTCACTTTGGCTAAAAGCCAAATCCAAGTTTGATGTAGTCAGATTGTCTAATTTATCTGTTAACGTCAAATTGGCATCGATATCAATTCCGAGAGTAACTTTCAGCATTTTCAAGGCTATTTCCTGAAGTCTTTTGGCATTGTTCAGACTGCTGTTTACTGTTGCCAAAGTTATTTGCAGCTGCTCAACATTTTCTTCTTCAATAAGACCGTTTTTGAAAGTTTCCTGCGTATCGCCCAAAGTTTTTGATAAAAGAGTTTTGTTGTTTTCCAGAATAGCTACACTTTCTTCGGCCAACAAAACATTTCCGTATGCATTGATAACCATTTCCTTGATTTCGGTATTGGTTTTTAACTTAGCATTTTGATAGTATTGCAAATACGTTTTCGATGCCTGAAGAGCTACAATATAAGAGCCGTCAAAAATCAATTGACTTAGTCTTAAACTGCCATCCATCGAATTGTAATTTCCAAATTCGAGTGTGTTTGTTACCCCGTTTATGGTAAATTGGTTTTGCTGTATCTTGAAATTATTGGTATAATTAACGGCTCCGCTTATTTGAGGTAAACCGGCAGCGGTTGTTTCCCATTTTTTCTGTTTGGCGGAAGCAATATCTCTATTCGCATTGATTCCCGAATAATTATGCTCAAGCGCATGATCAATGGCTTGTTGGAGGCTAAAAGAATACGATTCCTTTTTGTCCTGCGCCTGTAAAACGCCAACAAACAGTAGAAGTGTGATTAAGATTTTGTTTTTCATAGATTGATGTTTAAGTATTATGGTTGTGTAATTGTTTTTCTAATTCTAAAATTCCTTTCGGAGTTGCAAGAGCTCGTGTATGATATTCGAGTGCTTTAGCTTCAAGTTCGTATGCGTCTTTTTCCATCTTGGTATTTTCGTTGATTGAAAAAATAAGAGTATAATAAAATTTTACTGCTGCTTCGATGTCTGTTTCCATACGGTATAAACCTTCCGTGATTCCTTTTTCAATATTTAGGCGAAAGAACTGGCTGCAATCTTCAATTTCATTAGCCATCATTTTTTCGTAAATTTCAGGGTAATGTTTTTTAAGCTGATAGGCCGGAGACTGATCAAATGACTGAAACATCTGTTTGAACATTTCGCGCATTTGGAAATTTTCGGCAATGGCATTGTGATTTTGTGAAATCACTTCTTCCATAAGACGATGGATATTTTGGTGTACTACTTCGGTTCCTTCTTCAATTAACGTTTCTTTATTACTGAAATATTTGTAAATTGTTTTTTTGGAAATACACATCTCACCCGCAATATCATCCATCGTAACACTCTTGAAACCAAGTTTCAGGAACATGTCAGTAGCTTTTTTGATGATTTTATCTTTCATGATATGTTAAAATTATTGCGCAAAAATAATACGGAAACTCGTAACACTAAAATAGTTTCCAAAGTATTAACGTAAATTTAACATTGACAAAACCTACACTTTTCTAATCGGACAGAATAACCTAATTTAGCCGAAAATATATTTCATGTACGCGATATCGCATTATCAGGACATAGTCACAAAACATTTCAACTCTTTAGCATTAAAAAAAGAACCAAAAAATTTATACGAACCTATTCGTTATATTCTTTCGCTTGGCGGGAAAAGATTGCGCCCAGTTCTGACTTTAATGAGTGCCGAAGTTTTTGATGTTGATTGCCAAAAAGCATTGCCGGCAGCTACTGCTGTTGAGGTTTTTCATAATTTCTCATTAATTCATGATGATATTATGGATGACGCACCCTTGCGAAGAGGAAATGAAACGGTGCATGAAAAATGGAATGTCAACACTGGAATTCTTTCAGGCGATGCGATGCTGATTTTAGCGTATCAATATTTTGAAGAATACGAACCGATTATTTTTAGGGAGTTAGCTAAATTATTCAGCAAAACGGCTTTGGAAGTTTGCGAAGGACAACAATACGATGTTGATTTTGAAACGCGTGATGATGTTACCATTTCCGAATATTTGAAAATGATTGAGTATAAAACCGCAGTTTTAGTCGGTGCTTCGATGAAAATGGGTGCGATTGTCGCAAAAACTTCAGCCGAAAACGCAAATTCTATTTATGATTTTGGCCTGAATTTAGGCATTGCATTCCAATTGCAGGATGATTATCTCGATGCTTTCGGGAATCCGGAAACCTTTGGAAAGCAAGTTGGCGGCGATATCATCGAAAACAAAAAAACCTATTTGTATCTCAAAGCTATGGAATTTGCTTCGGCCAATGAAAAAGAGCAATTGTTCCATTTATTTTCCATTCAGCCAAGTGATAATACGGATAAAATAAATTCGGTAAAGGAAATTTTCAACCAAACCGGAGCATCAGAAGCCACGCAGAAAGCAATCGAAAGTTATACTTTCAAAGCTTTTGAAACTTTAGAAAAAATGAATATTGATACTGATAAAAAAGTTATTCTGAAGGCTTTTGGCGAAAAATTAATGAGTAGAAATGTCTAATTTTATAGCACCAATATCAACAGAAGATTTACTTTCGGAAGCCGAAAAAGAAAATCTGTATTCTAAATTGATTGAACAAATCAACAAGGATTTTAACTTTGCCAATGAAGCTATCGATTTTCCGCAAAGCACAAGTCCGTATGAGCTAAAAGTGCAGCTTCACGAAAAAATTTATCGCCTGATTCAGTACAAATTTGCCGAATATTTAAACTTGCTTTACATTATAGATGTTCCCGAAGAAACGATAAAACAACTGGATGGTTCCGATTTGGTCGAACTTTCGGAACAAGTTTCCTTCCTGATTTTAAAAAGAGAATGGATGAAAGTTTGGTTTCGGAATCGGCTTTAGAAATAAACTCTGACAAACGGCATAAAAGCATCGCCATAAACATTTTTATCTCTGTCAAAAAGCACATTGAAACGAGCGCCAAGAGTTACATTTCCTTCCTGATAACCAGCACCAACAAACAAACCGGTATTCCAAAAACTTTCTTTGTAATTACCTCCCAAATCCATGTATTTGTTATTGACACTTACCTCTTCCAATTCAATAGAAAGCTGAATTGCTTCAATCGGATTGTATAATCCAATCAAACTTCCGCCATAAACATTCGAAGAGTAATAATGTTTTTGTTTTAAATTACTGTATTGCAAACCGGTACCAAAGACAAAATGTTCATTAAAATTGTAAATGGCACTTGGCGCAATGGTAATATCTGTGTAGTCATTACCAAAAGACGCACCTAAACCGCCGCCAAATTGAACATGCTCCCAAAAATCATCAGTTTTAGCTTTTGGTAATGTTTCCTGCTGTGCATAAATTGAGTTAGTAAATGCTAAAAGAACTAATAGAAAAACTGTTTTGGTACAACCAATTAATATAGTCGATTTCATCATTTGATTTCTTTATTTTTTAATAGCATAAAAGTATCTAAAATAATTATTAATTTCTATCAATTATTGGTACTTTTGCGAAACTATTATACAAATCAGGACATTCTCATGGATAGGTTTTCCTTTTTAAACGCAGCACATACCGAATTTTTCGCCGATTTATACGAACAATACCTTCAAAACCCAGATAGCGTAGAGCCAAGTTGGAGAGCCTTTTTTCAAGGTTTCGACTTTGGAATGACGACTTTTAATGAAGAAAATGCAGT
>NZ_JBDSMB010000012.1:0-9730 GCF_039916025.1 Flavobacterium sp.
GGATACCAAAGGAGATATTGCTTACAGCTGTGAAGAACTGATTATCGACGCGGTAGAAATCATAGATTATCCGCATTACTTCTCCCCGAACGGAGACGGAATCCACGACACATGGAATATTGTTGGACTGGGCGGGCAACCGGGAGCTAAGATTTACATCTTTGACCGTTATGGCAAACTACTCAAACAAATCAGCACACAGGGAGCAGGTTGGGACGGAACATACAACGGACATCTGATGCCATCGGATGATTACTGGTTTACGGTTGATTATATAGATGGAGATGGAACAATCAAGCAATTCAAATCTCACTTCGCGATGAAGCGATAATAATATTTATAAATAGTAAAAGTCCTCTCGTTCTAAAAACGAGAGGACTTTTTTTTTGTTATGACAGAAGAACAATTCGTGTAAGTAGCCCCGATAGGAGCTGGCTACCATGTAGCGCGGATAGCGGGGAAGGTGTTGGAAGGAAGGACAGAAGTTGTGCTCCTAAAAAAGAAAAATCCCGTCTCGTTCTAAAAAAACTCGACAGGATTTTATTCAATATAATTTGAGAACTACTGTTTATTATAAACGTTTAAAGCATCTTTCAAAATAGCCACAGAACGAATTAAATCGTCTTTTTTAAGTACATAAGCGATTCGAACTTCATCTAAACCAACATTTGGAGTAGAATAAAAACCAGCAGCAGGAGCAACCATAACAGTTTCTTTATTATTGTCGTAAGACTCTAAAAGCCATTGCGCAAAATTGTCAGCATTCTTTACAGGCAGCTTCGCAATGCAATAAAATGCACCTTTTGGAGTTGCCACTTTTACGCCTTCAATTTTTTGTAATTCAGCAATCAAAGTATCTCTTCTTTCTTTGTATTCTTCGATTACATCGTCAAAATAACTTTGTGGCGTATCTAAGGCAGCTTCACTGGCAATTTGTGCATAAGTTGGCGGACTCAGTCTTGCCTGCGCAAATTTCATTGCCGTAGACATTACTTCTTTGTTTTTAGAAACAATGCAGCCAATTCTTGCACCACACATGCTGTATCTTTTGGAAACAGAATCAATCATAATGGCATTTTCTTCTATTCCCGGAACATTCATCACAGAAAAATGTTTGTCGTTCTCATCATAAATAAATTCTCTGTAGACTTCGTCGGCGATTAGAAACAAATCGTGTTTTTTAACGATTTCGGCCAATTGCAAAATTTCCTCTTTTGAATATAAATAACCTGTTGGATTTCCAGGATTGCAAATCAAGATTGCTTTCGTTTTTGGTGTTATCAGTTTTTCAAAAGCCGCAATTGGAGGCAATGCAAAACCTTCATCAATAGTTGAAATAACAGGTACAACTGTAACACCAGAAGCTGTTGAAAAACCATTATAATTAGCATAAAAAGGCTCCGGAATAATAATTTCATCATCCACATCCATGGTGCTTCCCATAGCAAATAATAGCGCTTCAGAACCACCAGTTGTGATGATTATATCGGCAACATCAATTGGTAAGCCATGTGATTTGTAATAGGCTGAAAGCTTAGTTCTGTAACTTTCAAAACCAGCCGAATGACTGTATTCCAAAACACTTATATCAGCATTTTTTACTGCGTTTAATGCTACATCAGGGGTTTTAATATCAGGTTGACCAATGTTTAAATGATAGACTTTATGGCCTTTCTTTTTAGCAATTTCTGAATAAGGAACCAATTTTCTAATTGGCGACTCAGGCATTTTTTGACCTTTTAATGATACTTTTGGCATGGCTATTTTTATTTGTGCTGCAAATTTGCGATTTTTTTGGATGGTAAACAATTCATTCCAATATTTATAATTTGTTAAAAACGCAATTACCAAATAATTATTTTTTATTTTTAATGCAAAATCATCTCCAATGCGTTTAAAGCTACTATTTTTTTTTCTATTTTTTTCTGTTTATACGTTTAGCCAATCTGAATTTCAGATAAACAATTTGAAAAATAAAGTTGTTATCCCTTTTAAACTTATTAATAATCTAATTTTCATTCCAGTAATAGTAAATGGTGAAGAGTTGACATTTTTGTTGGACACTGGTGTTGAACAAACTATACTTTTTAGTTTAGATGACAAAGATGAAGTTAAACTATTTGAAGTAGAGAAATTGAAGCTAAAAGGTTTAGGTAGTAAAGATGCAATTGATTCATATAAGTCATCCAAAAACAAAGTTGAAATAAAAGACTTTATCGATTATAATCATGAGATTTATATAGTTCTTGACCAGGAGTTTAACTTTTCTTCTCAGGTCGGAATTCCTGTCAACGGAATTATTGGAAGCCATTTTTTTAAAAACCATATCGTCGAAATAAATTATGACAGAAGGAAAATCATTGTTTATAATCATGAACATAAAAAAATCAAAAGCAGACTGCAAAAGAACTTTGCTAAAGATTCAATTTCAATTGAAGATAAGAAACCCTATTATGTTTCAAACATTAAAACCGAAGAACAAACAATTCCTTCAAAGTTATTAGTTGATACTGGGAATAGCGATGCAGTTTGGATTTTTTTAAACAAAACAGATAAAATCAAATTACCCGATATGAATATACTGGATTATCTCGGTAGAGGTTTTAGTGGTAATGTTTATGGCAAAAGAGGTAGATTAAACAGCTTTGAATTTGGCAAAAAAACATTCAGTTTTCCTTTGATAACTTTCCCGGATTCGACATCTGTAAAGAGCGTAAATTTTGTTCCAAACAGAATTGGTTCTGTTGGCAGCGAAATCATATCAAGGTTTACGGTAGTTTTTGATTATTCAAATAATGCAATGTACACCAGTCCAAATAAAAAGATTGACGATCCGTTTCATTTTAACATGAGTGGAATTGAAGTAGAACACGCTGGTCTTGAATGGGTAAAAGAATCATATTTAGACAAACAAAGTCAGGGTATAAAAGTATACACTTCATCTGACGAAAGACTTCAGAGCAATCTGAAAATTCATTTTGAACTAAAACCAATTTTTAAAATTGCAAGTGTCAGACCAAATTCCGAAGCCGAAAAAGCAGGACTAAAAGCAGGTGACAGAATTATCAAAATAAACCGTCAAATAGCCCACGGATACACTATCGAAATGATAAATGAACTACTCAAATCAGAGGAAGGGAAAACAATCGAAATGGAAGTGGAGAGAGATAACAAAACCTATAAATTCAAATTCCAGCTCAAAAAGATTATATAAAAAAAGTCCTCTCGTTTTTTGGAATGAGAGGACTTTTTTTATTGCATCATCGGACTGGATGATTTTTTTTCCAGAAGATTTACCACTGGTTTTTCAATCACTTCACCTTTAATTTTTATAGCAACCCGGCCTTCTTCAACATTCACAGCATTACTTTCTACAGTAATCGTTTTTCTGATTGGCCCTGTGTGCATATTGTATTTTACATCAATCTTCCCGGTTTTTCCCGGAGCAATTGGTTCTGTTGGTTTTGATGGAACCGTACAGCCACAAGTTGACTGAACATTCGTAATAATCAATGGCGCATCACCAGTGTTGGTGAACTCAAAAGAGCGAACACCATCGTCATCGTCCTTATTTACCGTTCCATAATCAATAGTGTTGTCTTTATCTTTGAACTCAATTTTTGGTCCTTTTTGTGCAAAAACCACAGCATTCATAAGGACAACAACAATAAGTATATATTTTTTCATAGGTTCAAATGTTTAATTTGGTTAGTAAAAATAGTTCGTTTAAATTAATACACAAAAATTTAATTCTTAATTTTTTCTAAAGTCTTTATTAATTACTTTTGCAGTCAGTTAACAAAAGGCATGCCACAAGGTTTGAACGTGTGCTGATGAAGTTCAGTAGCGAATGGCTCGGGATTTATCTGTTATCTATATTCCCGCTTTTCGAGTTACACGGTAACTTCTTCAATCGGGGCTAAAAGGTAAGTGTATCGCTCTTTTGTAATCTAAGAAGTCTAACAATCTAAGAAGTCTAACAATCTATTATATGATTCCAGCTCAATTTAACGCCAAAGAAGTAGAAAAAAAGTGGTACGACTACTGGATGAAAAACAACTATTTTCATTCAAAACCCGACCATAGAAAACCATATACCATTACAATTCCGCCACCAAACGTGACCGGAGTCCTGCACATGGGACATATGTTGAACAACACTATTCAGGATGTTCTTATTCGTCGTGCGCGATTGAAAGGTTTCAACGCCTGCTGGGTTCCGGGAACAGATCACGCTTCCATTGCAACTGAGGCTAAGGTTGTGGCCAAACTAAAAAGCGAAGGCATCAACAAAAACGATTTGACCCGTGAAGAATTCCTTGTTCATGCTTACGCCTGGACAGACAAATACGGTGGAACTATTTTAGAGCAATTAAAGCAATTAGGCTGTTCATGTGATTGGGACCGAACCAAATTCACAATGGATCCTGATATGTCGGCATCTGTAATCCGTTCGTTCGTTGATTTATATAACAAAGGCTATATCTATCGCGGTTACCGAATGGTAAACTGGGATCCGGAAGCCAAAACAACTTTGTCTGACGAAGAAGTAATCTTTGAAGAAAGACAAGGAAAATTATACTTTTTAAAATATCAAATAGAAGGAACTTCAGATTTTTTAACGGTTGCAACGACTCGTCCAGAAACAATCTTTGGAGATACTGCAATTTGTATTAACCCAAATGATGAACGTTTCAAACATCTGAAAGGTAAAAAAGCTATCGTGCCAATCTGCAATAGAGTAGTGCCAATCATTGAAGATGACTATGTAGATGTTGAATTCGGAACAGGTTGTTTAAAGGTAACGCCTGCGCACGATATGAACGATAAAACACTTGGTGAAAAGCACAATCTTGAAATCATTGATATCTTCAACGAAGATGCTTCTTTAAATTCCTACGGATTGCATTATCAGGGAAAAGACCGTTTTGTTGTCCGTGAAGAAATTGCGAAGGAACTTGAAAATATTGGCGCTTTAGCCAAAACAGAAAACTATTTAAACAAAGTAGGAACTTCCGAAAGAACTAAAGCAGTTATAGAACCACGCTTATCAGACCAATGGTTTTTAAGCATGGAAGAATTGGTAAAACCAGCCATCAAATCGGTGTTGGAAACCAAAGAAATTAAACTATATCCTTCGCGTTTTGATAATACGTATCGTCATTGGCTGGAAAATATCCGTGATTGGAATATTTCGCGTCAATTGTGGTGGGGACAACAAATTCCGGCCTATTTCTATGGCGATGGAAAAGAAGATTTTGTGGTTGCAGAAAACATCAACTATGCTTTGGCTTTAGCTAAAATAAAAACATCTAACACCCAGCTTCAAGCATCCGACTTACGCCAAGACGCCGACGCATTAGACACTTGGTTCTCATCCTGGTTATGGCCAATGGCTGTTTTTGGTGGAATAATGGAACCTGATAATGAAGATTTCAAATACTATTATCCAACGAATGATTTGGTTACTGGTCCTGATATTTTATTCTTTTGGGTTGCCCGAATGATTATTGCAGGTTATGAATATACTGGTAAAAAGCCGTTTTCGAATGTGTATTTGACAGGTTTGGTACGTGATAAGCAACGTCGCAAGATGTCAAAATCATTAGGAAATTCTCCTGAACCATTACTGCTGATTGAAAAATTTGGTGCCGATGGTGTTCGTGTAGGATTGCTTTTAAGTGCTTCTGCAGGAAATGATATTATGTTTGATGAGGAATTGTGCAACAACGGTAAAGCGTTTGCCAACAAAATCTGGAATGCCTTCCGATTAATTAATGGTTGGGAAGTTGCAGACATTGTTCAACCCGAAAGTTCAAAAGTGGCGATAGCATGGTATGAAGCTAAATTGCAGCAAACATTAATAGAAATCGAAGATCATTTCGAAAAATACCGATTGTCTGATGCGTTGATGGGGATTTACAAAATGGTTTGGGATGATTTCTGTTCGTGGTTCTTAGAAATGATAAAACCAGCATACCAACAACCAATTGACAGAGTAACGTTCAATAAAGCAATTGAAATGTTGGAAGCGAATCTGAAATTATTGCATCCATTCATGCCATTTCTAACCGAGGAAATCTGGCAGCATATTGCTGATCGAACTCCGGAACAAGCGTTAATTATTGCGGAATATCCAAAAGTGACTTCGTTTAACGAAAAGCTGATTACTGATTTCGAATTCACTTCTGAAGTTATCGCTGGTTTAAGAACAATCCGTAAAGAGAAAAACATCGCGATGAAAGATGCAATCGATTTAAAAATAGTCAACAACGAAAGGGTTTCAACTTATTTTGACAGCATAATAATGAAGCTTGGAAACATTGTTTCTTTGGAATATATAACCGAGAAAATTGACGGCGCGTTAACGTACAGAGTAAAATCTAACGAATACTTTATTCCGGTTTCAGGAAATATTGACATTGCTGCCGAGATTGCGAAACTGACAGAAGAATTAAAATACACACAAGGATTTTTACGCAGTGTACAAGGCAAACTATCCAATGAGAAGTTTGTTGGCGGAGCACCCGAAAAAGTTCTCGAAATAGAACGCAAAAAAGAAGCCGATGCTTTGGCAAAGATTGCCACGATTGAGCAGAGTTTAAAGAGTTTACAATAATAAAAAAGTCCCGATTGCTCGGGACTTTTTTATTATTGGAGAATTATACTAGAATTTGAATTCCATACCAAAATATAAGGCATTTATATTCTTGATTTTTTGTTCTGTATCATCTTTCTTCATTTTGCTCATATCAGATTGTGATTCCAGTCCTAGGCGAAAACCCATCTTATCAGAAATAAGGAATTTTGCACCAATCTGGCTTGAAAAACCAAAATTCCATCCTAAGTTTTTGGCGCTGCTGTTACCGGAAATAGTTTGTAATTCCTGCTTAAGCAAAGTGTTGGCATAAACCCCAAAACCAGCTGTAAAGAATATTTTTTGATTTTCCTGTGAGCCTTTATCAAAGACGCTGAAGTCTGCATTGATTCTTACCGGAATCTGAAGATAGCTATTAGTCAAACTTGCATTGTATCCGTCTATGGTTGGATTAGCATCAAACTCAAAAAAACCGACACCCGTATCTAAACTCCACATTTTACCTAGCTTAAATGACACTAAAGCATCACCACCATTGATATTTCCATTTAAGTCAACATTTCCGTCCTGACTTATTTTGGCAAATCCTAATTTGGCTGTCGCCAAAAAAGATATCGGACTTTCTTTCTTATCTGTAGTTGTTTGTGCAGTTGCAGAAAGAGTAATTAATAAAAGGGATGCAGAGAGAATTAGGTTTTTCATTTTATTTGTTTTTTGTGTTTCTATTTAAATGAAACGCAAATTTTTCTTTTTAAGTATAAACCTACGTTAAATTTTCACAAAAAAATCTCAATACGGAAGAAGTGGGATTTTGTATTTATCTGGCAAAACTGGCAACGTTCCGCGGTTTCATGGTGCTGCGGCTTTGGAACTGTATTTTTCCACTAGGAAAAACGAAGTTATGAAAAAGACAAGTTCAATTTACCGTAAACTAGCAGTATCTTGAAACGGCTGTTAGCCGACGGTTTATTAGTTTTTTTTTAAAGACTCAATTATAAATCACAAATAAGTACAACGCAATTATTGTCAAAAACGAATTGATTAAAAAAATATTTTGAAAGCCGTTTTCAGATAAATTTCTATTAAATCTAAGAATTAGTAAACTGATTATAGACGATATTGTAACACCAATTATAAAATACCAACATCCGCCATTCAAACCAGAAGTTAATTTATTTGAATAATCTTTTATTGGAGATTTTACCGAAGTAATACTTCTAAAAAAATAACTTCTTTCAATCGTTACTTTATTTTCTTCAACAAATCCCTTTTCCAGCGAAAACTCATTTCCTTTTCGAGTAAAGAATTTAGTTCCAAGATAGATTTTGCTCTGACTATAGTTATTACGGCGGTTACTGTTTTTATATGAAATTGTACTGTATGCGATTATCTCATCATTAAATTTTTTTTGCGGCAAAATCCACTTATCAATAAAAAATAAGCTAACTATTACAGGAATGCATAGTAAAATAGTGATTGTAATTTTTCCATATTTTTCTTTCATCAATAAAAGTTGTATTGCTAGGTGAATTTTCTGAAACTGTTGGCTAACGTTCCGCCGCTTCTCGTCAGTTGCGAAGTTCGGAACTGATTATTTTCTGTTAAAGATAAAAAAACTTGCGAAACGCGAACGTGAACTTACACAAAATTCGCAATTGCGAGAAACAGCTGTTATCCTGATAGTAAATACTGATGTTCCGCTTTACTTCTAAACTACTGTATTTATTGGCTTAATTAAAATAATTGATTCAAATTGATGTAAAAAAAAGCATTCAAATGCTTGGTTTGTTGTACCTATTGTTGTACTTTCGTTTTCGATTGCTCTGAATTGCATTCCCTTATTTTATTAGGGTTCGCTCGTTTGCATTGCATTACAAATATAGTATAACATTTGAAAATATCAAAAAATGGCATCAATAAAGTTAATTTTAAGAACACATCAAGCAGACCAAACGGGTCATTCTCCTTTATATATTAGAATAATCAAAGATAGGAAAACTAAATTTATTACCGCTGGCGTGAAGCTTAAAGAAAATGAATGGGACGAAGTAAAACAAAAAGTGAAGAAGAACCATCCCAATAGCGCACGTATGAACGCTGCACTTTCTCAAAAGATTGCCGATGCAGAGGGACAAGTTGCGGATATGGAACGCAAAGTAAAATCTATTTCAGCCAATAAATTGAAAGATGCTATCAAAGGTAAAGACATCCCTAATTTTTTTGAATACACCTACAAGCGATGCGAAAAAATAAAATCTAATGTTTCTGTAAGTACCTATAAAAACTATGTTACTTATACTGAAAAGTTTGAAAGATGGATAGGCACAAAAGATGTATGTTTTGACGATATTACGGTTTCAGTTTTAATGGACTATATGAGTTATATGGGTGGCGAATTAAAAAACAGCAATACTACTCAAAGACATTCGATAATGATTTTAGCCATTATGTTCAAAGAGGCAATTAAGGAGGACATTATCCCCGAATATATGTACCCATTTAGTAAGTTGACTTTGAAGAAAAATCAAGGGAGCAGGACGTTTTTGAATAAAGACCAAATAAGCCAATTAATTGATTTTAATGTAGAAGAGGGTTCAACAATGGAACTTGCCAAAGATTTGTTTCTTTTTTCTATTTATGCTGGAGGATTGCGTTTTAGTGATGTTATCGAATTGCAATACCGACATTTTTTTGCAGAGGAAAACAAAATCAAAAAAACGATAAATAAAACCGTTAACAGAACCAAAGCAGAGCATCAGTTTAAGATTGGAAAAGTGGCGTTGGATATTATATCCAAATACAAAAAAGAAAATGCTACTGAAACGGATTTTATTTTCCCTGTAATTAAAAGCAAGGAATTATATCTGAAAAATAGAGACTACCGATTTGAAGTAAAAGAAAAAGCCAACAGCTCGGTTAATTTTCAATTGGGCAGAATTGGTAAAAAATTAGAACTCCCTTTTAGTATATCTTTTCATTTGAGCCGTCATACTTTCGCTACTAATGTGGAAAAAACGGTCAAATTGACCACCTAATTCCAGTTTAAATTGACCACCAGTTTCGGTTCAAACTGACCACCACTTTCCGGAGCAAATTGACCACCAAAAAAACGACTACTTTTTTCATGTTGTT
>NZ_JBDSMB010000013.1:0-12618 GCF_039916025.1 Flavobacterium sp.
TTTGAAAAACGATTGTATATTTGCAACCGCAATAACGCAGAGGTTTGGTAGTTCAGTTGGTTAGAATACATGCCTGTCACGCATGGGGTCGCGGGTTCGAGTCCCGTCCAGACCGCGAAATTGGGAAAAGCACTTTGGAAACAAAGTGCTTTTTTGCCCAAAAAAGCATTTAAGATTAGTTGTGTTGTTTTGCTACGAATTTGTAACTCGTAGCGTGGTTTAGTAGTTAGACCAATGAAAAGCTTTCCACTTTATTGTGGATGGCTTTTTTGCTTTAAATAAGATGCAATTTGCCTAATAGAATTTCAATGTTTTATGTTTATATCCTTTTTTCGAAATTTTGTAATGTTTACTACAAAGGTTTTACAACAGATATTTCCAAAAGATTGGAATATCATAATTCTGGAAAAAGCACTTACACGTCAAGAACCAATGATTGGGAGATAGTTTACTACAAAGCGTTTGAGACAAAACAAGAAGCTTTGATTGAAGAGAAAAGATTGAAAAAATTGAATAAAACTTCATTAGAAAAACTTATCGTAAACAAATTTTCATAACAATTATTATCAGGGTTTAGTAGTCTCGTCTTTGGGACGAGATGAAAAGCTTTCTCTCGTCATTAGACGAGATGGAGGGCTTTTTTGCTTATATACCATTCCCAATTGTTTTTTACTTAATTTAGCAAAAAGATAAAAATGAAGAAAATTACGTTATTACTAGTCGTGCTTCTGAGTTATATTACCAATGCTCAGGTAACTTTGAGAGTAACTTCCATTCCAAATAACACACCTGTTGGAGCCAATATATATTTAATCGGAAGCATCAATGCATGGGATCAAACCAGCACTCAATACCTTTTGCAACCTGACGGATTAGGAGCAAGACAAGTGATTATTCCGGAAGGAACAGGAACAGTTAACTACAAATTCACAAGAGGCGGAAGCTGGTCAACAGTGGAAGGAAATGCTTCAGGCGGTTATCTACCAGATAGGTCATTCACTTTTACGGGAAGTCCGCAAACCATTAATCTGACAATTCAATCCTGGGAAGATATTTCAGGTTCAGGAAGTTCTAGTACAGCTGCAGCGAATGTGCAGATTTTGAACAATGCTTTCTTTATACCTCAATTGAATCGCTATCGAAAAGTTTGGATTTATTTGCCACCGGATTATTATACAACCACAAAAACGTATCCTGTTTTGTATATGGAAGATGGACAGAATTTATTCGATATTGCTACTTCTTTTTCAGGAGAATGGCAAATAGACGAAACTTTAAACACCTTGCATACACAAGGGAATTACGGCGCAATCGTAGTCGGAATTGACAACGGAGGTGGTGAGCGGTTAAATGAATATTCACCTTGGGTAAATGCAACTTATGGTGGCGGACAGGGCGATTTGTACATGCAATTTGTAGGCGAAACTTTAAAGCCATATATTGATTCTAATTTTAGAACCAAACCACAATCTCAATATAATGCCTTAATCGGAAGTTCTATGGGAGCATTAATTTCTACTTATGGCGCCGTAAAATACCCTAATCTTTTTTCTAAAGTCGGAGTATTTAGTCCTGCATTTTGGTTCGTTCGTACACAGTTGAACAATTATATCACGAGTACAACAAATGACGTATCTAATCTTCGATTGTATTTTGTTTGTGGACAGAATGAAGATGTTGATATGGTTCCGGATATGACAACAGTAAAAAATAATCTGATCAGCAAAGGCGTTTCTAATTCAAACACATTTACAAAAGTTGACAATTATGGAACACATACAGAAAGTTATTGGCGAGGAGAATTTTCGGCAGCTTATCTGTGGTTATTCCAGAATGAAACTTTGAATGTATCTACCATTGATGCACCAAAAATTGAAGTTTTTCAAATGAATTCCAATCAAATTTATTGCTCTGGTTTGCAACACGATTTGGATGTTGACATTTATTCTATTCATGGACAAAGAATAGCAAGTGTCCAATTAAAAAACGGAAACAACGATATAGACATTTCTTTGTCAAATGGAATTTATATCCTGAAATGTGAAGAATTTAGCGCTAAGTTTGTCAAATAGGTTTTTTTACTATTTTTGAAAATGATGATAAAAAAAATAATCCAAATAGCCCTTTTCACTTTTTTGCTTCTTGTTGCAACAAACAATGTGTTTGCGCAGGACGCGAGCGTAAGCGAACAGGCAAAGCAAAAAGCAACAAATGATCCGGACGCTCAACTGAAGGAAACACTCTATAAAAAGTATAAAAAGGAAGTTCAGTCTTATGATAAAAAAGAGTTTGACGCTTTGTTTTTTGAATTCTTTAAAAAACAAAAAGACGCTTCGTTGACACTTACTCAGGAAGAATTTTATACTTACACTATTAAAATTGCTATATATTCTGAAAAGCTTGGGCTTTTGTATAAAGATCAAAAGGAAGATTCACAGCGCACCAAAAAAGAATGGTTTGATAAAAGTTATTCCGATTATTTAAATTCCAAAAAGTAAAAACTTGAAAAAACTTTTACCAATATTGTTGCTAATGCTTCTTCAATCGTGTCAATACTTTGAAAAGAAAGTGCCAAACGAAAAAGAGTTGTTAGACAAGCAAATCAAGGAAATCAATTGGAATGAAGTGGATGAATATCCATCGGTTGCCGATTGTGAAAAACTGACGGATGCAAACCAACGCAAGCAATGTTTTTTCGAATTTCTAACGGCCACCATTCAACAAAAACTGGCAATTGATACACTTTCAACTATGTTTCCAAAACTGGACACCATTGAAGTCAAAGTAACGGTTTTGCCTAATTCAAATATGGAATTCGAGCCTCAATTCCCAAAAGATTCGGTTGCTTACGACACGATTAAAATCGACAGCATCCTTCGTGTTCGCTTGGTTGATTTTCCCAAAGTAAATCCCGCCATTAAAAGAGGAATTCCGGTAAAAACCCAGTTTGTGCTTCCAGTTATTATAAAATCAGAGTAATTTTTTAGGAGCCATTTCCCGCTTTCCGCTCCAATCTTTTTATAAATTGAATTGCCTCGGGTTTAAACCCGAGGCAATTCAATTTATAAAAAGGATTTCCACTGCAATCGGGGCTAGTGGGAAAACTTTCTTCCTTTCCAACTAAAGCTTCCAAAAAGTGAATAAACACCAACCAAACTAGAGAAGAATGGATAAATAATACTGCTGGCAACCGGCAAAAAAAACTTCCCTTTTCTGAGATACGAATTCGATTTATAAAGTAAGATATAATCAACACTATATTTTACTAAAAAGGCAATTGATACTATCTTCCAGTTTATCAAGGCAAAAGGCAAAAGGCAAAAGGCAAAAGTCAAACTCAAATTCATAAGAAGAACGATAACCGCTAAAAATTTAGCATAAGTACTTTTATAACCAGTCGATTTTCCTGCCCAACGAACACGCTGCATAAACAGTTTGAACAAATCGTTTTCAGGTTTTGTCTTAACAATACTATCGTTGTTTTTCAGATAATGCACTTTTCCCAAATTTGCATTGACCGCTTTTTGCAGCAATAAAACATCATCGCCGCTTGCTGTATCACTAATGCCACCAAATCCACCAATTTCGTTAAAGAACTTTTTGGTGTAGCCAAAATTTGCACCATTGCACATAAATGGTTTTCCAATCCCAAAACTTCCAATAGTTACGCCTTGCAAACTCATTAAATCAAGCTGCTGAAAATGATGAAACCAGTTGTTTTTGGCTTTATACATCACTGAGCCAACAATCATTTCAGGATTATTATTTTGAATGTAATTATCTAAAGTGAGTAGCCAATTTTTATTCACGATGCAATCAGCATCAGTAGTAATAACCCAATCATGCTTTGCAATCGGCATTGCTCGTCCAATAGCATCTTTTTTTGGTGAATTGGAAAGAGTAAGATTTTCCAAAAGCGTTGTGTCCAAATGCTCGTATTTCATCCGCCACTGAATGCAAACACGCTCCGAAGTGTCTGTTGAGAAATCATCAACCAGAATAATTTCAATCATCTTATACGGATAATTCAAATTGGCAATCGATTCTAAAAGCCTTGGCAAATTTTTAGCTTCATTTCGAAACGGCACAACAATAGTAAATGCCGTTTTCGGAGTTACATCAGTTGTTTCAAAAGTTTTTATTTTGTTGAAACCCAAAATTAATTGGACAATAAAAATAACATAGACCAATAAAATAATAAGTAACACAATTGAAATTATTCCCATTTTGGTTTGAATTTAAGTACATAATAACTTCCGATAGCAACTGGCAGAACTACATTTAAAAACCACATCAATGTGGAAATAAAAATGACTATCCATTCGTTTACGCCCAATTTTCCAAAGAAAAAAACGGCCATGCTTCCTTTTACAGCAAAATCTAAAAACTGAAAACTAGGTAACGACGAAGCCAGAAAATAAACAGTCGCAATCGTGGCCATCATCGTTAGATAAGGTAAATCTACATCAAAAGCGAGAAATAAAAAATAGTATTGATGCGAAAAAACCAAATAACGGCAAAGCGCTAAAAGATTGTTCTTTTGATGAATTCGCTTTGGGATTTCATTGATTTTGTGGACTAACTTCTGAATAGAATAACCTTTAATCTTGATGTTTTTCGAGATAAAAGAAGCAAGAAGCAAGACAAAAGAAATGCCGATAATTACTAAAGCCCATTTCCAATATCCGAGAATAAACAAACCAATAGTTCCAAAAACTATGGTCAAAATCATTTGAATTCCGTTGCAGATGAGGTTTAGGAAAATGATTTTCTTGGTTTTCTTTTTGTCAAAATAAAGCGCTTTCCCGGCATATTCTCCGAGACCATTTGGCGTAAAAATTCCGGCAGTTAATGAACCAAGAACCTGTTTGGTTGCTTCGCCAAGTGAAATAGGTTTAAAGAACGAAACCAAATTTTGCCATTTTAGGATTTCAAGAAAACGATTAGCAATACTGAAACTAAGTAAAAACAAAACTCCCAAAATGCTTGCCTTTTCATTGACCAAGCTTGTGAATTTCTGCCAATCAAGTTTGTCATTATTGGCTAATTGCTGATAAATAAAATAAAAAGCCGCAGTTACAATCAAAACTTTGACTAGAAAAACGATGAATTGCTTAGCTTTGTGAGGAATTGTAATCATTGTTGCAAAATAACGAAAATAAAAATTGGCAAACGAACGCATCATATTAGGAATCGATCCGGGAACAACCATTATGGGTTTTGGATTGATAAAAGTGATCAATAAAAAAATGGAATTCATTCAGTTGAACGAATTGATTTTGAGTAAATATGATGACCATTATACCAAACTGAAAGTTATTTTCGAACGAACAATTGAACTTATAGAAACCCATCATCCCGACGAAATTGCAATTGAAGCACCGTTTTTTGGAAAGAACGTACAATCCATGTTGAAACTTGGAAGAGCGCAAGGTGTTGCGATGGCAGCAGGTTTATCGCGCCAAATTCCAATTACCGAATATGAACCAAAGAAAATAAAAATGGCAATCACCGGAAACGGAAACGCCAGCAAAGAACAAGTCGCTAAAATGCTTCAACAACTTTTAGGTTTAAAAGAATTACCCAAAAATCTGGATTCAACTGATGGTTTAGCTGCAGCGGTTTGTCACTTTTTCAACTCAGGAAAAGTTACGGGAAGCAAAAGTTATACAGGTTGGGATGCTTTTGTAAAACAGAATGAAGAACGAATTAAAAAATAGTTTTCAGTCTCAGTTTTCAGTCTCCGTACTGCTAACTGCGACTGCGACTGCAAACTAAAAATGAGCGGTATTTACATCCATATTCCTTTCTGCAAGCAGGCTTGTCATTATTGCGACTTCCATTTTTCGACTTCTTTAAAGAAAAAAGACGAGATGGTTTTGGCTTTAGCCAAAGAAATTGTTTTGCGCAAAAGTGAGTTTAAAGCTGAAATAGTTGAGACAATTTATTTTGGCGGAGGAACTCCTTCAATATTGACAATTTACGATTTGCGATATTTGATAAATGCCGTTTTTGAAAATTATAAAGTAGTAGAAAACCTCGAAATTACTGTTGAAGCAAACCCAGATGATTTAACAGAAACCCGAATAATCGAATTAGCAAATAACCGAATTAATCGCTTAAGCATTGGCATTCAATCTTTTTTTGAAGATGATTTGAAAATGATGAACCGCGCACACAATTCGGAAGAAGCCAAAAAATGTTTGGAAATTGCCACGCAGTATTTTGATAATATTTCCATCGATTTGATTTATGGCATGCCCGAAATGAGCAATGAAAAATGGCTGCAAAATGTCGAAACTGCTTTGTCTTTTAATGTCCCACATATTTCGAGTTATGCTTTGACTGTTGAGCCAAAAACAGCTTTACACAAGTTTATAAAGCAAGGAATTATTCCGCAGCCTGACGATGAAGCCGCGCAGGAACATTTTCATTTGCTGGTTGATAAACTCGAAGAAAATGGATTTGTTCATTATGAATTATCGAATTTTGGCAAAGAAAACTATTTTTCCAAAAACAATTCGAGCTATTGGCTCGGAAAAAAATACATCGGAATTGGGCCTTCAGCACATAGTTACGACGGAATTTCACGAAGTTGGAATGTTTCGAATAATACTCTTTACTTGAAATCAATTGCCGAAAACAAATTTCCATCAGAAACTGAAACTCTGACAACAACTGACCGTTATAACGAATATATAATGACCGGTTTGCGCACCATTTGGGGAATTTCTTTAGACCGAATTGAAAAAGAATTTGGCAAAAGTTATTTGGATTATTTGAACCAACAAGCAGCAAAATACATTGAAGATCATTTGCTTTTTGTAGACGATAACATTTTACGAACAACCAAAAGCGGTAAGTTTTTGAGTGATGGAATTGCAAGTGATTTGTTTTTGCTAAATTTGGAATGAATTAACCACAAAGGACACAAAGAAGGCACAAAGAACACTAAACTTTGTGAACTTCGTGTAAATCTTCGTGGTCTTCGTGGTTAAAATGAAAACAACAATTTACTACAAAGAAAAGCACATCGAAATCGACTTATCAAAACCTATTGATATTTCTATTCCGTTAACCAATACTGATGCAAATCCGATTGCGTGGTATCTTGAAAAACCAGAAATTGAACCAGTTCGTTTTGGTGATTGGGTAGGAAAAGTTTCCGAAGGAAGTTCGACTAATTTTAACAATATTTTCTTCAATCCACACGGACACGGAACACACACCGAATGTCTCGGACATATTACACGCGAGTTTTACAGTATCAATCAATGTCTGAAACGGTTTTTCTTTACAGCCGAATTGATTTCAATTGGACCGGAGAGCATTGGAAATGATTTGGCAATTACGAAAACGCAAATCGAAAGAGCATTGAATGGTAAAACTCCGGAAAGCATTATCATCAGAACTTTACCGAATTCAGATAGCAAAAAACATAAAAACTATTCAAAAACAAATCCTCCATATTTACTGGAAGAAGCAGCAACTTTCATTCGCGAAAGCGGTATCAAACATTTGCTGATTGATTTGCCAAGCGTCGACAGGGAAGAAGATGAAGGAAGATTGTTGGCGCACAAATCGTTTTGGAATGTCAAAGATGTAAATAATTTGAATTCAGATGCGCGGTTGGATTGTACGATTACCGAAATGATTTTTGTAGATGATAATATCAGAGACGGAAGTTATATACTCAATTTACAAATCGCTTCCTTTGAAAATGATGCGTCACCAAGCAAACCCATTTTGTATTCTATTATGAATGTTGACACGAGCGAAAGCGAACTGGCGTAGCAATTATAAATTTTAAATGTTTTTAATTTAAAATTCAAAATTTAGAATTTAAAATAATTTTTTAATTATGATAACCGTTTCCACAGATAAAAGCAAACTCGATGTTTCGTTTATTCAAACCTTTTTGAAGGATATTTATTGGGCAGCAGGCAGAACAATTGATGAAGTACAAACGACGATTGATGCTTCGTTTTGTTTCGGAATTTATTTGGATGATAAACAGATTGGTTTTGCCCGCGTTATTACAGATTATGTTGTTTTTGCTTATATGATGGATGTTTTTATTGATGAAAGACTTCGCGGAAAAGGATATTCATCCATTTTGATTGATGCCATGATGAAAGAACCAGAATTGCAACAAGTCAAAATTTGGCGATTGGCAACTTCGGATTCACATTTTTTATATGAGAAATTCGGATTCACAGCATTGGCTCATCCTGAAAAGATGATGGAGAAAATATTAGTAAATAGTAACAAGTGATTAGTAATTAGTTAAAAAGCAATAGCTGCTAATCACTTATTACTCTTCACTAATCACTAAAAAAAATGAACATTCAACAACTCTACGAATTCTGTCTTTCCAAAAAAGCAGTAACCGAACATTTTCCGTTTGATGAAGATACTTTGGTCTTTAAAGTTGGTGGCAAAATGTTTTGCCTGACTTCTCTAAAAGAATGGGAAAAAGGAACTCCGGCACTCAATCTAAAATGCGACCCGGAAAAAGGAGAAGAACTTCGCGCCGAATATGAAGCTATAAAACCGGGTTATCATATGAGTAAAATTCATTGGAATACTATTGATTTTCACTCGGATGTTAATGATAAAATGATGTGTGAACTCATTAATCATTCTTATGATTTGGTTTATAAAAGCCTGACCAAAAAGTTACGAGACGAAATAGAGAAGAGTTAAAAATAGATAACGCAAAAGGCAATAGTTAAATAATTTTCTAACTATTGCCTTTTTACTTTTGCCTAATGCCTATTCTACATTGATTTTTTCTGCTTTTCTACAAAACCATCGGCCTGAAGTTTTAGTAATTCGGTGGCGCCTTTCTTTTTGTAGTTGTACAATTCTTTATCATCCCGAATATCGGCATAGACTTTATCATAAATTTCAGCATCAGTTTTCTTTTGTAATTCGCTTTGGTAACGGTTTTGCAAAATCACATTTTTTATTCCCATTTCCATGTCTTCTTGTTTGAAATCGAATTCGCCTTTTGGCGATAATAATTTGGCAATGATTGGTGATGTTTCAATCGCTAAGAACAATAACATGATAAACAACGATGGAAGTGAAGGCAATTTTCCTAAGGCATTGATTCGAGCCATCAATCCGTCAAAACCATCAATGATAGGTTGGGTTTCGGTTACTTTTTTATCTAAATCTGTTTGCAGTGTTTTAGCTCTTGTTTCTTTATCTGCAATGATTTTAGCGTTGCTGATTTTTAGTGAATCCAATTGTTTTACGGCCAAATCATGAGCGATTCTTTTTTCTTTATAAATTGGACCTTTCCCGATTTTCTTAGTTCCTGCTGAACCTTCCGCTTCTGTGATATAGGATTGATACAAACTGGCAACTTCTTTTTCTTTTTTGGCAATGTCCGATCTCAAGCTGTCCATTTCAACTTTGTTTTTATCGACATCATTTTTGAAATAATTGGCAACCTGATTTTTATTGGCAATTGCCATTTCATTCTTTTCTTTTAGTATAACTGTATTGATTTCCTTTTCAAAGATTTTGATTTCCAATGGTTTTGAAATCACGATAGCAATAATGACCGCCAATACAATTCGAGGAGAAACCTGAATCAATTCGTCCATAAAACTGTCTCTTTTTTTTATAGTAGAAACAATAAATCGGTCGAGATTGAAAATTAAAAATCCCCAAACTATTCCAAAAGCAATGGAAATGTAGGGATTGTCAAAAACGGTGTAAAGTGCATAACTACTGGCAATAAATGCCATAACTGCTGTAAAGAAAACTGTGGCGCCAATGCCAGCATACTTGTTTTGTTCGCCGTTGGAACAAGAGTTCACGATGTCACTATCGGCACCTGAACATAGGAGGAAAAAACGTTTTAACATTATGATTAATTTTGATTGATGATGATTACACAAATATAACGCCAAAACTTGATGTTTATTGTTGAGCAGCAGAAATATTTGTTTTTGTTTAATTATGTAAATAATTTATTATTAATACGTTAGCAATTATAAAATTTCGTAAATTAGCTGTCCTCGAATAGAAATATCCCTCAAATTTTTTTCAGCTCCAAATTTCAAAGTTGTAACAATTAACCAATTATAAACAACAAATTTTGAAATTATGAAAAAAGCAAAAGCAATTTTTTTAGCAGTGGTTTTAGGAATGCTGCTAATGGGCAACACTAGTTTTGCTCAGGATGAAAAAAACAATTTAGTTACCGTAACTAAATTGCATTGGAATATAGATAACAAAAATTTTTCAAATGATGAATGGAAAGCAGTTGAAAAAGAATATTTGGACAAAGTGGTTAAAAAGAACCCTTTTATTATAGGTCAGTTGGTTTTAATGCACAGTTTCACCGAAGATAATACGGAACTTCTATTGGTTACCATTTATGAAAATTGGGCAGCGATTGAAAAAGCCGGTGATAAAGACGATGAATTAATTAAAGCTGCGTGGCCAGATGAAAAAGCAAGGACAGCTTATTTTGAAAAACGTGGACAATATTATGCTCATCATCATTCAGACGAAATCTATGCGTCTATGCCCGGAGCTAAAATAGCCAAAGCAAACTTTGACAAAGACATGATTTATTATGTAAGAGTAAACCATTTTGCTTATCCAAAAGAAGGAACAGATAAAGAGTTTACCGACTTAGAAAAACAATATTTTGATGCAGTAACCAATAAAAATGATTTGATAAAAGCATATTATCCTAACCGCCATGCTTGGGGTGCGGATAATACACAATTTACAGAAGTTTATGTTGTTGACTCTTTAGCAGATTTAGACAGTGCATTAAATAAAAACCGGGATTTGTATAAAGCAGCCTGGAGTGATGAAACTAAAAGAAAAGCTTTCGATGAAAAATCCGGAAAATATTTTACCGGGAAACACAGTGATTATATTTATAAATCGGTTCATGAACTGAGCAAATAACAATAAAAAAATCCGCCTCTACAGGCGGATTTTTTTATTTACTCAATTCTACAAAATATTTGTAAAACAAGGGTATCGTTTCAATTCCTTTTAGATAATTGAAAATTCCGAAATGTTCGTTTGGCGAGTGAATCGCATCAGAATCCAATCCGAATCCCATTAAAATAGTTTTGCTTTTTAACTCCTTTTCAAACAACGCTACAATCGGAATGCTTCCGCCCGAACGAACTGGAATAGCCGGAACTCCAAATGTTTCAGTATATGCCTTGTTAGCGGCTTTATATCCAATGCTGTCAATTGGCGTTACATAACCTTGTCCACCATGATGTGGAGTAACTTTTACTTTCACTGATTTTGGTGCAATGCTCACAAAATGTTTTGAAAATAATTCTGTAATTTCATTCCAATCCTGATTGGGCACCAAACGCATCGAAATTTTTGCATAAGCTTTACTGGCAATTACGGTTTTTGCACCTTCGCCGGTATAGCCGCCCCAAATTCCGTTAACATCTAACGTTGGGCGAATTGAGTTTCTTTCGTTAGTTACATAACCTGTTTCGCCATAAACATCTTCGATATCTAAAGCTTTTTTATAATTGTCTAAATTGAATGGTGCTTTAGCCATTTCGGCTCTTTCGGCAGTAGTCAATTCTTCCACTTTATCATAAAATCCGGGAATCGTAATGTGATTGTTTTCATCGTGAAGCGAAGCAATCATTTTGGTCAAAACATTAATCGGATTGGCCACAGCGCCGCCATACAATCCTGAATGCAAATCACGATTTGGACCTGTAACTTCTACTTCTACATAACTCAAACCACGCAAACCAGTTGTAATGCTTGGTTGTTGGTTTGAAATCATTCCGGTATCGGAAATTAAAATCACATCGCAGCTTAATTTTTCCTGGTTTTTTTCTACGAACCAACTCAAACTTTTTGAGCCAACTTCTTCTTCACCTTCAATCATAAACTTTACGTTGCAAGGCAGACTATTGCTCTGAATCATATATTCAAAAGCCTTCACATGCATGTACATCTGACCTTTGTCATCACAAGAACCGCGGGCAAAAATGGCACCTTCAGGATGAATTTCTGTTACTTTGATTACAGGCTCAAATGGTGGTGAAGTCCATAAATCCATAGGGTCTGGTGGTTGTACATCATAATGCCCGTAAACCAAAACAGTTGGAAGGCTTTTATCGATAATATGTTCTCCGAAAACAATTGGATAGCCTGGTGTTTCGCAAATTTCAACGTGTTTGCAACCAGCTTTTTCAAGTGAAGTTTTTACGGCATCTGCAGTAGCGATAACATCTTGAGCATAAGCACTATCGGCACTTACAGAAGGAATTTTTAATAATTCGATTAATTCATTGATAAAACGTTCTTTATTTTCCTGAACGTATTGTTTTATGTTGTCCATTGTAGTTGTTAATTAATACCGTCAAATATACGAATTGAAATCCCAATTTTTAAAATTCCAAATTAAGATAACTAAATATGTTTTTTGGAATTTGGGTTTTCAGTTTTGGTATTTACAAATGAATGTCTATATTTGCACTCACAATTTTGCGGGTATGGTGAAATTGGTAGACATGCCAGACTTAGGATCTGGTGCCGCAAGGCGTGTAGGTTCGAGTCCTATTACCCGCACAGAAAAGCTCTAACTTTTGTTGG
>NZ_JBDSMB010000014.1:0-5037 GCF_039916025.1 Flavobacterium sp.
TGCGATAACCTTATCATATTCTTGAGAAGTTTTACTCATTTCAGTGTATCTTTGTGTCAAATTTGTCCAAAAGTAAAGAATAAAGATTGAAGTACAAAGGACTAAATCTTATAACTATCTTAAAAAACGAATGACTATTAATTGCCTCGGAAAGCTAATCGATTTATCGTCTCCCAAAGTGATGGGAATATTGAATGTTACGCCAAATTCTTTCTATGATGGCGGAAAACATTCTGATGAAAAAAGGGTGCTTTACCAAGTTGAAAAAATGCTAACTGAAGGTGCGACTTTTATAGATATTGGTGCTTATTCAAGTAAACCAAGTGCTGAATTTGTTTCGGAAGAAGAAGAGATTATCCGACTAATTCCGATGATAAAATTGGTTTTAAAACACTTTCCGGAAACATTGATTTCTGTTGATACTTTTCGTGCTAAAGTCGCGAAAGCTGCAATAGAAAATGGCGCCTGCATCATCAATGATATTTCGGCAGGAAGTTTAGATGTAGCTATGATGGAAATCGTCGCCCAACTCAGAGTTCCGTACATAATGATGCACATGAAAGGCAACCCACAAACGATGCAGAGTTTGGCAAATTATCAAAGCATTACCAAAGAAATGCTTTTCTACTTTTCTGAAAAAGTTGCGTTGGCACGAAGTTTGGAAATCAGCGATTTGCTTATAGATCCTGGATTTGGTTTTGCCAAAACGAAGGAACAAAATTTTGAAGTCATGAATAACTTAGAATTGTTTCAAATGCTCGAATTGCCAACGCTTGTTGGTGTTTCAAGAAAATCGATGATATACAAAACGCTGGAAACTTCTGCAGATTCTGCTTTGAATGGAACAACGGTTTTGAATACAATTGCGTTGCAAAAAGGAGCAAGTATTCTGCGTGTGCATGATGTAAAAGAAGCAGTGGAAACTATAAAGTTAGTATCACAGTTATGAAAAGGATAATCGTTTTTGGACTTTTGTTTGTTCTATTCTCCTGCCAAAATAAAGAAGTTTTACTGCCACAAGCCAACGAGACAATAGTGGCTGATGTGAAAGAGCATTCTCCGATTTATTTATATTTTAAAACAGAAGAAAAAGATACTTTAATTGAAGTTGATGAAACTAATTCTGCTAGTTCAATCAATAAGGTTTTTAATATTGATAAGCAGTTACCATTGCGCCGAGTAATTTTGGAAATTAAAAAGCAGCAAGCCAATAAACACTCTGAAAAGTATTTTGTTTATACAGATACAGTGAAGAAAGCTACGGCTTTTTTACCTTTCACGAAAGTGAAGTACAACTTGGAAAAACCCGATTTTAATGTGGTTTATTTTTACTTAGACCGAAATGATTTGGTCCATTTCAAAGATGAAGTTTTTTCGAAAAATGAATTGCAAACTTTTTTGGATAAGCAATCCGTTCCAGCTTCAAGTATTGTCTTTGCTTATGATAAAGGAATGTCGTTTGGAAAGTATATTCAGTATCAGTTTTTTGTGAAGCATTTGGTCGCTCCAAAAGGGATTACAATCAACAGCAAAAAAGAATACATTTACTAAACTTCGTAAATCGTACTTCAAACTTCGTACTTCTACTGATGATGATATGGTTCGTTTCTCAGAATTGTAAATCCACGATACAATTGTTCAATAAAAAAAAGGCGTACCATTTGATGCGAGAATGTCATCAGCGAAAGTGAAATTTTGCCTTGTGCTTTTTGATAGACTTCATCACTAAAACCATACGGGTCGCCAATTACAAACACCAAAGTCTTTGTTCCGGAATTCATTTTCTTCTGTAAATAATCAGAAAAGCCGACACTGGAAAATGTCGTTCCGTTTTCGTCTAACAAAATCAATTGGTCCGTTGGTGTGAGTTTGGCCAAAATCAGTTCGCCTTCTTTTTCTTTTTGCTGACTTTCCGAAAGGTTTTTGACGTTTTTTATATCTGGAATAATTTCCAAATCAAACTTGATGTAAAACGACAAACGCTTGGTGTAATCATCAATTAATGATTGCAACGCTTTGTTATCGGTTTTGCCAATGGCGAGTAATTTGGTGTTCATGCAGCTTTATTTATTCCAAATCTTCCAGGCTTTTTCGGCTTGAAGTATTAGCATTTCGTGACCGTTTTTGGTAACAGCGCCTTTCTTTTTGGCTTTCTTCAAAAAATGCGTTTCTTCCGGATTATAAATCAAATCGAAAGCAATATGCTTTTCGGTAAAGAAATTATAAGGAATAGGAGGAAAGTCTTTTGTATTTGGACTTGTGCCAACAGGTGTGCAATTGATAATGATTTGGTAATTATCAAAAGTTGTCGCATTGATTCGGTCGTAATCAATCATGCCTTGTTTTTCTTCACGTGTTACAAAAGTGTGTAGAATTCCGAGTTTATCCAATGCAAAAGAAACCGCTTTTGCAGCGCCACCAGTTCCGAGAATTAATGCTTTTTTATGATGTGGTTGTAATAAAGGTTCTAAGGATTTCATAAACCCATAATAATCGGAATTATAACCTTTAAGATTTCCTTTTTTGGTTACTCGGATAACATTTACGGCACCAATTTGGGCTGCGTTTTTGGAAAGTTTATTCAAATACGGAATGACACTTTCTTTATATGGTATGGTAACGTTTAGCCCTTTTAAATCGGAATTATTGGCAATAATTGCAGTGAATTCTTCAATGGTTTGAATGTCGAAATTCTCATAAGAGCAATCGGCTAAATTTCCCAAAGCAAATTTATCAGTGAAGTATTTCTTCGAAAAGGAATAGCTTATATTTTTGCCAATCAGCCCGAATTTTTTATTCATTCTAAGTTTCTTAAATGTATTGGGATAAGATAAGAAGATCTGACCGTTTTATTTTTAATTTTTCCAGGTTTCCACCTCTTAATTGTCCTAATGACTCTTATAGCTTCTTCATCCGAACCAAATCCACAGCTTTTAATTGTTTTTACATTGCTCGAAGTTCCGTCTTTTTCAATGGTAAAAGAAATCACAACAAAGCAAGCTGTTATATTATTCTTTCCTAGTTCTTCAGGATTTTTATAATAATGATTAATGTAAGCATAAAGCAATTCAGTCCCTTCAGGATAATTTGCTTTCTCATCTAACTCACTCTGGCTGTATATTTTGTTCTCGCTTGAGCTTACTTTTTTATTTTGACTGAATGCTACGGAAAATACCAAAAGCAAAAGCAAATACTTATTCATTATTTGTTATACTTCGAAATATAATCCTGAACAGATTCTCTATCCCAAACTGTCGGAAATAAATCTTTTATAATTGTGTGGTGTTTGAAATTGATTCGTAAACCATTGCTCAAATGATAATTTCCTTTTTCTTCTTCGTTCAAAAGCATGTGAAAACCAGCCATACGGTATTCAATTTCGTAATCATCCGGGAAGTATTCAGCTGCTTGGATTAAAGTTAAAATAGCGTTGTTGTATTCGCCCATTATTTGCATAATGTCAACCCAAAACAACCAAGTATCTAATTGAAAGTCGCCAAATTCAATTGCTTTACGATATCCAAATTCAGCTTCTTCAAAATGATCCATCGCTTTGTTAATTGTAGCATAACGTTTCCAGTACAAACGATTTTGGTCATCGATAGCCAAAGCTTTGTTGACAAAATATAAGGCTTTTTGGTAATTTTTTTGACGAACATAAAAATCAGTTATCGCAATCCAGCCTTTATCTAACAATGGATCTTCGTGTACTGTTTTATTGAAATATTTTAACGCTTGGACTTTGTTGCCCAGCTTTTCATAACATTTGCCAATGCGCAACAAAGCATAAGATGTTGGATCATCCAATTCGATGGTTTTGTTATAGCTTTCTATAGCGTCTTCATAGCGTTTCAATCGCTCTAAAGCTTTACCTTTTTCCATGTAAGCGCCAACAAATTCTTCATCTACATAGGTAGCAAATTCAAAAGAACGCACTGCATTTTCATAATCTTTTACACCATAATACAATCTTCCCGACTGATGCCATGCGATTTCACTGTATGGATTTCTATCAATATAAGTTTTAAGGTATTCAATGGCTTCCAAATTTTGGTCTAGAAATTCGAAGCAATACACTACATTATATAGCGCAGATTGATCTTCAAAATCCTCTTCCAAACATTTGATAAAGTTTTCTTTTGCCAATTCCAGATTGTCCATAAAAAGATATTCCATACCAATTAAGTTATAGACATCGGCATAATCTTCGGTAAATTTCAAAGCTGTTTTTAAGAATTCGACCGCTTTTTCGTGGTCATCTCTTTTGGAATAAATATTGGCTTTTTGGATAAAAATTTCTTCGTTTGTTGGCTCAATAGCGTAAAGTTCGTTTAGTAACTTTTCGGCTTGATCGAGTTTGTCATCGTACACCAGCATTTCTACCTGAACAAGTTTTAATCCGGTAGATTTTGGGTGTTGTTCAAGTCCTAATTTTAAGGCTTTTTTGGCTAGAGTAGCTTTTCCCATATCGAGGTAATGTAGAATGATTTCCTCGAATTCCTCAGAGTCGAAAAACAGCACTTTGTTGGTTTTCAACATCGATTCAAATTTCGATAAGGATAAGTTGTAATCTTCTTCGTCGTGATCTAGGTGCATAACTGTAGGTGTTAAAATTATCCTTAATAAAATTAGGGAAACCCGTTGCTTTTTTGGTAGTCCGCGATTATTGTTGTAAACAATTTAATTAACAATTTAACAATGACAATTTAAAATTTCAAAAATCAACATCAATTTTCATTCTGAATTTCATCCATAGTCTCAATAATAATGGCGCAACCTTCTCTGATTTCATCTTCAGATATTGTTAATGGCGGGGTAATTCTGATAGCGCAACCTTCGAAAAGCAGCCAAAATAAAATCAAACCTTTTTCCTGGCATTTGAGTATTACTTTATTAGTAATCTCCGCATCTTTAGTCATCGCTGCGAGCATCAATCCTCGTCCGCGGATTTCCTCTATCAAAGGATGTACCAAAAGCTCCCGAAACAGCTTTTCTTTAGCTAACGATTGCTTGCTGTAGTCTTTTTCCAAAATTTCT
>NZ_JBDSMB010000015.1:0-11729 GCF_039916025.1 Flavobacterium sp.
AAAAATAATAGTTTGTATCAGGATAAAGTAAATAAAGCTATTCAGTGGTCGAGACAGTTTACTATGGATGTTTTTGAAGATGAAATTAAACTGCTTTTAAAATCATGAGAATAGTTCAGATTATAGACTCATTAGAAATTGGTGGTGCCGAAAAAATGGCAATTAACTATGCAAATGCGCTTTCAACAAAATGTGATTTTTCAGGTTTAGTTGCCACCAGAGCTGAAGGGAAATTAAAAAATCAGTTGAACCAATCGGTTTCTTATCTTTTCCTAAAGAAAAAAGCAACCCTTGATTTTGGTGCTGTTTTTAGGCTGAAAAAATATTGCAAAGAAAACAAAGTCGATTTCCTTCAGCCACACAGCAGTTCTTATTTTACAGCATTATTGGTTAAATTTATTTACCCAAAAGTTGCTATAATTTGGCATGATCATAATGGATTAAGCGAGTTCATCAGCTCTGAAAAATCATTTGCCTTAAAGATTGCCTCCTTTTTTTTCAAAGGAATTATTGTGGTAAATTATAAGCTGAAAGCTTGGGCAGAAAAAGAGTTGAATTGTAAAAAAGTAATTTATTTGCCTAATTTTACAACCATTGATAACGCAGCAAAAGCTGAAACCGTTTTAGAAGGAGAATCAGGAAAGCGGATTTTGTGTTTGGCTAATCTGCGGGATCAGAAGAATCACTTTTTGTTGCTTGAAGTTGCCGAAAAGTTGAAGCAATCTCATCCGGATTGGACATTTCATTTGGTAGGAAAAGATTTTAAAGATGAATATTCAAGACAAGTAAAAACTGCGATTTTAAATAAGAATTTAGAAAGAAATGTTTTTATTTATGGTTCTAAAAATGATATTAAAAACATTATAAATCAATCAGAAATCGCCATATTGACTTCGAAATCAGAAGGTTTGCCTATAGCTTTAATTGAATACGGACTTTCTAAAAAACCCGTAGTTTCTACTAAAGTTGGAGAAATACCTTTGATTATCAAAGATGGAATGAATGGGTTTATTGTTGGCGTAAATGATGCAAATTTGTTTTATCAAAAATTATTGAAATTTATAACCGAAGAAGATTTACGGATGAAAATGGGTAATTCACTTTATCAAACCGTTTTGGAAAATAATTCAGAAGATGGTGTTATTACTAACTATTTAAACTGGGTTTCAAACCTTTAAATATGAAAGAAAGAAAATATATCATTTTTATTCTTTTCCATGTCTTAATCGGTATTTTAGTATACGTATTTAGACCTTTGGCTACTTTGTATGCTATTAGTATTCCAATGATTGGACTGTATTATATAGTAAAAAACCAAAATAGAAATAATGAGGTTTTATTTGTTTCTGCTTATATTGTTGGGAGTGAGGTTTTTTTGAGGATGACAGGTGGAAATTTGCTGTATGAATCGGCAAAATATGGCGTGATGGTATTTTTAATTTTGGGAATGTATTATAATGGATTTTCAAAAAACGCAATACCATATTGGATTTATATATTACTATTGCTGCCTGGAGCATATGTAGCTTCAGAAACATTGAATTTGCAAACAGATATCCGAAAGCAATTGGCCTTTAATCTTTCTGGTCCATTTTGTCTCGGCATTGCCTCAATATATTGCTATAATCGTAAAATATTGCTTTCCCAGCTTAACAATATTCTGTTAACCTTAGCATTGCCAATTTTTACCACAACCATTTATTTAATTTTATATACTCCGGATTTAAAAGAGATATTGACAGGAACTGATTCTAATTTAGAGACTTCAGGAGGATTCGGCCCTAATCAGGTATCTACTGTATTAGGCGTTGGAATGTTTATATTTTTTTCAAGATTACTTTTAGACTCAAAGACAAAGTTGATGTTTATTGTAAATTTAATTATCCTTTTTAATATTACGTATAGAGGATTTGTAACATTTTCCAGAGGTGGTATGATGACTGGTTTTGTAATGATATTCTTGTTGTTGATATATATTTATGTCAATGTCAAGAGTTATAAAAAGTATAAGCTATTAGGTTTTTTTGGTTTCATGGCCGTCGCTTTATTATTCACATGGATTTATACTTCTAATCAAACAGGTGGATTAATTGACAAGCGATATGCAAATAAGGATGCAGCCGGTAGGGTGAAAGAAAGCAATTTATCAGGTAGAGAAGAGATTTGGGATAGTGAAATAGCTGATTTTCTTGATCATCCGGTTTTTGGCATAGGCGTGGGAAAAGCACTGGAAATCAGGGAAGAAAGATCTGGCGGATTGATTATAGCATCTCACAGCGAAATTTCAAGAACAATTGCAGAACATGGTATGATGGGTATTATAGCTTTACTAATAGTGCTGTTTACGCCAATTTTTTTATATTTAGACAATAAACAAAATATTTATATGTTTTCGCTGTTACTATTTTGGTTACTTACAATTAATCATGCTGCTATGCGGATTGCTGCACCAGCTTTTGTATATTCGTTATCGCTACTAAAAGTTTATATGGATGAAGAACCTCCTTTACATAGGTAATAAATTATCCGACCATGGTTATACTTCGACATCAATAGAAACTCTTGGGGTTTTTCTTGAAGGTGAAGGTTTTAATGTATACTATGCTTCTTCCAAAAAGAATAAAATTGGGAGAATGCTTGAGATGATAAGTAAAACATTCAAGTATGCTAAAAAGGTTGATTATGTTTTAATCGACACTTATAGCACTAAGAATTTTTGGTATGCTTTTATTATTTCTCAACTGTGTAGAATGCTGAATTTAAAATATATACCCAAGCTTCACGGTGGTAATTTGCCAAGTAGGATTATCCGAAGTAAGTTTTTTTCAAATCTGATTTTTAAAAATGCCTACATAAATATTGCTCCGTCTTATTACTTATTAGAAGCTTTTAAGAAAAGTGGTTATACCAATCTAAAATATATTCCCAACACCATTGAGATGCAGTTATATTCTTCATCTCCAAAAGAATTTAAAACACCTAAGATTCTCTGGGTAAGATCATTTGCTAAAATATACAATCCATTGATGGCGGTCAAAGTATTCATCAAGATAAAAGATATTTTTCCAGATGCAAAGATTTGCATGGTTGGCCCAAAAAAGGATGATAGCCATGCAAAGGCTTTAAAATTTGTCAAAAAAAACAATATTGAAGTTGTTTTTACCGGTAAATTATCAAAAGTAGATTGGATTGCATTATCAAAAGAATACAATGTTTTTATAAACACCACGCATTTTGACAATACTCCAATAAGCGTTATTGAAGCCATGGCTTTAGGTTTGCCGGTTGTGTCAACAAATGTTGGTGGAATCACCTATTTATTAGAACATAACGAAAATGCTCTTTTAGTAAACGACGATGATGTTGACGACATGACGAATCAAATTAATCGGGTTTTTACAGAGGCAAATCTGGCACAAAATTTATCCGAAAAAGGTAAGGAATCTGTTAAAAGCTTTGACTGGGAAATAGTCAAAAAGCAATGGGTAGAGCTACTCGTGTAAAGTAATTTCACTAACTTGCGACTTCAAAATTCTTTTTACCCCAAAAAATGAATAAATATAAGGATATACACTTTGAAGTTTCGGAAAGAAAAATTCTTTTGCGGATTTTTGACGTAATTTCGGTGTTACTTTCTTTGTACTTAGTTGGAATAGTTTTCAAATTCAATTATTTCAATATTTCAGAAACAAATTTTTATTGGACAATTGTTTTAGGAATATACCTAAATTTCATAGGTTCTGTTTTTGAAATGTATAATCTGCAGGTTGCCAGCAATCAATTTCAAATCATAAAAAGCATAATCCTTACTTCATCAATAACGGTTTTACTATATTTATTAACCCCGGTTTATACTCCGATTCTTCCAACCAACCGTCTTCAAATCCTCATTTTTTATATTGCTATATTTTTAGCATTGTTTATATGGCGAATGATGTATGTTCGGTTTTTTGCATCAAATAGATTTTCAAAAAAAGTAATCCTTATTTGTGATAGAGAGCAATATAAAGAACTTGTTTTTGCGCTTGAAAGTGCTGATCCGCACTATCGTGTTTTAGGTTTTGTTAACTCTGATAGCGCAAATACCAAAACAAATGATAAGATAAAAAGCATTGACATTAATAAACTGGATGAATTTGTCAAGGAAAATTCAATTTCAGAAATAGTAATTGCATCTCAAAAAACTGATGGTATAACAGTTAATCTCTACAATCAATTGATTAATTTATTAGAAAATGGCTATATAATTAGAGAGTACACACAGGTCTATGAAAATATGACCCAACGGATTCCGGTACAATATGTTTCAAGGGATTTCTACCGTTATTTCCCATTTAGCAGAAGTAATCAAAATCATTTTTACTTAATTGTAATGCGTTTTTTTGAGATTATATTTTCGGTTATTGGTTTATCAATCGGACTAATTATTTTGCCTTTTATTTTGATTGGAAACCTTTTTGGAAACAGAGGGAAATTGTTTTACACACAGGAAAGAGTAGGTAAGAACGGTAAGATTTTCAACATTGTGAAATATAGGACAATGGTTATCAATGCAGAGAAAGAAGGTGCTGTTTTTGCCACAACAAATGATAGCAGGATAACACCATTTGGAAAAATAATGCGAAAATCCCGAATGGACGAAATACCACAGTTTATCAATATTTTAAAAGGTGATATGGCTGTAATTGGACCAAGACCTGAACGTCCAATCTTTGTAAATGAAATTGCCGAAGTGATGCCGTTTTATGAAACGCGTCACGTTATAAAACCAGGACTGACTGGTTGGGCACAGGTAAATTATTCATATGGTGAAACCATTGATGATAGTTTGATAAAACTCCAATATGATTTATATTATATCAAGCACAGAAGTATTTTCCTTGATGTTAATATCATTTTTAAAACGCTGAGTACTGTTTTATTTTACCGCGGCCAATAGCTGTCGCTTGCTTCTTCTAAGAAAATAAAAAAGCGTTATCCCTGAACAAATAATCATTGGCAGGAACATTACCAGATTTGGTTTGTTTAGCAGAATAATGACAAACAAGCCTAACATAAGTAAACTGTATAGTGCTATCCTTTTTACCCAAATAAATTTATTTTTCCAGAAACAAAAAATCAGTGCGAGCAATAAAGGATTGAATAGTAAAACATTGTAATTGTAAGCTACTTCCTGGTGAGAAGAATAAAATCCAATTAAAGATAAAAAGATTCCAAGTAGGCCAATTATTGCGAAATAGCTAAGATAAATCCAGGATTTTCTGCTTATCACAATCAATAAAAAAATCAGGCAGAAACTATAATAATTATTCCAAAGCGATTTTTCAGATTTTGTGGGTGTTGCTTTTAAAATGGTTCTTGGCTGTTCAGAAACTGGTTTTCCATTGAATTGCGCCACCTTCAAACTTTCCATAAATTGATTAGGCAAAAACAATTTCTTTCCATCTTCATCCGTTTTAGCGCCAAACATAACATTGATTCCGAGGTTTTCATAAAAATGATCTTCTACATAAGGAAATAGAATTTCACGGTAGCTTTGACCTTTTTCGGTAGTTTTCACAATTGAATTTTGTCCCAATGTTTGGTTTATTTTGTCCACAACCATATTGGTGCAATTTCTATCGATAAACTTATAAGTATAATACTTTTCATCAGTAAGCAGACTCTTATTCAATGCATCAAAAAGCTGTTGCTTTTGCGCTGCAGTCAGGTTTAAAGTTTGCTCATATATAGAGCGGTTTTCTATAGTATATTGATAAAAAAACTCATTATATGAATTGGCAGTTACAAAATACCGCAAATCGCCTTTAATGAATTTTAAATAAAAATTCTCTGTTGCAAAATCAAAGGTTCCATAATTGTAAACCACATCTAAATCATTGGAAGCATCCTGAATTCTGATTGCCGTATGGCCAAAAATTGAATAGAGTTCATTCCCTTGTTCACAGGTTAAAATGCTAATTTTGGTGTTTTTAGATAATGGAATTTGTCCAAAAGCGAAACCGTTTTTTAGAACAAAAAATAGTAGTAATAAGATGGGAAGTTTATTTTTAAACATTGATTTCTTTTAAATTTTATCTAAAAATACTCAAATCTACTTTCACAGAAAAGATATTAGAATATAAAGCGGCACTTTGATCACCCAAATCAGTTAAAGCATAATCTACCTGAATGCCTTTATACTTAAAACCCAGGCCAATATTGGGCTGGAAGTTGACTTTCGTACTTCCGTCAATTTGCTCTACATTTTGAAAATTCCCAACTCCGGCGCGAAGAAAAACCAAATCGGTATAACCAAATTCAAGTCCTAAAGCCGGGTCAATACTCACAGCATCTGAAGCAAAGATATCGTTTGTTTTGGTAAACTGCATGTTCAGATTAACTGCGGCAAGCAACGAATAATCATAATGAATATCAAACTTTTTGGAGATACCAAGTTGCGCTTTTGGAAAAGTAATCTCAGTACTTTCAGGCGGTTCCTGATTTTGTCCGGCTACAGCATCTTTTATTTCATTGTATTTATCTTCATCGATTGCCCAAACGTTATAAGTTGTTGTAATATCGCGAAGCATGACTCCATAATGCCAATCATTGTTTTCATATTGCAATCCGAAATCAAAACCAAAACCCCATGAGCTCGCAAAATCACCAATAACTCTGCGGATAACTTTTGCATTTACGCCATATCGCAAACCTTCAACTAATGTTGGGCGCCTCGCATAGGAAAATGTCAATCCATAATCGGCTGTTGAGAAAAGGCTGATTCGGTTGTAGTCAATATTTCCTTCACTGTCAATAAGTTGCGTCGTATTTAAAATGTCATCCACACCGAAACGAATCAATGAAATTCCCCAGGCGCTTCGGTCATCTATCTTTTTGGCGTAAGCCGCATAATCATATTGGGCAATATTGGCAAAGTAACTCGCGTGCATTAATGATGCTTCACTGTCTTCGATTTTAAGTAAACCTGACGGATTCCAATAGCCTGAATTTACATCGCCTGTAAATGCCGTTACCGCATTAGACATCCCCAAAGCAGCAGCATCAACTCCAATGTTCATAAATTCATTGGAATATTTCCTAACTGTTTGTGCATGAGTAATTATGCTAATAAAAAGCAGTAGAATAGCAATTGTTTTTTTCAAGGCAATTTTTCTTTTTACAAATATCAAATAAAAATCTCTAATATAAAACGCAGAAAGCTTTAACTTATTGTATTAGATTTGTAATTCTTTTTTAAAAAACTAACTGAAGTCTTATGAAAATAAAAGCTCTGATTCCAAACTTGTTCACCATGCTTAATCTGTTTTGTGGCTGTGTGGCTGTAGTTATGGTATCATATTCTGAGTTTGAATGTGCATTTTTCTTTGTATGTCTTGGTATTTTCTTTGATTTTTTTGATGGTTTTTTTGCCCGAAAATTTGGCGTTGCCGGACCATTAGGAGTTCAATTAGATTCGTTGGCAGATATGGTTACGAGTGGAGTTGTTCCGGGTTATGTGATGTGTCAAATGCTAAAAAACATCAGGAATCCATTAGTAATGAATATGGAATGGTATCATATTGTGCTTCCTTATTTAGGGTTTATAATTACGCTTGGCGCATGCTATCGTTTAGCTAAATTCAATATAGACGAAAGACAATCGGATTCTTTTATTGGTTTGCCAACTCCAGCTAATGCTTTGTTTATAACAAGTCTACCTTTAGTAGTTATCCCATTTGTGTTTTATTTGATTAATAATCAATGGGTTTTAATTGCAATAACACTTCTAAGCGCTTACGTTATGAATGCTGAAATTCCGTTATTTTCACTAAAGATTAAAAATTTCAGTTTTGCCAAATACAAATTGCAGATTTTCTTTTTAGCACTTTCACTTGTACTGCTTATTTTTCTTCAGATACTAGCTGTTCCACTGATAATTGTAATTTACGTTTTACTTTCGGTAATCAATAATATAGTCACAAAAAAAGCTTCCAATTAGGAAGCTTTTTTTATTTATTTTTATTAATCATGTAGAGGATAAATCCAAAAAAGAGAAAGCATATAAGTAAGACTAAATATGTTTTTGGACTGGCAAAATTTACACTTATTCCATATTCCGGATTGGATTTGTCAACAAAGACTCTTTTGTCTTCTTTATTGAAATAGAAATTCCCGAGTTTCCAATTCTTTGGATCTTTCGACCAATTTTCTAATTGTTCTTTGTCTGGGTTTTGCATTTATTAAAACGTCAATTTCTTTTTACGTAACTCAAAGTTTTGTCCTAGATATACTTTTCTAACCATTTCGTCAGCTGCCAATTCTTCCGGAATTCCGGCTTTTAGAATTCCACCTTCAAACATTAAGTATGTCTTATCAGTAATAGCAAGTGTTTCCTGAACGTTATGGTCGGTAATTAAGATTCCGATATTTTTGTTTTTTAATTGCGCTACAATACGCTGAATATCTTCTACCGCAACTGGGTCAACACCGGCAAATGGTTCATCAAGCAAAATAAATTTTGGGTCAGTTGCCAAAGCTCTTGCGATTTCGGTTCTTCTTCTTTCACCACCCGAAAGTAAATCACCACGATTGGTTCTGATGTGTTCAAGACTAAACTCGGCAATCAGGCTTTCCATTTTGGCTATTTGCTCTTCTTTAGAAAGCTTTGTTAATTGCAATACGCTCAAAATATTATCCTCAATACTCAACTTTCTGAAAACAGAAGCTTCCTGTGCCAAATAACCGATTCCGTTTTGTGCACGCTTGTACATTGGAAATTCGGTAATATCCATGTCATCTAAATAGATATTCCCTGAATTTGGTTTAACCAATCCAACAATCATATAGAACGAAGTTGTTTTTCCGGCACCATTTGGACCTAAGAGCCCAACGATTTCACCTTGATTTACTTCGACAGAAATACCTTTAACAACACTTCTGCCTTTATAGGTTTTGACTAAATTTTCGGCTCTTAATTTCATCTTGTCGGTTATTCGGTTATTTGTGTATTTGTTTATCTGGCAAATTAACGAATAACCAAATAACCAAATCAACTCTTTAACAATTATTTATTTTCTTCAAGTGCTTCCCAAAACTCATAAGCTTTTCTCAAATGTGGAATTACAATGGTTCCGCCAACTAAAGTTGCAACTCCCATAGCTTCCATCATTTCTTCTTTGGTAATTCCAAGTTTATAACTGGTTTCCAAATGGTATTTTACGCAATCATCACAACGCAACACTGCTGATGCAACAAGTCCGAGTAGCTCTTTTGTCCTAACATCCAATGCGCCTTCTGCGTAAGCATTGGTATCAAGATTGAAAATACGTTTTACAATTTTATTATTGTCAGCCAATAATTTACCGTTCATTCTTGAACGATATTCATTAAAATCCTCAACTAGTTTGCTCATCTTTCTTTTTATTTTTTTCTACAATAGCCGAAATCCAGATACATCCTTCATAAATGACCAACATTGGCACTGCAACGGTTATCTGACTTACAACATCAGGAGGCGTTACAATAGCAGCAATAATCAATATAATAACGATGGCATATTTTCTATACTTTCTTAAGTATTTTGGTCCAACCAGTCCTAATTTCGTCAGGAAATAAATGATGATTGGCAATTCAAAATATAATCCACTGGCAATAACTGCCGTTTTAACCATACTAACATAGGAATCAATGCTAAATTGATTTTTCACAACACTGCTTATAGAGAATGTTGCTAAGAAATTTACCGACATCGGAACGATGACATAATAACCAAAAAGCACTCCCAAAAAGAACAAAACTGAAGCTACAAAAATGAAAATTTTGGCTCCTTTTTTCTCTTTTTCATGTAAAGCCGGACTTATAAACTTCCAGAATTCCCAGAGTATATAAGGGAAAGCCAAAATAAAACCTGCAGTTATGCAAACCCACACAAAAATATTTACCTGACCTTCCATTTCAGTATTCTGAATGATGAAATTTAGTTCGGTAATGCAAATGCTGTCTGCAAATCCAAGATAATGAGAAGCATCACAAAAAAAGCGATAGGTAACAAAACTTGGATCCGTTGGGCCAAAAATGATATCGGAAAAAATATAATCTGCAAAGAAATAGGCAACAATTCCCATGATGACAACTGCAGCTGAACTTCTTACTAATAACCATCTTAATTCTTCAAGATGATCCAGGAAAGACATTTCGCCTGTTGGTTTATTCTTTTTCGCCATTATACGATGCCTTCTTTTAAAATATCATGCAAATGAATTACACCTTTATAATCACCATTGTCAACAACTACTAATTGCGTAATTGAAAAGTCTTCAAGAATATTCAGGGCATCGCTAACCATATCAGTTGATTTTATGGTTTTCGGATTTTTGGTCATTATGTCTTGTGCTGTTAATCCTGAAATGTTTTCAGTTTTATTCAGCATTCTTCTTATATCTCCATCGGTTATGATTCCGATAACTTTGTCATTTTCTACCACAGCTGTAACTCCTAATCGTTTTTCAGATATTTCAACAATGGCTTTTTTGATTGTCGAATCTGGTGAAACAACCGGTCTGTGCGTAGTGTCAAGCATGTCGCCAACACGCAACAATAGTTTTTTACCCAAAGCGCCACCAGGATGATATTTGGCAAAATCTTCAGCAGTGAAATTTTTCATTTCCATCAAACAAACTGCAATGGCATCGCCCATAACTAATTGTGCTGTGGTGCTATTTGTTGGTGCCAAATTAATGGGACAAGCCTCGGTTTCGACATAAGTATTCAAAACAACATCGGCTTCTTTTCCTAAAAAGGAAGTTATATTTCCGGTAATGGCAATCAGTTTGTTTCCAAATCGTTTTAACAACGGAACCAAAACCTTAATCTCAGGACTGTTACCGCTTTTTGAAATACAGATCACAGCATCTCCAGGCTGCACCATGCCTAAATCACCATGAATGGCTTCTGAAGCATGAAGGAAAAGGGAAGGAGTTCCGGTAGAATTTAAAGTGGCCACAATTTTTTGGGCTATGATAGCACTTTTGCCTATTCCGGTAACAACTAAACGGCCTTTTGAGTTGTAAATGATTTCTACAGCATTAACAAAATTGTCATCTAAAAAATCGGTTAGCTTAGCTATTGACTCGCTTTCAGACAAAATTGTCTTTTTGGCAGAGGCAAGAATGTTTTCTTTTTTTATCAAAATTGTAACAATATAAAATTTGTATGTAATAAAGAAAGTAGTATCTTTATGTTTGCAAATTTATGTAAAAATACCATTAACAGAGAATGAATTTAGACGAAATTGACATTCACAAAGAATTAAAAAAATATTTTGGTTTCAACCAATTTAAAGGATTACAAGAACAAGTTATAAAAAGTATTATTACTCAAAATAATACTTTTGTTATAATGCCTACAGGTGGCGGAAAGTCATTATGTTATCAGCTGCCTGCTTTGATTCAGGAAGGAACCGCTATTGTAGTTTCTCCGCTTATTGCTTTAATGAAAAATCAGGTAGATGCTATTCGGAGTTTGTCTTCAGAAAATGGCATTGCACATGTGTTGAATTCGTCTCTTACCAAAACAGAAATAAATCAGGTTAAAAAAGATATCACTTCAGGAATTACCAAATTATTATATGTAGCACCTGAATCATTAACAAAAGAAGAATACGTTGAGTTTCTTCAAAATGTAACCATCTCTTTTGTCGCCATTGACGAAGCACATTGTATTTCGGAATGGGGACACGATTTCAGACC
>NZ_JBDSMB010000016.1:0-14357 GCF_039916025.1 Flavobacterium sp.
TATTATATGTAGCACCTGAATCATTAACAAAAGAAGAATACGTTGAGTTTCTTCAAAATGTAACCATCTCTTTTGTCGCCATTGACGAAGCACATTGTATTTCGGAATGGGGACACGATTTCAGACCAGAATACCGAAATTTAAAGGCTATCATCAAACTAATTGGTGATGTTCCTGTTATTGGTTTAACCGCAACGGCTACGCCAAAAGTGCAGGAAGATATTCTTAAAAACCTTGATATGTCTGATGCTACGACTTTTAAAGCATCTTTCAATCGGCCAAATTTGTTTTACGAAGTACGTACCAAAACAAAAAATATAGAATCCGATATCATTCGTTTTATAAAACAGCATAAAGGGAAGTCAGGAATTATTTATTGTCTGAGCCGGAAGAAGGTGGAAGAAATTGCCGGCGTATTACAAGTAAACGGTATTTCCGCTGTGCCATATCACGCAGGTTTGGATGCTAAAACCAGAGCCAAACACCAGGATATGTTCCTTATGGAAGATGTTGATGTGGTTGTGGCTACCATCGCATTCGGAATGGGAATCGATAAACCGGATGTTCGTTTTGTAATCCATCATGATATTCCGAAATCACTGGAAAGTTATTATCAGGAAACTGGTCGTGGCGGTCGCGATGGTGGAGAAGGTCATTGCCTTGCTTATTATTCTTATAAAGATGTAGAAAAGTTAGAAAAATTCATGTCGGGCAAACCCGTAGCTGAACAGGAAATTGGATTTGCTTTGTTGCAGGAAGTTGTTGCTTACGCTGAAACCTCAATGTCGAGGCGCAAATTTTTATTGCATTATTTCGGGGAAGAATTTGACAGCGAAACTGGTGAAGGTGCCGATATGGATGACAATGTCCGCAATCCAAAAACAAAAACCGAAGCTCAGGATCAAGTCAAGCTGCTTTTAGAAACAGTTCGGGATACCAAATATTTATACAAATCAAAAGAAATTTGCTTTACGCTCATCGGAAGAGTAAATGCGATGATTAAAGCACACAGAACCGATTCACAAACTTTTTTTGGAAAGGGAAGCAAATTTGAAGAACGCTATTGGATGGCTTTGATTCGACAGGTTTTGGTTGCTGGTCTTTTGACTAAAGATATTGAAACCTATGGTATTTTAAAAGTATCAGACAAAGGGCATGAGTTTATAAGCAAGCCTACATCTTTTATGATGTCGGAAGATCACGAATATAATGAAGCTGAGGATGATGCAATCGTAACGGCATCAAAAAGTGGCGGAACTGCTGATGAAGCTTTGATGGGAATGTTGCGCGAGTTGCGTAAAAAAGTAGCTAAGAAATTAGGTGTTCCTCCATTTGTGGTTTTTCAGGATCCATCGTTAGAAGATATGGCGTTGAAATATCCAATTACGATTGACGAATTGACAAACACACACGGAGTTGGTGAAGGAAAAGCAAAAAAATACGGCAATGAGTTTATTGAACTTATTGCACGATATGTTGAAGATAATGATATCATCCGCCCAGATGACTTAGTTGTAAAATCTACAGGAGTAAATTCAGCTAACAAATTGTACATCATTCAAAATATAGACAGAAAACTGTCACTCGAGGATATAGCTAAAGCCAAAGGATTTACGATGGATAATCTGTTGAAAGAAATGGAACAAATCGTCTATTCCGGAACCAAATTAAACATAAGTTACTGGGTTAATGAAATCCTAGACGAAGACCAACAGGAAGAAATCCACGACTATTTTATGGATTCTGAATCAGATAAAATAGAAGATGCATTAAAGGAATTTGATGGCGATTACGATATCGAAGAATTACGCCTGATGCGGATAAAATTTATAAGCGAAGTAGCAAATTAAAATGTGCAGTGACAGTCTCAGTTTTCAGTTCTGATTACTGCGACCGCGACTGAAAACTACTTATATACTTCTCCACGATGCGGCTTTAAAGCATCCCGAACGGGAATCATGTATTCATCGGTTACCACCATAAAAGCTATGGCATGCATTTCATTTTTGATTTCAAAACCCGTGATATGCAATGGCAATTTTTGATGAATAATATATTCTTTCAAATGAAGTTCATGATGCTCTGCCGTCTTAGCTGAAGCTTCACCACGAAAATCCCAAATTAGTTTTATTTGTCTTGACATTATATAGTTTTCCAAGTTGTTGTGGGACAAAATTACAATAACAATTTTCAAATTGCTATTTTTGTCAAAATTCAACACAATGCCACAAGAACTACAACTTCAGGTTTCTCCCGAAATAGCAGCAAATGAAAGTTTGCTCTACGAACATGTAGCTCAAATAGTTCGGGTTTCTACTAAATTAGTTTCTAAAGTTGTAATTCTAAAACGTTCTATAGACGCGCGTCAAAAATCTATTAAAGTCAATCTTAAAGTTTCTGTCTATCTGATTGATGAAAAATATACAGAACAAAAAAATGAACTTCCTAACTATGAAAATGTTTCCAATAAACAGGAAGTAATCATTGTTGGCGCTGGTCCAGCCGGATTATTCGCAGCTTTGCAATTAATCGAATTAGGTTTAAAACCAATAGTGATCGAGCGTGGGAAAGATGTTCGCGGCCGTCGTAGAGATTTAAAAGCCATAAATGTTGACCATATTGTAAACGAAGATTCCAATTATTGTTTTGGTGAAGGTGGAGCAGGAACTTATTCTGACGGGAAGTTATATACGCGTTCCAAAAAACGTGGCGATGTAGACAGGATTCTGCAATTGTTAGTTGGTTTTGGTGCTACGCCCGATATTTTAGTCGAAGCACATCCTCATATCGGAACCAATAAATTACCGCAAATCATTCAGGACATTCGGGAGAAAATAATCGAATGTGGCGGGAAAGTTTTGTTCGAAACAAGAGTGATTGATTTCGTTGTAAAAAACAATGAAATGCAAGGCGTTATTACTCAAAATGGCGATACGATTTCTGCCAATAAATTGATTTTAGCAACCGGACATTCAGCTCGTGATATTTTTGAGTTACTTGACAGAAAAAAGATTTTTATCGAAGCCAAACCTTTTGCGCTTGGCGTTCGCGCAGAACATTCGCAGGAATTGATTGATAAAATTCAGTACAGTTGCGATTATCGTGGCGAGTATTTACCACCGGCACCTTATTCAATTGTGAAGCAGGTGAATGGTCGCGGAATGTATTCGTTTTGTATGTGCCCAGGTGGCGTAATTGCGCCTTGTGCTACAAGTCCGGGAGAAGTGGTGACCAATGGCTGGTCGCCATCAAAGCGAGATCAGGCAACAGCCAATTCAGGAATTGTAGTCGAATTAAAATTAGAAGATTTCAAACCTTTTGAAAAATTTGGCCCTTTAGCCGGAATGGAATTTCAGAAAAGCATCGAACAAAAAGCATGGCATTTGGCTGGAGAAACTCAAAAAGTTCCGGCACAACGCATGATTGATTTTACACAAAGCAAAGTTTCTGCTTCGATTCCGAAAACATCTTATGTTCCGGGAACAACTTCAGTAGAAATGGGACAGGTTTTTCCAGATTTTTTAACTCAAATAATGCGGGAAGGATTCAGTGAATTTGGAAAAGCAATTCGCGGTTATATGACCAATGAAGCCATTCTTCATGCTCCCGAAAGCAGAACTTCATCGCCGGTTAGGATTCCGCGTGATAATGAAACATTGGAACATCCACAAATTAAAGGCTTATATCCATGTGGCGAAGGCGCCGGATTTGCAGGCGGAATCATTTCAGCAGCCATCGACGGCGAAAAATGTGCCTTGAAGATTGCTCAAAGTCTTTTAAAATAAGTAAATTTCATTTTTATTTTTAAAAAAGTAGGGTGATGGCATTTTGTGTTGTCTAACCTTTAAACACTAAATTATAAATAAGATGAAAAAAATTAAAATTTTACTATTGCTATTGACAGTTACTGTCGCAGGGTTTTATTCTTGTACCGATAATAATCCGGTTGAAAATGAAGTGGTGACGACAAAGAGTATTTCTTTGAGAACTACGCTTAACGAAGTCAAAAAAGCCAACAACATCAACGGGAAAAATACAACTTCCACTCAGGATCAGTTGCTTTGCTTCAATTTTGTATACCCAATAAATCTTTCATATAACAACGGAACAGTAATAAGCGTTGCTTCTTATAATGGGTTAATTGAAATTTTATCCAATGAAACATCAGCCTTATATATTGATGGAATCGAATTTCCTTTTCAGGTTCAACATGAAGGAGCTATTACAACTATCCATAATGAAGAAGAATTCTTTGCTTTAATCCAGGATTGTACTTTCTATACAGTTAATAACACTGTGCTTGATTTCACTTGCTATTCTATTGTTTTTCCAATTTCGGTTATCAATGCCAATAATGAGACAATACTCGTAAACAACCAAACGGAATTGGTAGAATTAGTTTCAGCAAATCCGGCTGGTACCGTTAGTTATCAGTTAAACATTGTATTCCCGATTTCAGTGGTTCAAAATGATGAAACAATAGTAATCCATAATTTATACGAATTTTTTGCTTTGAATAATGATTGTCCTAGCAGTGATTGTATTTGTACAGCCGATTATAGCCCAGTTTGTGTGCACACGGCTACAGGAATAGTTGAATATTCTAATGCTTGCCATGCTGAATGTGATGGATTTACTGCTGCAGACTTTGTAAATTGTAATCCGGTAGTTAGTATCGATTTTGGAAGCGTTTTAGGAACTTGTTTTAATATGTCTTATCCTGTGCAAATTCAATATCAAGGTGCATTGCAGACAGTAAATAATAATGACAACTTGTTGCAATATTATTTCCCTGCACAGAGCAGTATTCCTGCTTTTCATTATCCGGTAACAGCTACTTTCAATACGGCTACAGGCCCGCATACTATAGTAATCACCAGCCAGGCACAATTTGAAGCAGCCATTGCTAACAATTGTAATTAAATTTAAGAATTGAAAAAATAAATATTACGGCACAACCTTAGTGATAAGGTTGTGTCTGTAATTTAAGCTATGAACGAAGAAAACCAAAACGTAAAGCTCTGTTCCGATGCGGTATTCCGTTCGGTTTTTGACACTAATTTTAAAGTGTTGCGGAACTTTTTGGTATATAAATTCAGAGGTGATATTGAAAGCGCTGAAGATGTAGCTCAAAATGCTTTTGTCAAACTTTGGGAAAATTGCGAAATACTGAAACCGGAACAAGCCAAAAGCTTTTTATATACAACCGCAATCAGGCTTTCGCTGAATAAAATTAAACATAATCAGGTAGTAGCTAATTTTGGAGTTCAGTTTAAACCAAAGTCATTTCACAAAGAATCACCTGAGTTTTTAATGGAGGAAACCGAATTGAAAACTTTATTAGAAAAAGCCATAAACGATTTGCCCGAAAAGCAAAGAACCGTATTTTTAATGAACCGTTTTGATAATCAGTCGTATACAGAAATTGCAGCCTCATTAGATTTATCGGTAAAAGCAGTTGAAAAAAGAATGCATCAGGCATTATTGTCTTTAAGAAAAGTAGTGAAAAACGTTTGAAAAATTATAAGATGGAAGAGATAAACGAAACGTATTTATCAGATTGGTTAGCCAATAAAATCACAGATGAGCAATTAAAAGGATTGGTTTCGGCAGAAGATTTTGTAGCTTTTCAAAAGATAAAAAATACACTAAGCGGTGTTGAAATTACCAACCCGGATTTGGAGCAAAACTTCATTGCTATCAAACAAAAATTAGCTGATAAAAAGCAAACCAAACAAGTAAAAGTTGTTCCGATATGGCGCTATGCTTCAATTGCTGCCGGCTTGCTAATCTTTTTTAGCTTGTATTATTCTTTTATTGCTGAAAATAAAATTGCAACCGGTTATGGAAATACAGAAATCATAACATTAGCCGATAATTCAAAAGTATCTTTGAATTCAAAATCAACTTTAGCTTATTCCAATATTTTCAAGTACAAAAGAACCTTGCAACTCGAAGGTGAAGCATTTTTTGAAGTCCAAAAAGGAAGCGCTTTTACAGTAGAAACTGCGTTGGGTGATGTTCGTGTTTTGGGAACCAAATTCAATGTAATTGCCTTTGATGATTTCTTTGAAGTAGTTTGTTATGAAGGCAAAGTTAAAGTCACGCAAAAAGAAAAATCAACGATTTTGACACGTGGAGAAAGTGTTCGTTTTTACCATAGTATTTCCGAGAATTGGGCATCCAAAACTGCTGTTAAACCGTCATGGATTTCGGGTGAATCGTCTTTTAAAAATGTGCCGATTCATTATGTAATCAACCAATTCGAAAATCAATACAATGTCGATGTGGCGTTTCCCAACAATATAAAAGAAGTAAAATTCACAGGAACTTTTACAAACAAAGATTTACAGGTGGCTTTGCAATCCATTTGTCTGCCAATGCATTTAAAATTTACTAAAAACAATACTGGAAAAATTATCATTTCTGAATGAAAAAAATAGTTTTGTGTTGCTTTTTTTTGCTTTTGACACAGCTGGTTTTGTCACAAAAAAAAGAGCAATTTACTTATACCAATGCCAAACTCACCAAAGTGCTTTCCGATATCGAGAAAGCATTTGATGTTAAATATTCCTATGTAGATTCATTAGTGATTTCACAACGAATTTCGTTGCCCAAAAAACTATATGATTTAGCTGAAATCAATACCGAAATTGAAAAACAATCCACGCTGAAAGTAGTCAAAATCAATGAGCGTTTTTATTCGATTAATCAAAAAGAAATACCTGAGAAAGCTAACCTGTTGAAAGAAGTTATCGTCGAAGAGTTTTTGGACAAAGGCATTCGCAAAACCAATCAAAATTATGTCATTTCTCCTCAAAAGGTGCAAACACTTCCGGGTGTAACGGACGCCGATATTTTATTGTCACTCCAACAATTACCTGGCGTAAAAAGCCCTAACGAAACAGCTACAGGTTTGTACATTCGCGGCGGAACTTCTGATCAGAATTTAATCCTGATGGACGGAATTCGGTTGTATCATCCCGGACATTTATTCGGAATGATTTCGAGTATCAATCCAAACGTAGAGCAAACCGTGAATTACTACAACAAAGCTGTTAATCCCCAGTTCGGCGAAAGGGTTTCAGGAATTATTGATATTAAATCCACAGATAAAATTTCGGATAAAACCAAACTCAACGCCGGAATCAATGCATTGAATATTGATGCTTATGTGCAAACACCTTTGGTGAAAGACAAATTAGGTCTACAGCTTTCGGGAAGAAAATCCTATACAGAATGGATTCAATCACCAACGTTCAACCAATTAGAAAGCAAAGTTTTTCAGAATACCAACTTCAAAGAATTTGATAATGGCAACCAGTTTAAATTCTACGATTTTTCATCAAAGCTGAATTTTAAACCAAACCCAAAAACCGAAATTTCACTTTCAGGTTTGGTTATTAAAAACGATTTGGATTATAAAAATGTCATCACAAGCGATAGTATCAGTAATCAGAAAATGAGCATTGAAAACTATGGTTTCAGCCTGAATTGGATTCAGAAATACAGTCCAAAATTTATTCAAAAAATCTTGGTTTCCTATTCGTTGTATAGTTTTGATTACCTCAAAAAACAAGACTATGATACCAACAAATTTGAAGCTTTTAAAAAACTGAATAGAGTAGTAGATTCGGGTGCAGAAATTAATTTTGGATATCAAATTGATGAGCAATCCAAACTGGAATTTGGTTACCATGTTTTTGGAAATGACATTTCGCATTTGTTCAACAGTTACAATCAGGATATTGGTGTTGATTTGAGTTTGAGACATCGTTATAACCTTACACATGCCGGTTTTGTTTATTTCAAAAAAGACTTAGGAAACTGGAATTTCCAACCCGGATTGCGCTATAATTTCTATAGCCAAATGAAAGCGTCAAGTTTGGAACCCCGATTACTGATTCAAAAAACTTTTTCAGAATCATTGATTTGGCAACTATCGTATGAACGAAGAAGCCAGGTTTTGAGCCAGGTTAAAGAAAATGTAGCCAATGATTTGAGTCTGGAGAATTATGTCTGGATACTTTCGGACAATGCTGAATATCCGATTCAAAAAGCCAATCAATATACTTCAGGAATTATTTTCAAAAAGAATAATTGGCTAATTGATGTTGATGCTTATTATAAAAACATCACTGGAATTACGTCGTTTACTTTGGGTTTTTTGAGTCAGAATGATAATAATATTCATCAGGGAAAAGGATTTACCAAAGGAGTTGACTTTCTGCTTCAGAAAAGTGCAGCAACATGGCGTGCCTGGATAACCTATACATATGAAGATTCTCAAAATCAGTTTGAAACGGTAAACGATGGAGACTATTTCAGTTCCAACGCCGACATCAAGCACAGTTTTACTATTGCCTTTAATAAAAAATGGAATAACTTTTTGTTAACAGCCGGCTGGTTTTGGCACAGTGGAAAGCCTTTCAGCACCATTAATGACTCGGGAGAAATCACATCCTATAATTCAGAACGATTACCCGATTATCACCGTTTGGATATTTCGGGTAGTTATCAGTTCCAAGACAAAAAAGGAAAGGCTTATAAGATTGGCGTTTCCGTTTATAATGTTTATAATCACAACGATCTTATCAGTAAAGAGTTTGAACGAAAATATACAAACGTTTCCGATTTTATCACACCTAGATATGCGATGCAGAATTATTACACTTTAGGTATCATGCCGAATGTGTTTTTCAGAGTGAATCTGTAATATTACAGTCACTAACTTTTTTACATCGTTATAGTTAATTTCTTTTTCAAAAAGTCTGTCGATGGTTTTAACCAAAGTAGTAATTTTATAGAAAATCAATTTTTATGAATACTATTCCAACCGAATTTCAGATAACAGATTTATTGCATCAGGATACTTATCTTGTTGATGGCCAGCTAAAAAAATGGACTGGAAAAACGTCTTCAGTTTATTCAACTATTTCTTCAACTCAAGAATATGCGCCTACATTATTAGGCTCAATTCCAACAATGGGTGAAGTTGGAGCTGAAGAAGTTGTAAAATCTGCTGTTGCTGCTTATGACAATGGACAAGGGTTGTGGCCAACGATGAAAGTTATTGACCGTATCAAATGCATGGAAAATTTTGTGACACAAATGAAAGCTGTCCGAAGCGAAGTAGTAAAATATTTGATGTGGGAAATTGGAAAATCATTACCCGATTCGGAAAAAGAATTTGACAGAACTGTCGAATACATTTATGACACGATTGAGGATTATAAAGAACTCGACAGAAGCAATGCGCGATTTACCAAAAGTCAAGGCGTAAATGCCATGGTTCGCCGTGGACCATTGGGAGTTGTGTTGTGTCTCGGACCTTATAATTATCCTTTGAATGAAACTTTTTCGTTGCTGATTCCGGCTATCATCATGGGAAATACTGTGATTTTTAAACCGGCAAAACATGGCGTTTTATTGATTTCGCCATTACTCGAAGCGTTTAGAAGTAGCTTCCCAAAAGGCGTTATCAATATTGTTTATGGCAGAGGCAGAGAAGTGGCTTCACCGATTATGAAATCAGGCAAAGTAGATATTTTAGCTTTGATTGGAAATAGTAAATCTGCGATTGCTTTGCAGGATTTGCATCCAAATAAAAACCGTTTGCGTCTAATTTTAGGTTTGGAAGCTAAGAATCCTGCGATTATTTTGCCAGATGCCGATTTAGATTTGGCCATTCAGGAATGTATCATGGGAACTTTGTCTTTTAATGGGCAACGTTGTACGGCACTAAAGATTTTATATGTTCACGAATCAATTGCTCCAGAATTCAACCGAAGATTTGCTGAAAAAGTTGACGCACTTCCTTTTGGGAATCCATGGGAGAAAGGCGTTTCATTGACACCATTACCAGAAAAAGACAAACCTGATTATATTCAGGAATTAATTGATGATGCGACAAGTAAAGGCGCTAAAGTCATTAATAAGAAAGGCGGAGAACGTTCAGAAAACTATATTTTCCCGGCGGTTTTATTTCCGATAAATAAAGAAATGCGTGTGTATCACGAAGAGCAATTTGGACCGGTAATTCCAATTTTGACTTTCAAAGACATTCAGGAACCGTTGAACGATATGGCAGAATCAAATTATGGACAACAAGTGAGTCTGTTTGGAAAAGACATCAAAACCATTGCGCCGCTTATTGATACTTTGGTGAATTTAGTTTGCCGTGTGAATTTAAACAGCTCATGTCAGCGTGGTCCGGATGTGTATCCGTTTACCGGAAGAAAAGATTCTGCTGTCGGGACGTTGAGTATTCATGATGCTTTGCGTTCGTTTTCCATTCGGACGTTTGTCGCTTCCAAAGACAATGCATATAACAATGCTATTTTACAGGAATTGCTAAATAGTAACGAATCGAATTTTATTAACACCGATTACATTCTATAAAAAAAAGTCCTCTCGTAATAGAACGAGAGGACTTTTTCATGAGGTTTACTTCTTCGTGACCGCTTCTTCATAGCGTTCAGAAATTTTTTTCCAATTGATTATTTTGAAGAAATTGTCGATGTATCTTTTTCGTTTGTATTGATAATCTAAGTAATAGGCATGTTCCCAAACATCAAGATTCAAAATTGGTGTGCCCGAAACTGTTTGTTTTGGCATCAAAGGATTGTCCTGATTTGGTGTGCTGGTCACTGCCAATTTTCCGGTTTTATCAACAACTAACCAAGCCCATCCTGAACCGAATTGTTTATCTGCAGCATCAGAAAATTGTGTTTTAAATACTTCAAATGAGCCGAAATCTCTGGTAATAAGCGAGGCTAAGGTGTCTTTAGGTTGTCCACCGGATTTTGGCGACATGCCTTCCCAAAATAAGCTATGATTATAATAACCACCGGCATTATTTTTTAAATCAGCATTAGTTCCGTCACATTTTTTCAAGATATCTTCAATGCTTAAATCAATTAATGTTGGATCTTCGACTATTAATTTATTTAGGTTGTTTGTATACGTTAGATAATGTTTTGAATAGTGCATTTCCATCGTTAGGATATCGATGCTTGGTGAAAGCGCATTGTATTCATAAGGTAATTTTACCAACGAGAATTGACCATCGCTGGCGCTTACATCATCAGGTTGGCCAATAGTTATTTTTTCTTCAGCTGATGGTAATGGAACTTCAACAACTTCGGTAAGTTTTTTTCTTTTGCATGAAGGGAGCAATAGTATGAAGGAAAAGCATAATACTATTGTAAAAATATTTTTCATAAATGTATTATTTTTTAGTTGCAATTTCGTTGATTGCTTCTATATAAAGTTCTTTGGCTTCGTCAACTGATAAATGGCTGATTTGCATCCAGGCATTGGTTTTAAAGGCGTTTCGCAAATCAAAATCGGAAGAGGAATTGTAACTTATGGTTCCGAAAGTGGCTTGTTTATAATAGGCATACAATCGCAATTGCACATCTTGCGGAAGCTCAGATTGTGACATTTTTGAAGCAATTTCTACTGCTTCCTGAAATCGAATATCTAATTCTTTTTCATCCATTTGGTTTATTCTTTTATTGCAATAACCGTTTGGTTTCCGACAGCATTTTGCTGAAGTTTCACTTCTACTTTTGTACCTAATGGAAAAAACATATCGACTCTGGAACCGAATTTAATAAAACCGGCATCATCGCCCTGGCGAACCTGCATTCCTACTTCGGCGTAGTTTACAATTCTGCGGGCCAAGGCACCGGCAATCTGACGGTAAAGAATTTCACCAAAAACTCTGTTCTCAATTACAACAGTTGTTCTTTCATTTTCAGTGCTTGCTTTTGGATGCCAGGCAACCAAGTATTTTCCCGGATGGTATTTGCTGTATTTTATCTTTCCGCTAACGGCGTAACGGGTAACATGGACATTTATCGGCGACATAAAAATTGAAACCTGCAAACGTTTGTCTTTGAAATATTCGTCTTCATAAACTTCTTCAATAACAACTACTTTTCCATCAACAGGAGCAAGTACAACTTTGTCATTTGCTTCTATTCTTCTGTTTGGGTTTCTGAAAAATTGTAAAATCATTAGTAAAAAAAACAAAGCCGCAATTTGAATCGTTTTTTCTAACCAAGGAATTGTAGTCAGCTTTGGTGCAAACAGCGTAATTATTACTGTTAATGTCGTTGCTATTAAAATAATTTTTCCGCCTTCTTTATGAAACATAATATAAGATTTGATAAAACAAATAAACAAATGGTGCTACAAATATAATACTATCCAAGCGATCTAGAATACCGCCATGTCCGGGCATTATATTTCCGCTGTCTTTTACAGCTGCGATTCTTTTAAATTTAGATTCGATTAAGTCACCTAAAGTACTAAATATACTAATAATTATCGGACTTACTGTCCAAATAAAAATGGAACCACCAATATAGAATTTTGAAATTAAAATTCCGGCAATTACCGAAAACAGCATTCCGCCAAAAAAACCTTCAACAGTCTTTTTAGGAGATATTCGTTCGATTAGTTTGTGTTTTCCAATTGATTTCCCAACAACATACGCAAAGGTATCATTCGTCCAGATTAGGATGAAGATGCTGATTATAATTTGGGGATTATAAAGAGCATGCTTGCCGAAAGGAATCTTCGAAATTAAAATAAATGGAAAAATTACATAGCCTATAACATAGATGTATTTTGAGAGCTTATCTATTTTATCTTTTTTTGAAATGAAAAGTAAGTGCAAACATTTAATCGAAACAAATAATGTAGCCAGTAAAAGCAGTCCATCGTTAATATGATCTGAATCGGGTAAATATTCCTTTTTGGAATAGGTTGCAAGTGTGTAAGTGGAAGCGCCAAAAAGAAGAGGAAGTATTATATTCAGCTTGACTAATCGGCAAAATTCATAAACCGCAATCAGCATAAATATTCCGAACAGAACATAAAAACTGTTAACAGAATAGGAAGTAGCAATCAAAAGCAGCGCAACATAAACAGCACCTGATAATGATCTCTTTAGCGTTTCGTTCATTTTATAAATCTTCTAGAAGCAGCAGGTATAAGTTTTTTGCAGTGCTTCCGTATTGAAGAAAGTCTTCATCTTTTGCTTTCTCAAAATACTTTATAGTGGTAATATTTGTTGGATAGTCTTTTTCGTATTTCTTCTTAATTACACGAAGACCATCGCTTTTAGCTTCTAAAATCTGACTAGTAGTTGCTAAGATAATGATGTTGTTTGGCAAATCATTTGGTTTGTTCTGCTTGATTTGATTAGAAGAAAAAAGTACAGAACCTTCATCTGCGATCAGGTTTTCACAACTGGCAAATAAAAATTTTGGGCTTGCTGGTTTGTCGTATTTGAGCTTATTTTCATCCAACATGCTATAAAGCTTTGGCTCGTAACATAAAGCTTCGCATTCAAACCAATCATTTTCTTCTAAAATATTCAGAAACTGATCTTTTACTTCGCTTAAATTTTCACAGTATAAAAACTTACCGCCATTTTTTTTGAAGTTATAAGTGAACTTTTCATCTACAGGAAGTAATGAAAAGCTTGAAGGAACATTATTGAATTCGCTTTGACTTTCTTCGTCAGAGGCATCATTACCGGTGCCAAAAATTTTTCTGAAAAGACTCATGCTTGTTTTGGTATAATCTGGTTTAAAATTGAAATCCTTCAAAGATAAAAAAATCTTAATTCAAAAGTATGTTTTGAATTAAGATTTTAAAAAAATGTTAAAAACCTAATTAGCCTAAACTATTTCAGTTTCTTCAGCTGGTGGGTCAAAAGGTCTTTTGCCAAATATATTTTGTAAGTCATCTTTGAAAATAACTTCTTTTTCTATCAGGATAGCAGCAAGTTGCTCCAGTTTTTCTTTATTTTCCTGCAGGATTTTTATAGCTCTTTGATATTCATTTTCAATCAGGGTCGAAATCTCTCTATCAATCACTAATGCCGTTTCTTCAGAATAAGGTTTTGAGAAATTGTATTCGCTTTGTCCGGTTGAATCGTAATAAGTGATGTTACCTAATTTGTCATTTAGTCCATAAATGGTAACCATGGCACGTGCTTGTCGTGTTACTTTTTCCAAATCGCTCAAGGCTCCAGTTGAAATTTTACCAAAAACAACTTGTTCTGCTGCTCTTCCGCCCATAGTCGCACACATTTCATCAAGCATTTGCTCTGTACGGACAATTAATCGCTCTTCCGGTAAATACCAGGCAGCACCTAAACTTTGTCCTCTTGGAACGATAGTAACTTTTATTAAAGGAGCAGCATGTTCCAGCATCCAGCTTACAGTTGCATGACCAGCTTCGTGTACAGCAATGGCATGCTTCTCTTCGGTGGTTACGATTTTATTTTTCTTTTCTAATCCACCAACAATTCTGTCAACAGCATCTAAAAAGTCTTG
>NZ_JBDSMB010000017.1:0-3747 GCF_039916025.1 Flavobacterium sp.
TGGCAAAGAAAACCGTAGCAACGCTTCAAACAGCTTCTAAAAGATTATCAAAAGCTATCAAAATGGTAAAATCTCCAAAAACAGGAGCTTACACATTTGTTGAAAGCATCATGTCACCAGAAGAAGTGGATAGTTTCCTTAAAAAGAAATAATTCCAAAAAAAATATTATATCAAAGCTACTTTCATTCGGAAGTAGCTTTTTTATTTTTATATTTGCCCCAATTCCTGCACTTTCAATAAATAAAAATGAGTTTTTTCAAAAGAATATTTTCCTCCGAAAAGAAAGAAACACTAGACAAAGGTTTAGAACAAACTAAGACCACTTTTTTTTCCAAACTAACCAAAGCCGTTGCCGGAAAATCAAAAGTTGATGATGAGGTTTTGGATAATCTTGAGGAAGTTTTAGTTTCTTCAGATGTTGGTGTAAATACTACACTAAAAATCATAAAGCGAATCGAAGAGCGTGTTTCCAACGATAAATATATGGGAACTGATGAATTGAATCAAATCCTTCGTGAAGAAATCGCCGGACTTTTATCAGAAACCAAATCAGGAGAAGAAACAGACTTTACAATTCCAGCTAACAAAAAGCCATACGTAATTATGGTTGTTGGCGTTAACGGTGTTGGAAAAACTACGACTATTGGAAAGTTGGCTTATCAATTAAAAAAATCTGGTTATAGCGTTGTTCTTGGTGCTGCCGATACGTTTCGTGCTGCCGCGATTGACCAATTGCAAATTTGGGCTGATAGAGTAGGTGTCCCGATTGTAAAACAACAAATGGGAAGTGATCCTGCTTCGGTTGCTTTTGATACGTTACAAAGTGCGGTTACGCAAAATGCCGATGTTGTAATCATAGATACTGCTGGTCGTTTGCACAATAAAGTCAATTTGATGAATGAGTTAACCAAAGTAAAAAGAGTAATGCAAAAAGTGGTCGAAGATGCGCCACACGATGTGTTATTAGTTTTGGATGGTTCAACCGGACAAAACGCTTTTGAACAGGCTACTCAATTTACAGCTGCTACTGAAGTTTCATGTCTTGCGGTTACTAAACTTGACGGAACAGCCAAAGGCGGCGTTGTGATTGGAATTTCAGACCAGTTTCAAATTCCGGTAAAATATATTGGAGTAGGTGAAGGCATTGAAGATTTGCAGGTTTTTAATAAATTTGAATTCGTAGATTCGTTTTTTAAATAAAAAATTATGAGTAAAGTTTTATCTTTTTTTAGGGAATCATCCTCGTTAAAATTAATAATTGTCTGTATTGGAATAGCGGTATTGTCTTATTTCATACAAAAACCATTGCCAAGTATCTTCCTTGGTTTACGATTGTTTGCTTTTGTATTATTTGTCTACGCAGTTATCAGATTTAGAAAGTAGTTACTGATACAAAGCACTAATTTTTGTCCAAAGCGTTTCGTCAAAATCAGATAACGCTAAGTTTTCAGCATCAGCGGCATCACCCATTCTGATGACTACCATTTTTTTACCCGGAATTACATAAATCTTCTGATCATTTTTGCCCAATGCCATAAACATATCGTTTGGTGCAGTTGGAATGATACTTCCCGGAAATTGTGTCTGAACCTGTGGCATATGATAACTTGCTTTTCCATTCAGCCACCATAAATAACCATAAGCAAGATTAATATTTTGTGAAGTTGTTGTCGCTTGATTAAAATAGGCTTCGTTAACGATTTGTGTTGTATTCCATTTTCCTTTGTTCAAAGCCATCAGTCCAAAACGCGCCATGCTTCTTGTAGTGCTCCAATAAACAACATTATTTCCAGACGGAATCCAAGTTCCGGTCATGCCTAATTTATCTCTCAAAGCCGTATTGAAATAAGAACTCCAGGTTTGTCCTGAAGCTGAAGCGACAACATCCTGCAATTTTACATACACATTGCTGTAAGCCCAACGAGTTCCGGCATCAGCTTTATAATTCAGACTTGATGGCGTCACATCATCGCTATAAACGCCGCCAACATAATCATCAATTCCGGAAGTCATAGTCAGTAAATGTCTGTTGGTTATTAAATTTTCCTGTGCTAAAGTTTCGCTTGTCCAACCAGTTCCTATATAATCAGAAACTTTATCGTTGATGTTCAAGAACCCATCTTGCTGTGCAATTCCGGTCATGGTCGAGGTCAATGTTTTTCCGGCGCTTGCCCAATACCATGGAGTTGTAGCAGCAAGCCCGTTGAAATAATTTTCCATCACAATTCTTCCGTTCACCAAAATGATAAAAGATTTGGAATGCTTCAATTCTAAATAATCCAACAAAGGCTGCACTGCACTTTGATTCCAGCTTAAATCTGAAATAGATTTCGTTGTCCAGGTTGTACTTCCATCATTAGGTGGAAAATACATTTGTTCTTCAACAACAGGATTTGAAGACGAATCTGAACTACAATTTGAAAGGAAAACTAAAAGAAAAGGAAGTAGGTATATTTTTTTACTCACCATGTTAAATAATGTTTTGAATTGGTGTTCGTGAATCTTCGATTTCATTTTGGAAAGATTTGTCTTTGGACTTTAAAGATATAAAATAGTTTAATGTTGATAATATTAATTTTCATTGCTATGACTTTGTAAATTTTAAAATTAAATTTGTCATTCATCAATTAGAACTCAATCAATGAAAAAAATAGGTTTGTTACTTTTTGCTTTGCTGCTGATATCGTGTCATTCTAATGTAAAAAAGGAAAACCTCGCTAAGCTCAATGGTTATTGGGAAATCAGGCAGGTTAAGTTCTCAACCGGTAAAACCAAAGATTATAAAATCAATGAAACTATCGATTATTTTGAACTTCAACAAGCTCAGTCTGACAATCAAATAATTGGCTTTCGTCAAAAAGTAATGCCGCAGTTTGATGGGAAATTCCAAACCAATGGCATCAAGGAAAACATTAAAGTAGTAGAAAAAAACAACTCTTATTTCATAGAATACAGTACCAAATTCGGCAAATGGGATGAAGAAATTCTAACCATTGAAGACTCAACTTTAGTATTGAAAAACAAAGAAAAAATAGAATACACCTATAAAAAATTTAAACCATTCTCATTAAAATAATGGCAAGACGAGTAAGCAACGAAGGTTCTATTGGCGATGTTTTAAAACAGTTTATTGAAAAAAATAAACTCCAGGGTGGCATGGACAAAATCGATGTGGAAGAAGCCTGGAAATCGCTAATGGGAAATGGTGTCAACAGTTATACTAAAGAAGTCGTTTTAAAAGGAACGACACTTTATGTTTCGCTGACTTCGGCAGTGTTGCGTGAAGAATTGAGTTATGGTAAACAGAAGATTATCAAAATGATAAACGAAGAACTTGGTAAAGAAGTTATCAAAGATGTAATATTGCGTTAAGTATTGATTTCTAAATCTTTGATATAATCTTCGTGCTCCAAATAAAAGAGTTCAAACTGCGTCATGGTATCACTAAAAAACTTGAAAATTTCTCCCCATGTATTTTTATTATTTAGGCTAACGCCTAATTTTTCCACCCAAATCCTGCTGATAACTTTACCGTTTTCCAGATAAAAATTCCGCTCCAAAATTGCTTCGGGAAGATAGTCTTCGAGCAAAATTGTCTTTAAAGATTCAATTTTTTCATAATAAATCTTGCGCTTTTCTTCTTCTTTTGGCTCAATATCCAGCATAACCTGAGCTTTTTTATTATCGATATAAAACTTAAAAGTAACATCTTTTATCTTGGTGTCATACAGTATCCATTTTCTTGG
>NZ_JBDSMB010000018.1:0-29068 GCF_039916025.1 Flavobacterium sp.
GCGTTTCGCAAGAAATATTATCTTAGTGGAAAATAATTCGTTCCGAACTTCGCAACTGACGAGAAGCAGCGGAACGTTATAGGAAACCCTTTTTCACGAACAAGGTTAACAAGACACAGAAAATGTAATAAAAGCCAAATGAAAAAATTGAGATTATTATTGGAGTTTTACAAAAGCACTTTGGCTATAAATCTTATTTTGATAATTGTTTCTTTGCTTGCTGGAACTGATTCAATATTTACAAATTTATGTGTTATTGGAACGCTGATAATTTATCTTTTTAAAGAATTCTACAGAAAAAATGAGTATTATTTTTACTTCAATAACAATGTTAGTGTTCTTGAATTATATGGTTTTTACTTTGCCGTCAATTTTTCTATTTCAATTATAATATTCGCAGCTAACTATCTAATATGAAATACACGCTTGAAATAGATAGTATAAACAAATCCTACAATGAGAATATAATTTTGTCGGACATTTATTTGAAATGTGAAACGAATGATATTGTTGGAATATTTGGCAGAAATGGTAGTGGGAAATCTACACTATTAAAAATAATTTACGGAACGCTAAAAGCTGAAAACAAGTTTATTAAACTAAACAACAAAGTAGAAGAATTTCCATATAAAGTAGAAAATGGAATATCATATTTGCCTCAAGAAAATTTTATACCTGAATATTTTACAGTTAGAAAAGCAATAAATTTATCAATTGAAAATTCAAAGTTGTCACAGTTTTACAATGACGAATTGATTAGCAAAGTTATAGACAATAAAATTGCAACGTTATCTGGCGGAGAATTGAAATATCTTCACTTAAAAATTGTTCTTTTCAACGATTCAAAATTTTGCTTGTTAGACGAACCTTATAATGGAATATCTCCAATTATGATTATAGAAATTAATAAAATAATCGTTGAACAATCTAAACGAAAAGGAATAATAATTACAGATCATAACTATAATAATTTGCTCGAAATAGTCACTAAAATTTACTTGATAAAAAACAGAACTGGATATCTTTTGAAAGATAAAAATGAATTAATAAAACATGGTTACTTAAATGCTGGCATGTTGGAATAAATAGTTAGGGCTTCCTATAACACTTGCTAAAACTTATGGCTGGTTTTTCGGTAATTTGTTCGTTTACTTTTCATAACTTCGCTTGGTCGGTTATGGAAAAAAAGCCTTCCATAAGCCGCCACAAGCTCTAGCAAGGAAACGTTAGCGGCAAGTTTGCCAGCGCAAAAACGGAAAAGAACCTTTTCAAAAGACAAAAACCTTAATGGAAATTTGGTACACGCTGAAATGCCAAACAAAAAAAGTGAGTAAGCTATTTAAAAATAAATAACTAAGATTATGGATGATGAAAAAATTATTGAAGGTGGAAAAATTACACTTTTAGCTGGCGCTGGTGCTGGTGCGGGAGCATTAGTTGCAACCACAGCAGCAATTGCGTTAGCTGGTCCAATGGCGATTGGTGCAGGTATTGCATGTATTGCTTATGGAGTAATAAAAATCTTTAAAAAATAAAGACCATATTAGTAGTAGCTGTTAGAAATGTTATAACAGCTACTACTAATTATAAAACCAAAACTTTAATTATGAAAAAAATAAATCTTTTATGTTTTTTAATATTCACTTCAATAATTATTTTTTCTTGTTCAAAAGAAAATAGAATACAAACTAAAATTGATGAATATGTAAAGAAAAATTTTAACGATCCAGAAAGTTATGAATTGATAGAACTAAAACTAATTGACACATTAACTACAAAAAAAGCTGCACAATATATTATTGACATTAGATCTGGCATGATTGATAACATTAATGAATATGTAAAAAGTAAAAACAAAGAAATTAGTGATAGAGCATTATCAGCTTTTTTAGGTGGTCCAAGTTTTGCGTTAAACGAAGAGGTTGAACAACTAAAACAAGAAAAAGCTGAATTAACTAAGTACAATGATACAATTTCAATGTATCAAAAAGAGAATGAAAGAATTAAAAAATTCCTAAGCAAAAAAGGTATAGTTTATTTTAGGTATAAACACAATTATAGAACTAAAAATAATACTGGTGTCTTAATAAAATATACTGATACATTACGCATTGATAAAGAAGACAATATTATTGAAGATTATAATTCTTATATCCTCAAAAGTTTAGAAGACAAATAAAACCTGCCACTAACAGCGGTTACAAGAAATGGCGAGAAATGTTCAAAATTCACATTTTTCTTTCGCAAGAAATATTATCTTAGTGGAAAATATAGCGTTCCGAAGTTCGCCACTTCTTGTAGCCGCGAAACGTTGGCAGTAATTTTTCGTCCGTGCAAAAAAAGAACTTTTTTCTTGGAGTATTACCAAATTTTGGTAACTTTACTAAAAAATGAAATTATGGGACGTAATACATCAGTTTCTTTAGGAAATTATTTTGAAAGCTTTGTAGACAATACAGTTTCGGAAGGCAGATTTAAAAACGCAAGTGAAGTTATTCGAGCAGGTTTAAGATTGTTAGAAGAAGAAGAGAATAAAATAATTGCTCTCAGAAAAGCAATCAACGAAGGTATTGAAAGTGGTTTTGCCGAAAATTTTAACCCGGAAAAACATCTTGAATCACTAAAAGCCAAGAAGAGAAATGGCTAAATATGTACTTACCAACAACGCAGTTGATGACTTATCAAAAATTTGGGATTATACATATGAAGTTTGGTCTGAAAACCAAGCTGACAAATATTATTTTGAGTTATTAAATGACTGTCAAGAGTTGGCAGAAAATCAGACTTTAGGTAAAAATTATAATGAAATTGAGAAAGATCTATTTGGTTATCAATCTGGTCGACACCTCATATTTTACAGAATTTTGAATGTAGCCAAAATAGAAATTATTAGAATTTTGCACTCAAGAATGGATTTGAAAAACAGAATTCAAGAATAAAACTACTGCCAACAGCTGTTTAGAAAAATAGCATCCGTCAACACCTTATTTTATTGATATTTTTATAAAAAAAATAAAATTAGTACAACATAAGTACAACAAATGAGAATATTTTTTTTACGCTTTTTTTCAAATTTATACTAAATGTAACCAAAAATATATAATGTAAATAAAATCTAAATAATTTAGACATTTAATTTCATTTAAGCTATTTTATTAAAAATTTGAACGATTTAATTAAAAATTTGAAATTTTTGCATAATTTAATTATTGTAAGAAAATAATTTACCTTATGTTTGTTGTAGGAATATAATTCTGTAAAAAAAGCTTTAATAATTGATATTTATCTATTACGTGAAGCAATCGAAACTACGAATTATGGTAGAATGCTGTAATAAAGTAAATATATAAAAAGAGTTTAACCAAGGAGTTAACCGAAAAGCCTTAAAAGTGAGTAGGTAAAATTTAATATTTTTAACAATGAAAAAATTAGAAGATTTTAAAACTGAAGAAGTAAAATTAGGTAAATTATTTACGGGAGGTCGTGTTGCGACTTCATCTAGTAAGCCAAATGGTGGTTGTCAAGATGTTACAACAGATTCTTTTGATGATAAAAACGGTAATGGTGTATGGGATACTAATGAATGGGGAGAAACATCAACACGAACAGTATGTTAACTTAATAAAATAAAGCCTCGAAAATTATTTTCGAGGCTTTATAAATAAAATTCAAAATGAAAAAAATCAGCTTTATTATATTCCTCTTAACATTAACGACTTCGTGCTCTAAAGATTACTTATTCAATAACCATCAAACCAAAGTTTCTCAAGAACTTAAAAAAATAAAAAATTCTGACCAAGCAGTTAGATTTTATCCTCAAATGGTAAATTTAAAATATAATATTAGAGATTTTTATTCGGTTTCTGATAGTATATATAATGCTGATGTAAAACTTGGAAAAAAAAGTAAACCATTTGATTTTTCTAAAATTCCATCTGAAAAAATACAAGTTTCAAAGTTCCCAAAACAAATACAAGATGATTATTATGACGAATATGAATCTGGACAAAAATTAATGGTGTATGTAGATTCAATCAATAGAAAAGGAATGTATGATATTATAAAAAAATACGGCTATCCTTCATTTTATAATAGAAAATGGAAAGACACAATTAATGTAAGAATTGGTGTGACCGCTATATTAACCCATACAGATTATAATACTGCTTTTGGCAAAAAACTATTAAAGCTGATGTTAAGAGAATATTTTGTTGGACGGATAGAGGAAGGTGAAATGAAACAATTCTTATGGCATGTTGATGGCCGAAAGGGGTATCCATACGATTATGTAATAGATAAAGAACGATGGTCAAAGAGATTGAGAGAATAATAATCGTTACAGAAAGTGATGATAAATCATCTGAAAAAGTTATCGATTGGTTAAATCATTATGAAACTTCCTATTTGCGTAACAATGTTGATAGTGGATTTCAAAAATTTTCCATTTTATTATCTAATGAAAAAACATCAACTTCATTTTCTGATACTTTTTTTTGGAATCGAAGGGGATACTTACCTATAATACCTTTTGAACTAAAAAAATCGGAATGGATAAATTATTTATCAAAAGAACAAATCCCTGTTTTATTTTCGTTAGAAAAAATTAACCAAGAAAATTATCTGGGTTCCTATAAGAATGAAGCTTGTAATAATAAAATATTAAATCTTCAAGTTGCTACAAGTGTTGGATTAGAAATTCCTAAAACTATAGTAACAAATAACAAGAAAGATTTAGTCAATTTCTGTGAAAGCAACAAAAGATATATCACCAAATCAATATTTCAATCACCTAACCTCAAAAGAAAGAATGAATATTTATATGGAAATGGGACGATTGAATTAAATTTAACAAAGACCGCTGAAGTGTTTTCTCCTTCACTTGTTCAGGAATATATTGAAAAAGAGATTGAAATAAGAATTTTCTTTATAGAAGATAATTTTTTCTCAATGGCTATTTTTTCTCAAGGTGACCAAAAAACAAAGATTGATTTCAGGAACTACAATATTGACAACCCTAATAGAAATGTCCCCTATAATTTACCAAAACAAGTTTTAAATAAATTGAAAAAGTTTGCCCAATTAATTAATTGTAACACTGGCTCAATAGATTTAATCCTCACACCTGCAAAAAAATATGTTTTTTTAGAGATAAATCCAATGGGGCAATTCGATTGGCTTTCTCAGGATTGTAATTATTACATTGAAAAAAAAATTGCAGAAATTTTATTAAAAAAAAATAATGGAAAAAGAAACTGAACAATTACTCCCTCTTGAGTTTAAGGAAATAAATGTTGTAAAAATTGATACTGAAACAATTCCTAAAAAAAAGTTTGTAGAAATTGAATTTTATCAATCCAATAAAGTTAGCGTTGAGAATTTTTACAAACCAATATCAAAAATTATAAATCTTGACTTCTAAAAACAAAAAAATTAAATTATTTGCTTCTTGTATCCCTGTAAAAGGGGCAAAAAGAAGTATAATATGTGATTTGCAGAGGCATGCGTATACTTTTGTACCTAATGACCTATTTGATGTTATAACCACATGTGATGGTTTAAATATTGAAGCTATTAAAAAAAAATATCATAATAAGTATGACGATATTATCGAGGAATATTATCAATTTTTATTTAAAAATGAATTTACTTTTTCTACTGAGAATCCAGAATTATTCCCCAAGATGGATATGCTGTGGTTTGAACCTTTTGAAATAACTAATTCAATTATTGATATAGATATAAAATTTGAAAAAGAAAAAATACTATCTCAACTGGAAAACCTTAAATGCAAGTTTGTAGAGTTTAGGTTTTATAGAGGAAATTACATGCAGCACATTAAGAAAATTTTGGTTTTTTTGGAAGAAAAAAAATCTATAATTAATTCTGTTGGTTTTGTAATACCCAGTTCAATTGAATTTGGTTTTAATGATTTGGAATTTCTAATAAATAATAATCCTAGAATTTTTTATTTTATTGTTACAGGTTCTGATGAAAATAAATTAATTGAATTAGAAATAAAAAAAGGAAGTTACATTGCTTATACTAAGGATAAAATAAAAAATTCGTTGCATTGTGGCATTATTACAAATAAAAGTTTTGTAGTTAATACTAAACTTTTAACTGAATCAACGGGATATAACACTTGTCTTAACCGCAAAATTTCCATTGATATTAATGGGAATATTAAAAACTGTCCATCTATGTCGGAAAGTTTTGGCAATATCAAAGACAACACACTTGAAGAAGCTTTAAATCATCCTAACTTTAAGAAATATTGGAATATTAATAAAGACCAAATAGAAGTTTGCAAGGATTGTGAGTTTCGATATATTTGTACGGATTGTAGGGCTTATATTGAAGACCCAAAAAACCAATTTTCAAAACCATTAAAATGTGGCTATAGCCCATATACGAATGAATGGGAAGAATGGAGTACTAATCCTTTAAAGCAAAAAGCTATAGAATTTTATGATATGCAAGAATTGATAAAAAAAGATGCTTAAAAAGTTCCCATTCTATAAACAAGCTGACTCCAAAGACTGCGGCGCAACTTGCTTAAAAATAATAGCAAAGCATTATGGCAAAACGCTCAATATTCAAACATTAAGACTACTTTCAGAAACAACAAGAGAAGGAAGTAATTTAGTAAATATTTCAGGTGCAGCAGAAGCATTTGGTTTTAAAACATTGGGGATTAAAATTAATCTGGAGCAGTTGCTTGAAGCCCCTTTGCCATGTATCTTACATTGGAATAAAAATCATTTTGTTGTACTCTACAAAATAAAAAAAGGAAAATTCTACATCTCTGATCCGGGTTTTGGTTTATTGGAATATTCCGAAGATGAATTTATAAAGTTCTGGATAGGAAATAATACTGACAAAACAATTAAGGAAGGAATAACCTTATTAATGGAACCTACTATTAAATTTAATCATTCTGATTTTGACAGAGAAAATGATAAATCCTTTGGCTTTGCATTATTGTTAAAATATTTAATCCCCTATAAATCTTTTGTAATTCAATTAGCCATTGGTCTATTGGCTGGAAGTTTATTACAACTCGTTCTTCCATTTTTAACGCAAAGTGTTGTTGATGTTGGTATCCTGAATCAAAACATTCATTTTATTTATTTAATTCTGTTTGCTCAACTATTTTTATTTTTTGGACGTACTTTTTTGGAACTTATAAGAAGTTGGATTTTACTTCATTTGTCTACTCGAATTAATATCTCCCTTATTTCAGATTTCTTTATCAAATTGATGAACTTACCTATTTCATTTTTTGATGTAAGAATGACAGGAGATATTATGCAACGAATCAATGACCATCATAGAATAGAAAAAATACTTACTACTTCTTCTTTAAATGTATTGTTTTCTATTTTTAATATGTTCATTATGGGCGGGGTTCTTGCTTACTACAATTTAAAAATATTCGCTGTATTCTTTATTGGAAGTATTCTTTATTTTTTTTGGGTTACACTTTTTTTAAAAAGAAGAAGAGAACTCGATTATAAACGTTTTTCAGAAGTATCACAAGAACAAAGCAAGGTAATTGAACTTATCAATGGAATGCAGGAAATTAAACTCCATAATGCAGAACAACAAAAACGTTGGGGCTGGGAATATATTCAAGTTAGATTATTCAGAGTTTCAATGAAAGGACTATTACTTGAACAAACTCAAACAATCGGTTCTAACTTTATTAACGAGTTAAAAAATATAATAATCATTTTTCTTTCTGCTAAGCTCGTTATTGATGGACAAATCACACTTGGTATGATGATGGCAATCAGTAGTATTGTAGGAAGTCTAAACGCCCCTGTTATGCAATTAATTGGTTTTATTAGGGAGGCTCAAGATGCTAAAATATCATTGGCTCGTTTATCTGAAATTCATGAAAAAGTAGATGAAACACAACAAGAACAAACCCAAACCCATGACATACCAGATAACAGTGACATTATAATTAAAGATTTATCTTTTAGATACATTGGTTCAGATGCTCTTGTCTTAGAAAATTTAAACCTTACCATACCTGCTAATAAAGTAACAGCAATTGTCGGAACTAGTGGAAGTGGCAAAACCACTTTAATGAAATTGTTATTAAAGTTTTATGAACCTAATAGCGGCGAAATTAATATTGGTAAAACATCTTTGAAAACAATTGCACAAAAACCTTGGCGGAATCATATTGGTTCTGTTATGCAAGAAGGGTATATTTTTAGTGACACCATAGCCAATAATATTGCAATTGGAGCTGATATAATCAATAAAGAACGATTGGTTTATTCGTCTGATGTTGCCAATATTAAAGATTTTATTTTAGATTATCCATCAGGTTATAATACAAAAATCGGGATGGAGGGTGTCGGGATGAGTACAGGTCAAAAGCAAAGATTATTAATCGCTAGGGCTGTTTATAAAAACCCAGAAATGTTATTTTTTGACGAAGCTACTTCTGCCTTGGATGCCAATAATGAGAAGGAAATAATGGAAAAACTAAATATATTTTTTAAAAACAAAACCGTTGTTGTTATTGCTCACCGATTGAGTACTGTTATGAATGCTGACCAAATTGTAGTTTTAGAGAAAGGGAAAATTGTTGAAGTTGGTAATCATCAGGAATTGGTAAACCTCAAAGGAAGTTATTTTAAACTGGTTAAGAATCAATTACAATTAGGTAGTTAATAATATGGAGAATAAAGACACCTTTTTTGAATTAAGAAGTGAGGAAGTACAAGAAATACTTACCCGTGTTCCCAATTGGTTAATTCGATGGGGTTCAGTAGTGATTTTAGCTATTCTATTAATACTATTTTTTGTATCCTGGCTAATTAAATATCCTGATATAGTTTCTACTCAGATTATCATAACAACAAATGTACCTCCGCAAAAATTAGTTGCTCATAATTCAGGAAAAATTGAAGTAATTCTTGTAAAAGATAAAGTAGCTGTTTTAAAAGATACTCCTCTAGCCGTAATAGAGAATACAGCCAATTACAAAGATGTTTTTCTATTAAAAAGTATCGTTGACAGCATCAATATTGACAAAAGTAGTTTCCCTTTTGAAAAGTTAAGTAACCTACAATTAGGAGATATTGAAAGTAGTTTTGCTGTATTTCAAAAAGAGTATAGTATCAGTGAATTAAATACAAAATTGCAACCTTATAAAGTTGAGGGAACGGCTCAAAGTTATGAAGCCATACAGTTAAAGGAGCGTTTAAATTTATTAGAATCCCAAAAAAGCATCAATCAAAATGAATTGGAGTTGCAAAAAAGTGATTTAGACCGTTATGAAACTTTATATAAAAAAGGAATTATTGCTACTCAAGAAGTAGAAAGACAGCGGTTACAATACTTACAGGCGCAAAAAAACTATAAAAACTTGCTTAGTACCATTTCACAATTAAAGTCCTCTCTAAACGAATTAAACCGAAATAGTAAAACAACGAAAATCAACGAAAATAAAGAGAATGTAAATGTAGAGCGTAATGTAATACAAGCTTTTTATGGACTCAAAAATTCTATCAAAGATTGGGAATTAAATTATGTTTTGCGCTCCTCAATTGATGGCAAAGTTTCTTATTTGCAACTTTGGGCAGAAAATCAAACCGTAAATGCTGGAGACAATGTTTTTGCGATAATCCCATATAATGAAAACGGCTACATTGGAAAGGCTAAAGCACCAGCACTAAACTCAGGTAAAATAAAAATTGGTCAAAAAGTAAATATTCGATTGGCTAATTACCCTGATAGAGAATTTGGAATAGTTGAAGGTACTATAAATGCCATATCTCTAACTCCTGATAATTATGGTAATTTATTAATTGATGTTGCCCTGCCCAACGGACTGCAAACCTCCTATAAAAAGAAAATAGCTTTCCAACAAGAAATGAGCGGAAGTGCTGATATTGTAACTCAAGATTTACGATTAATTGAACGCTTATTATATCAGTTTAGGGATGTTTTTAAAAGGTAGCTACCTTATCCCTATTTTTCAAATACCACAATTAAAAAGCTCTCGATGAGAGCTTTTTATCTTTCATCGATTATATAAGTTGAATTCTTCCGAGTACTAATAATTGAAATTCATTTATATTTACACCCTTAATTTAAAAACAGCAAAATGGTTGATATTTTTAACGAAGAGGGAGCAAATGAATTTATTGACAGAATAAACAAACTAAAAGAAAATATGCTCCCTTTTTGGGGAAAAATGAATTCGGCTCAAATGTTGTCACATTGCAATATGGTTTATGTATATGTATTTGAAATTGACAAGTTAAGAAGACCCAATTTTTTAAAATTACTTTGGCTTAAATTATTTTGGAAAAAATATATGGTAAGTGAAAAACCCTATGAAAAAAATAGCCCGACAGCACCAGAGTTTATTATAGTAGGATATACTGATTTTGAAAAAGAGAAATTGGAGCTGATTAGCTATATTCAAATGACACAAAGATTAGGTGAAAACTATTTTGAAGGATTAAAAAATTATGCTTTTGGCAAATTGTCTGCTAAAGAATGGAGCAATCTATTTTCAAAACATTTAGACCACCATTTAAAACAATTTGGGGTTTAAAATATCCTTATAGGTAATTCATAAGTACTTTATATTTACAAAGAAAAATAATTAAAATAAAATTATCGAAAAGCAAAGCCGTGTTACATTTCTGCAACACGGCTTCCCCAATCAACCAAAATCAAAACTATTTCTTTGCTTTAGCTTTTACAACTCTACCTCCTTTAACGTACCTGTAACCCTTTTTAAGCGTTCCGTCTTTTTTCACTCCATCTCTAACAATTACGCTACTGCATAATTTTTTTGCCGATACTCTTTTTGTTTTTTTTGTTTTTGTCTTCTTTGCTACCATGATTTTAATTTTTAATTGGTTATTTAACTGTGAATGATAATTTACTTTTACTCTTTTCTTTTTTCGGTTCATTGACTACCTTTTTGTAATACATCGAGTATTTAAAAGTTAAGTCGTTCCCTCTGTTTTTCTCCAATGTTGCAAACCTTTGTTTTGGGTCTTGATGTGAAGAGCAATGAATTACAGAAGTTGGGTTGTGCGCCATCTTGTTACCGCCATACATTGCACCGTTTTCTTTGACTTGAGATATAAAGCACCAAATTACTTTTGGGTAATTCGTTCTTAAATAATTCAATTGGTCGGCTGTTATTTTTAAATCCGTAACGGAATCCGCTATTATGACCTTAACTACTTTGCAGAAATCCTGTAACTCTTCAAAAGGCTTTTCTAAATAGCCTTTTATAGCTATGTACTTTCTACCTTTCTCTGTAGTATTTCGGTTAATGCTGTCTAGCGTGTCTTTACTCTCTATCCCACCTTGTTCATAATCGATGTAGGCTACTGGCGTTTGCTGTTCCCCGAAAGCATTAGCAATCTGCATGGCCAACTGTGATTTTGAACTGTGCTTATTCCCTTTAATCAGGATAAGTGCTTTGTGTGGTTGTTGCTTTTGTAAAAACTTTCCAATTTCTCCACCCAATACAAAAACATCTTTAGCTTCTTTTGGTGCTGAACCCGCTGAAACAAAGCCTAATTTTTCTAATTGATTCAAGCTTTTATTCTGATCCAAATTAGGTAGTCTTGTGCTTACCCCAGTTGGAGCTATTTTTGTTACTGGCTTAACTTGTTTTTTCTTTACTTCAGTAGCTTTTTTAGTTTTGGCTTTTGCCCCCAATCCTGCGAACAAATCCAATTGCGCACCCTGTTTAGTTTTGCTTTTGACTTTACTTTTAGGAGTTCTTTTTACTGGAATTTTTACAGCTACTTTTTTTACTGGCTCTTTCTTTTTTTCCTGTTCCTCTTCTTTTTCATTATCGGAATTTCGGTTTAAAATGTAATTAACCGCCTTTTGAGATTGTGCTGAAGCTTTGAGAAAAAAACGGTTATCGTTCTCTAGTTCATTTACTAAAACCTTGTTCCAGTTTTTAAGGTATTTTGCCGAATTCTCTTTTGTCTCAAACAATATTCCTGCTTCCGAGCATAAAAAAACTGCTCCCAATTCTGCAATAAGTTCCTCAAAAGCATAATTTTTACTACCAAACTTTCCGGAGAAATCTCTACCTAATCGTTTTACCGCTCCAGTTGAATGGGTCAGCTCGTGAAAATAGGTGCAGTAATACGATGCTTCTTTGTTAAAGGCAGTTATTTTAGGCATATTGAGCGTATCGGTGGCAGGTTGATAATAGGCTCTGTCTCCAACAAAAGTATAATTAGGCGGGTTGTTATATCCGTCAATAAGTACCTGTGCTTGCTGAATCGGATTAACCTTTTTACTCTCTGTTTTATCACTTGGGAATTTTAACCCTGTACAATGGTCTGCTCTGAAAACCTTGTAATATTTAATTATTGGAATTTTTACCAGATGTGCTTTTAAATCTTCTTTGGTTAAACTGTGAGATTTTGCAAACTCAGTAAACTTTGATTTGTCGGTGGTTTTGAATTTTAATTTGCCATCATTATAATTAAAAATCATAGTATAGTAAATCACTCGCCTTGCTTTGTTTCCTTCAATAAGTGTTGCGTTAGCTTCTTTAATTTGATTAAAGGTTAAATAATACGGCTGAATAAATTTTATCGGTACTAAATACCCTTTGCCATCTTCATCAAATTTCACATCGAAATTCAATAGGAAGTTTGCTCCTGTATATTCTTTCTTGCTTACATAATTTTTGGCTGTTCCGTCAGCTCCTGAACCAACCCAATCCTTTTGCCAAGGCAGATGCCCGACCTTTTCAATGGTATTGATAATTAAATCCGTTATGTAGCTGTAAATATCATCGGGAGAAACGCCATTTAAACCACCCTCTTCATCAGGTTCGGATTGATATTCCAAAGTCGGTAAAATGATATTTTGCTCTGCGCCACTTAACCCTAATTCAGTAATAAAGTCGTTGATTTCAATAGTGAAAACGGAATCATTATTTTGTTTTAAAACGTTTGTGATACGCTTTGAAATAAGCACATGATTTTGCTTTTTGGCTCTTGCCAAAAGGTTCTTTAATGTACTTCGGGAAACCTGTTTCCCGTCCAAATTGTTAAATGATGTTACTAAATCCATACTACCCGATTATTGAATATTCTTTACCTAAAACCCCTAAAATGGTTTCAATCTGAATGTCTTTTATTCCTGTAATTTTTACCAGGCTTTCCATATTGGAAAGGTTCTCCAGTATTGGAATTTCAACTACCAAATCCTTTAATATAAACTTGCCTTTGGCAGGAACTGAAACAAAAGATTTGTTTACCATAATAGTTGCAATTCGTTTGGCTGTTTTGTCTTTAAGGACAATTCTTTTGACTATTGCAATCACACCATCGGGGCTAAAATTATCATTGGTTGGATTGAAAAGCGTTACATCTATAGTGAAGCGCATCCGCTTAAAATTGGTGTCAAAATTTCTAAACCCAGTCGGTAATGCTTTTAGTTTCCCCATAGTTTCTTTCCACTTATTTACCTTGTTTTTATACCATAGTATAGAGGCTCCTACTAATGCGCCAGTAATTACAATATGCTTTGCTTTTATTACCATAGACTTGTTTTGTTACGCACGAAAACAACCGTTTTATAACCTAAAAACAGCAGCGTTAAAATGCCCAATCCAATTAAAAATTTCTCCAATTTTGATAATGGCTTTTCAATCACGACAGGAATCTTTTTTATCTGAATGATTGTTTTAACATTACTGGTTTTGGTGGTTAAATTTTCGTTTTTAGTTTGTGCCATTTTCGAGTAAAACTCTAGTTGTTTGGCTAGTTTATCATAAATCAGTTTATAGCTGTTATCGCCTGAATTTTTTGAAGTATTAAGCTTTGATAAAATCTCATCAACCTTTGCATTAACTAGGCTATCAAGCTCACGGTTTCCTGTACTGCTTTGAACAACTGGAGTAATAAGTTTATCATCAATCGACTGATTAATGATTACACTTTTTACGCTGTCTCTTTTCTGAATTTCGCTTTTGAGAACCGTGTTTTCCTGCTTGTATTTTTTAGCTGAAGAACAACTGATAAAAACTAAAGAAAGTAATGTCAGTATTAAAAATTTAGTGATTGTCTTTTTCATTTTTTGGTATTTTTAAAAGTTGTTTTTATAGTAAAGAAGAACATTTCGCCTGCTTCAAGGATGTGGATAAAATCAAATCCCCAATACATACTGGCTACTTCTATCAGTTTATTAAAGACTTGTCTTTTCACTTATTAATTGCTTTAACTTATCGAAAATAGCCCCTAGCAAATCTTCCATTCTTTTATGGAAAATGGTAGAAAATGAACCGCACCAAGCGCAAACCACATAAGTAAAAAGTTTGCTCGTATGGAGGAACTGGTCAAAGAAACCATACACCAACAGAGCCACAAAAAATGATACAATGGCTTCGGCTAAAAACCACTTCCAAGAGGCTTTTGCTCCCTGTCTTACTTGCTTTATTATTTTAACAAATGCCCCCATACTCACAAGGGCTAGAAATAAAAGAAAGTCCATTATCTGTTTAGAATGGCTGTTGAACCATTCCCATATTTGCTGTTTTGTCATTATTTGTATAGTTTACTTATTAAGATTGAAAAGCCCAGACCAAAAATTGTAATGGGGATTAGGTAGGAGTATTTTCTTGACTTTTTTTTTTAATATCCCTAACGTATCGATAGCGATGTAATAATTGAGTTGTTTTACCCTTTCAGTCAAATTGGTTAAACCTCCGTTTATCATTTGTGTTATTGAATTGATATTGTTTTTATCAGCAATCGGATTTAGTTTAAATCGTACTGACCAAAACCAACCCGCTATATCAATGGCTATGTCAGGTCTTGAAGCTAAATCAGGATTGGCAATAACATCATGCCCGGAATAGTCTTTGTAAGCTTGGTAATTGGCTCTGCCTGTTAACTGGATAAGTCCACGACCCCTGAAACGCCAACCATCGCCAAGCTGTGTATTTCCTAAATTTACCTTTCCCCAATTGCCCCCATAAACAATATTTGCAATGGCTTCCTGATTGGCTTTGTGCTTTGCAGTTCTGCCGTAAAGGTTTGCCTGTGCGCTTGATATTTGATTAGTTCCGAAAGTTTTAATAAGTCCCTGCGGAGTATAATTCAAACTCTCATTAAACTTTAAATACCCTCCGCTTTCCTCGTGAACCTGTGCTAAAAAATGCGCAATCCGTCTAGGAGTATTGATAGCATATTTTCTAAAAATGCTTAAAAATGTGATGCTGTTTGTGAGTAAAAAATCCATTACAATACTACTTTTTTGGGTTCTTCAATTGGCTTGTCTTCTGCCTTTTTAACTTCGGGACTTGTTTCATTATCCAAAGTGGCAACAACTAAAATTCCTGCTACTGCAAGTGAAAGCCATAATGCTCCGTTTGTATTCATTATTTAAAGTCGTTTAGTTTGATTTGTTTAATCCCTTTTTGTGTGAATAAAGCGTTTTCTGTATTGCGCCCGAAATCGCCATCAACTTTGATTTTAAGTAGTGTTTGCAAGGCTCTTACTTCTAATCCTGTGCTTCCTTTTTTTAGTAATTTGGCTTTATCAACTCCTGACTGATTTGGAACGCTCGATGATGAAACTGTAGGGTATATTCTGCCTACTGGTTTAATTACATCTTGGTCAGCAATCCAATAAATATCATTGAGAAGTACACCGTTTCTTTGTACTACATAGCGATATGTTCCGTCAGGTCTTAACCCAACCCAAATGATAGTTCCGATTTTATCGCCTTTTTTGAAAGTAGCTTTTCGGATGCCTTCACTGATGTAATTACCGTCAGCCATTTTTCTGGCATCATAGGTTTTAGTTCCGTAAAATCCTGTTGCCATTACTTCCTGTCCAATACTATATCTGTAATTGTCAGCTACTACTGTAGCTTTAATTGGTGCTTGGGTTTTAACTGGTACTTGTACTCTTATTGGATTGGTAGCCAATGTTGGGGTTTTTACAGGTGTTGCAGGTTCTATTGGCTCTTCAATGTAATCTTGTTGCTTATCCTTACCTTTTTTAACAAAATAATAGACACCACCGCCTAGTGCTAGGGCTATACCGCCACCAATCCATAATTTATCTTCTGTGCTCATTTTATAATTGTTTTGGATAATTTGATTTTAATAATTTGTAATCTTCTGTGCTTAATTCCTCACTCAGCCATAACTTTAAAGGGTGCTTTTTTGGAGTTTGCCAAACAGCAAAATAAGTGTTGCCTGTTAGCGTGTTGTAATACCTACTGCCGAAGGCTATACTCACTTTTGAAAATTGCGCTTCTGTTACTCCGGTAAGAGCCGTGAAAATGGTATTGCGCTTTTCGGCATTAGTGAAATTGGCTTCTTTCATGGCATTGTATAGCATCGTGGCTACTTCCTTTGCATTGAAACTCGTATCAGATATACCCGCATCCAGATACGCACCTGCTTTTTTATTTTTACTTGTTTGGGAAACCGCAAAAAGCAATATCCCAAGCCCTGCAAGTCCAATGGTAACAGGGATTATTTTTGAACTGTCCATCTTAAAAAAAGTGTGGTATTAAAAAGCGTAATTCCATAAGTTCGCTAGGGTTAAACTGGTCGGAAAACCATTCTACGAGTGTCATTTTTTTAGATAATGGATTAACTCCTTTCCGCTGTCCGAACTCATTATAAATCCGAATAAATCCGTTGTGATTAACTCCCATTAGATTTTGCTTGACTGATTTAAAACCATTCCCTAAACCGTACATTGCATTAAAAATTGCTTCGGCTTTATTCTTTGCCATTCCGCTTGAAATATTACTTGGCTTTTCTCTTCGGTCTTCTGTGAGTGATGAAAAGCCGTTAAATATTTTCTTGTAAACGAAATAACCAACCCCTAAAAAAAAGCCTGTTTTCAGTACTCCCTTTACAATTGAAGCGGTTGCATTTACCGTATTATTCGCATTATCAAGAGTATTGGCTATTGCTTTTTGCCCCTGCGGTGATGAAGCAATTGCCATTATTGCGGGATTTTGTAAACCTTGCTTTTTCATTTTTTATTTTTTTTGGCATTGGATAAAACCAAACAAAGAATCTGTTTCACTCCTTTTTCAAGGTTCTTTTCAATATTGAAGTGAAGTTTTAAAATGGTCAGGACTTTTACCCTCTATAAAATAGGTCACATATTCCAATGTGTTTTACTTCAAATCAACCTCTGTTTAGTCTTAATTTTTGGCTCTGTTTTTACACACTCTTTAAGCGATGGACACTTCTCATCCTACACACCAACCCAATGCTATTTCTTTGTAGTCGTTTCACTTGCCTGTAAATGGAGCTTACAGACAAGCTACTCCAACTACTACCTACATTATGAACTCTTTGATTGTTTGCCAACTCTCGTTACTTTGAACCATTGCAATTGCTTTTTGGGAGTTTTTAAGTTCTACCAACTTCTCTAAAATCTCATTATCCAAATCCGCAAGAGCTTGAATCAATTTTGTCTTTTTCTGTATTTTGAAAGGGTTTGTTTCCTTTGTTTTTATTGTCATTGCGCTCATTTATACCAGCATTTGATGTTGTTGTAATAGTTCAAATAATTCTTGAGAGAAAACATTGTTTTCGCTCTTCTCATTGATTTTTTGATAAATCACTTGTAAGAGTGCTATCGTATCATCATCAAGGTTTTTTATAGTTTCCAAAAACGATTTCTTAACCTCTGAATAAGTATCATTCTCAATATTGTCAGTAGAGGCAACTCCTAAACCAGTTGCTTCAACGGGTACATTAAAACCCAATCCTTTTAAAATAATTGGGGCTTGTTTAACCACGCCCAAAAGCATATTATTTAAACTGTCGTTGCTCTCTTTGGTATATCGTTTTTGTAACTTCTCCTCATTAAGTTCCTCATTTTTGGCTTTGAGTTCCTTATTCTCCCTTTGTGATTCTTCCAGTTTTCTAGCGAGTTCGCCTCTGTCATAGGCTTGCATTTTCAAATCGAAAATCTCAGTCATTCCCAGTCCCATCAGTCCACTTTTCATTTTCTTTTTTTTCTTCTTTTTGACGGTTTCTTTCGGTTCTGCTTCAGTAGTACCTCCAAAACTGACATCGAAAGTGTCGCCCTCCATTTTAAAGGCATTTGCTCCATTTTTGCGTTTCTCCTGTAGGGTTAACTTTTTATAGCCCTCAGCAAAAACTTTCTCAAAAAATTCTTCTGCTGTACCGTAATCATTCTTTATTTGCTCGTGGGTTACATTGCGAAAAATCGGCTTGGAAGTATCCCTGTCATAAACCGTAACAGCACAAAATTTGTCGCTGTTGAGTTTATCCATCAAATCATCTAATTGCTCCATTTTAAATTAGTTTCTTGTAGATAAGTAGTATTTTGTTTTGCTCCGAAATACCTTTTTTGCGGTTACTGGTAACTGTGTAGTTTACCTCTAACTGCACTTTTGAATAAGTGCCATCAGGCACAATTAAAATTTGCTTTTGGGTTGGGTATATAATAACTCCGTTAATTGTTGCAATGCTTGTGCCTTTATTGACAACACAAAGTGAAGTAACATTCTCTAAAATTGGAATTTGTTCTTCTCTAAATTCTCTTGTTATAAAAGCCGATTCTACAAACATTTGCTACATTTTTTTAACGTTATTATTATACAGGAATACCACATGAAATTTTAGAGGTTTGTCTGATTCTAGTTTGTCCTCTAGTGTGAAAATGAGTGAGTAATCTTTGTTGCCAGTATCAAAATTTAAAGGCTTGAAACTCTTTTCATATTCGCCACCGTTTGACTGTCTCCAGTTGTCAATATGAACCGATGGAATGATTGCAATACTGTTATCGTCTTTCATTTCAACAGATGCCATTGCGCTACTTGATTTCTCAACTCCATTGGTATAAAGTGCTGCACCTGTAGTAAAACCTGTAGGCAGTTTAAAGTTTACCGATGTATCACTTTCTCCTGGTCTTATTATTGCTTTTACAACGTATTGAATTTGTCTCATGTCTTTTGAGTTTTAAAAGCCATAGCCCTTGAACTATGGCTTTTTTGGGGTTTTTGAATACTATTTTTTTGCTTCTGTTACTCTAAACTCCAATCTCATAAAAAGTGGTTTTCCAACTGGAACTGTAACCCCTTTTGGAAACTCCAATTCCAGTTTAAACTCTTCTTTTGCTCTTAAAAGTGGAGTAGTGGCAATTGGTCTGTGGTCGTCTTGCTTGAAGTTTTGAGTATCTGTCATTGGCAAATCAATAAGCATATCGTTTGTTTGGATAAGTCTTAAATCAGCATTTTGCAATTGTGCCGGTATTCTGTCGGTATTTTGCCAGTTAGCATTCGTTACATCTGTACCGTCTGTTGTAAACAAGGTGCGGACAGAATCAATAACAACATCACGCCCAGAGTTTAAAAGGTTTCCGTCAAAGTTGGTTACTCCGACTAATTTTTTGGTATTGGAATCAACCAGTTGGTTAATCCCACTCATTCCGTCAACCTTTACATTTAAGTAGAATGTTTTATCTACTAATTTGGTTGCTTGTGGTCGTACAGCTTGTGCGTGTTGGCGTTGTCTTGCTCCTAAAACTTTGATTGCTCTTTGCAATTGTGGATTTCTATTTTCCATTTTTTTTGTTTGAATTAAATTTTTGTTTCTTTTTTTGGATTACATCATGTAATTACCGTCTTCATCGATATAGGCTCCTAAACCGTCTTCGTCCTCATAAGCTCCAAGACCATCTTCATCCTCATATCCTCCAAGACCATCTTCGATATAGTTTCCTGCCTCGTCATAGTAGCCGTTTAGTCCGTCTTCCTCATTGTAACCACCTAAACCATCTTCTACATAATTGCCGTTTACATCAATGTAACCGCCCAATCCGTCTTCGTGATAATTCCCATAGCCATCGATGTACCCATTGAGTCCGTTTACTGCTCCCGAAAGTCCCGCTGCTTTTTGCATAAATCTTCCCATTGCGCTATCTGAAGAAAGTTTTGAGGCAATTTTTTCAGATGAAAAAATGTTCTTTACCACTTCTAATCCGTGAGCAATGGAAACCCCAATTGCTGAACCTCTCATAAGGGAACTTTTGCTATCACTCCCTTTTACTTTTACTGCCAAGAAACCTGCTCCGACAGCTACTACACCATTAACAACACCTTTTACTGTGTTGGAAGATGTCTCTGTCATTGTGCCTGTAAGTCCTCGTGAGAGAGCGCCTACGGCAACGGCAGAACTAATTGTTATTAACTCCTGTTTCATTTTTATTTTTATTGATTACTTTTTGAACTCGTTGCTAGTAGAACTGCACCCACAACACCGACACCTATAACTATCGGAATAGTATAATTAGGCTTGTCTGTTGGCATAGCACTTTCATTTTTTGCCATTTCTTTTTGAGTGGCAACCTCATCTTTTAAATTCTCTACTGGAATATCCTTGACCCTTGAAATGGTCTCTAGTTGGGCATCGTTTGGCGAAGCTTCATTTGTCTCTGCATCCGCTGTCAAAGTTTCTGCGGGTACTCCTTTAACCTGTGCAATGGTTTCCAATTGCTGTGGCGTAGGAGTAGCGTTTTGCATTACTTCACTTTGGGGAGAATCGTTAACCTGCTCCGAACCACCGCCCGAAACGGCGTTTTTAAAAGTGGGCTTTACCACATTGTTAATGGCGAATTTTCCAACTTTGCTTTTGCCGATTTTTGTGGCAAATTTGACAGCCTTGCTACTTTTAATTTTGGTAAAAAGCTTACCTGCTTTGCTGTCAAGTATCTTTCCTGCTATACCGCCTCCGGGAATAAAACTCATTGCTGTAGTAGCTAATGGAATTGCAACTTTACCCACTTTAATGGCATTTTTAATAGATACGTTTTTTAACCTGATGTTCTTTTTGAGCATCTTGCCAAGTTTAAATCCTCGATTTAGTCCAGCATTTAACCCTGTTTGTTCTTCTAATATTATCATACGCTTATTGTTTAAAAAGGAAATCTTCCTCTAGTTTGATTACTGCTTTTTTTGGTTGTTGTACTCCTTTTGGTTTTACTTGGTGTACCTTTTAATCCCTTTTTTGGCACTGGGCAGTTAAGCCCGATATGTGGCAATTTTAAACTCATAAAAACATCTTTTTTACTGGTATAGTTTGGTTCTTTGTTACTCTGTACTGTTCCGTCAATTACACGATAGCCATCTTCCAGTTTTCCGTTTGTTTGATTATTCGGCACTACAACATAAACATGGGTGTACTGCTTCGGATTAAAATTGGGCTGTTTGATTTGCCTGATGTAATGCTTAATCCCTAAATTCAGCAGTACACAACTGGCAAAAATCGAGTAGCTTTTACAATCAATTCCCTCTCTTCGGTTGAACCAACTATTAGCTGGGCTTCTTATATTTTGCGTTACTCCGTCAGCCTGATACTGGATGTCGTAGAATAAGAAGTAGTGTATCTTATCGCACGTTTCTTTAATGGTTTTCCCTTTTAAAATCTGCGATAGTTTGGCTACTTGCTTATAAAAAGTCTTCGCCCAAACACTCATTATTGAAACCGAATAAAATGTATCTCCCGTTTGAAGTTTTACTTTTTGATTTTTAGGTTTCTCGATTAAATGGTTAAACTCGTCTCCATTTTTTATCCTGCGCTTTAGAATTACGTTTATCTCTTCTTTTGTCATTTCTAAATCCTGTAACTTTCTGATGCAAATGTTTGAAATAAAAAAACCCCGCCTTTAGGTAAGGCGAGGTATGGTAAGGTATTGCAATGATTTTTTAAGTACGGTAAGGTATTGAAAGGTACGGCAAGGTATTATTGCAATGAATTTTCAATAGCATTGCAATAAAATTGCAATCAACTACTATCATCAAGATAATACCCTTTCGGCAGTCCATATGTTTCTACAAACTCCATAAACTCTAAATGAGGTACTATTTTAGTGTCTTTTGATATATTCTTCTCCTTTAGAATTTCATTGATTTGCTTTCTTATTTTAGTCTCGCTGAACTGGTCGCAATACATATCAACCAATTCAGATTTTGTAACGGCGTGGGGTAGCGGTTTTTTGTTGTTGCTATTCATTTTCTGGACTTGTTTGCTGGTTAACCTTTAAATCATTTATTTTAAATAGCGTTTTAAAAACGTGCGATTCCAAAAATTGTAATATCCTGTTTTTACCCAGTATGATAAAATCCAAAAATTGCAATGGTGCAGTCAGAATAATTGCAAAGCATAAGGCTACGGCAAACAAATTGTAGCGGACTATTTTAAGGCGGTTTTTAAATTTCATTGTATTAATATTTTGTTAGTTATTTTGAGCAAAAATCTATTCTAAGGCGGTTTCTAATTAGAAAGGTGTATTTGTCTGCTTTGCCGTTTAATACCTTTTCAAATAGCTTCATTTTAAGTTTTTCATCATTTATCAGTTTTGAAATGGTGTTAGCCGTTCGGAGCTTGGTGTTTTTTACAGAATTACTTTTTGGATTCTCTAGCACTCGGATTATAAAATTTCTATTGATAATCGCATTAGTGGGAAAGAGTGATTTTTTACCTGCACTTAATTCACTTGCCATAACTTCAAATATTTACGAGTTTCTCGTGTAATACATCCGATATAGTCTGCATCGCAAATCTTTGCTCTTGCGTTCTGTCTTCTCTTTTCCATTGACAACAGAATAGAAGTATAACCGCTTGTGATGGGGAAAGGGCAATATTTGCTAACCGTTTTGGGCTTTCAATCTTGGTTCTGAAAATGTAAAACATACTTTGGAGTACATCGATTACAATGATGTCATTGCAATACTTTTCATAATCATTGCAATGGGAAATTGTATCTACTTTGTACCTGATGAACTTTAAAAGTTCCGATTGAATAATAACAATATTCTCTTTTTTGATTTTCTTTAAAACTATCTTCATAGTGAATACTTAAATTCTGCGATTAATAAATTATTTGTATAAAACTGGACTACATTAACTCGGTTAAAGAGTTCCCTTCTTTTTAGGCGGGTTAGCATACTTTTAATAATATCCTCTTCCTTTCTGTGGTTCTGATTAATTGGGGAGTGCCAAACCAAATTATCATCCCTGCCTTTGGTTAGAATTACCATTTTAATCTTGGATTTTTCTTTTTTAAATACTGGCATTTGCTAAAATTTTAAAATTCATAAAAGCTATATTTTACTGCCTCTTCTTCTGTAATTGCAATGCTTTTTTCATTGGCTTTGAGTGATTTTTTAAGAATTAAATCGGGCAATTTCTCTAAGTACTGTACTGGTAAATTCTGCTCCACATAATCAAATAATTGGCTGTAGGTTAGTTTATTTTTAAAGAAGCGGTTTAGCGCATTTTCACACTTTTTGGAGTAGTTTATAATCTCTTTGCGCTTGGTTACACTACTTTGCTGTTTTTTCTTTAGTGCATCATACTTGGCAATGGCTGTTAAATGCTCATTCCACTTGGCTTTAGTGTACTCAAATCCAACTTCTTTTGAAGTTTTTCTGGTCATATCAAAATAATCGTATGGGAATAATGGCGTAAATTCATTTTTGACAAACCATTTTCTAGCCCATTCGATACGCCAACGAATTTGACTAATCTCATCCACTAATACACTTTTGTTAAAACTGTTTCCAGTAAAAGCAATCCACTTGTTTTGATAGTACAGATTGATGGCTTTTTTAAAGCTTCCTGCAAAGGGTGTAGATGATTTGTAAATTTTAGATATGGATTTAAAAAAGTCCTGTATTGCCAGTTCTCTAAACTCTTCATTGGTTAGCGTTCCGCTGAAAGCTTCTTTGTACAAATAGCGTATATCGATAGGTTTATAATCGTGATAGTCTCCATTGGCAAGGTTTACAGCTAATTCCTGTGGGTGCAGGATTAACTCTTGCAGTTTGTCCGATAGTGTTTTTTCTTTAGTCTGCGATTCGCCCCGCGCCCCCCTAGTGCAAATAGCTTCTTTGCTGGTGTGTGTTCCTGTAAAAAACAAATGAGAAGGCGTGAGAGCTTCGCTCGAACTCCTAAAATCCTGAGAAATGTTTTCAACATTCTCATTCTTTTTATATTCATTTATAAATGTTCTTGTACTTTCATTGTTATCAGGTAAAACATTCCAAAACGTAAGTCTAAGTTCTTTGTTTTCAGACCTTTTCAATTTCGAGGTAAATACATCCAAAACCACTAGGATTTCGGGGTTGATATGTACTTCAACTGGTCTGTTTGCCCCTGCAAAATGGTACTCAACAAAGACGCCCGCCTCTTCTAAACGTTTTCTGTGATTGCGAACCGTTTTAGAGCAAATGGCAATACTGATAACCTCGTTTCGCTTCAACTGGGTAACTAGAAAAGAATTGATTTTAAACTCTTCTATTGGGCGTTTTGATGTTATACCTCCTTTGATAAACTTTTCATTGCGTTTCATCAGTTGGGAGTTATACAGATGCAACAGATTTTGAAATACAACTTCGGTAGCGTATTTCACGGTTTGGATTTTCTTTTTTTCTACTATGATTCCATAATCAGTACAGAACTGGGTAACTGCTTCATTGTAGTTTCTGGCATTGCAATTCTTTTCGTTGTGAAGCAAGAACAGCCTTTTATACTCTGTCTGAATCTCAGTTAGTTTATTGCTTTTACAAAATTCTTTTACCGAATGATTGTGCGCTTGTATCAGTTCATTCTCAGCACAAGTTTTAAAGTTGTAACTGGCAATGTATTTGCGGTAGTTATCCATAGTACTGGAAAAAGCCTCTTCAATGATGGCGGGATAAATTGCAATAATTCTGCCTGACAATTGCAATGGTTCTGTAAGTTGCGTTTTTGCTGTTTCTTTGACCTCATTCTCGCCGAAGCCAAAAAGTGTAGATGCCATAGAAAAGACCTTGTTATCAAGTCTTTGATGAGTGTTTGTAGTCATAGGGTTTTTGTTTTTAACCTTTGGCAATGGCGTTTATTTTACCGCCATTGCTTCAAGGCTCAACAGCTAATTGCCGTGCGTGTATTTTTATTTTGCAATGAATTCAATTGCACAATTGCAATGAATTGAAGAATCATTGCAATTATTTCCTAAATGATTTGTTGTAGTTTTCTGCCAGTAGCTTATCAACGTCAGCCATTTTGTAGTAAATCTTATTTCCTACTTGGCTAAATGATATTTTGCCCTCGTCCCTCCAACATTGAGCAGTACGTTTGGAGATACCCATAAACTTCAAGAACTCTTCATTATCCATAATGACTTTTTTTGAAGTGTCGGGTTGGGTGCTGATTAAACTTTGTAATGTATCTAACCTTGTGGTTAGTTCTGAAAACTGGGCTTTGGACAAGATATATACCTCCATTTTTGAAAAGATTAAAAATTTATGAGGCAAATGTGAGGGTATTGAAAAAGTCTTTTAGTCCCCACTTAGTCCCCGGGGACTAAGTTTTTTTTTGTTTATTGTAAAACCCTTGTTTTAGTGGAGTTCCCGAGTAAAGTCATTTGAAAAAAAGTGAGGCTAGTTTTGAAGTAAGGGGACTGTTTACTATATGATAAGATTGTAGTCAAAATGAAGCCTGAAAGTCTGTTTTTTGATTGATTTTTTGTTGGTTTTTGAACAATAAAAAAAAAGTCCCCAAATTGTTTGGGGACTTTTTTACTTACAGCAATTTCTTTATATCTATTCTCTTATTTGTGTTGGGGCGTTTGTCTTCTCTTGAGGGCTTGAGAATAGTTTGAACACTCATTGGGTTGAGTTCTCTGCCGTCTTTATCAAGAAATGTGCTTACAATCATTGCTGCCATATCATTCATATTCCCTTCAATCATAGGCTTCCCATCAACAAATAACTCGCGGGATAATTGGTAAAATATATCTACAAACTGGTTGACATTGCAATTGAATTGCAATTTATTAAAACTGCTGGGGTGGATAGTCGTTGCAGGCTTTAATTTATCGATAGAACTTTTGATAGTCTGCATTTCATAAATCTGTTCGATTTCTTTACTACATTGCTTATCAAATAAAGGTATTTTTTGATTTAGGAACTCAATATTAGCTTGTTTATATTCGTGTTTTTCTTTGGTCAATAAAAGTATCTTTTCGTTATCGTCTTCAAGGATACTAAGTTGTTTTTTAATTTCATGAAATGAAAAATACCTGTCCTCACTCTCGGCATTGATATATCTCTTAGCAATGGTAGGTTTACTTGGTTTAACAGTTGAGCATTGCAATAAATCTCTTTTCTTTTCAATGAGATTAAATAGCTTGTTGTATTTAAACAACATTCCATTCTCAGTAAATAGCTTTTCATTTTCAGCAATCAACAAATCAAAACTATCTAGCCAATCCAAAGGAGATTTTACCTGCTCTAGTTGATGATTTATAAAATTTAAAAACTGGGTTTGCGATAGCTTTAGAAGTTTATCGATTAAAGCATTGCAATAATTTTCTAAAGTAATTTGCTCTTCAATAAGTACATCTAAATTTTTGTTTGTGGACTCTGTTGGAGATACTGCCACAAGTTCCGCAAAGGGAACTGGCTTTGTAGGGGGTTTGTTAGGGTTCAAATAAGTGTTAGTTTGGTTTCGCTTTGTTTTGGTTTCTTTAGTAGCATTTATTGAATTTCCCTCACATTGTATCGAAAAAAAAACCCTTAAAAAGGGTTTTTTTTATAAACTAACTCATTTTTGCCTCAATTGTGCAACAAATATATAACGGAAAAAATTATTAAAAAGTATTAAATGTTAAAAAATAAATTCGTCCACCGCTTTATCCAATTCCTCATTTAGGATTTTTGCATAAACCTGTGTTGTTCTAATATCTTGATGTCCCATTAATTTTGAAACGTGTTCTATTCTCATTCCATTATTAAGTGCATTGGTGGCAAAAGTATGACGGCTTAAATGAAAGGATAAACTAAAAGGTAGTTCTAATTTTTTAGCAATCCTGCCTAATTGAAAATTAACCGAGCTGTTGGCTTTTTCTTTTACTTCAAATCGGTAATCTCTATTTTTCAGATACAATTCCTTGCTTTTGATTACAGGGAAAATAAAATCCGTTTCAGTAGCATTTTCTTTTTTGTATTTCTCGATAATATCCAACGCTACTTTTCCAATTTTAAACTGATGCTCTGCTTTGGTTCTGTTAACGGTTTTATTTATCGTTTTTTTGATTTTGTTTTCCTCTGCAAAAAAATGTCGGTATTGCAATTCGATAACATCACTAAAACGCAATCCTCCCCCATAAATAGAAAAGAGAAACAAATCTTTTGCAAGTTCCATTGTTGAACCCTCTTCTACAGGAAAATCAATTAATTGGCTTATTTGGTCTTTATTCAAAAACGTTCTACTTCCTGTATTTTTTTTCAAAGTCAGTTTAGTAAATGGGTACATATATTCGGGGATAATATCCTCTTTTATGGCTTCTTTAAACATTATCGCTAAAATCATTACCGAATGTCTTTGAGTAGTGTTGCTGTTATTCAATTCGCCACCCATATAACTCATATAATCCATTAAAACCGAAACCGTAATATCGTCAAAACATACATCTTTAGTCCCTATCCATTTTTCAAACTTTTCAGTATAGGTAATGTAATTTTTATAGGTGCTTACCGAAACATTGGATTTTATTTTTTCACATCGCCTGTAGGTGTATTCAAAAAAATTGGGGATGTCTTTACCTTTGATAGCATCTTTCAATTTATTGGCTGAAATAGATTTTACTTTGCGTTCCATATCCGCAACTTGTCCCTCTGCATCGGCAATTTTTTGAGAAAGTGCAGCGTTCATTCGTGCGCTGTTGGGATGGTTCTTTTTTACTTTCTGTTTCAATTCGTCCCATTCGGTTTCTTTAAGCTTCACGCCAGCGGTAATGAATTTAGTTTTCCTATCTTTGATTATTCTAATATATAAAGGAGAATGACCCGTTTGGTCTGCTTGATGCGTTCTTAAAATTAACTTTATTGATGCCATTTTTTGATATTTTCAAATGTTATACTATATTTGTAATGCGATGCAAACGAGCGAATGCCCATAAAATAAGGGAATGCAATTCGGAGCAATCGAAAACGAAAGTACAACAATAGGTACAACAAAACAAGCATTTGAATGCTTTTTTTTACGTCCTTTTGAATCGATTATTTTAAAGAAGTCAATAAATACGGTAGTTTAAACGCAAATTGAAACGTCAATGTTTATTATCAGGATAACAGCTGTTTCTCGCAATTGCGAGTTTTGTTGTAAATTCACGTTCACGTTTCGCAATAATTTTTATCTTTAACAGAAAATAATTCGTTCCGAACCTCGCAACTGACGAGAAGCGGCGGAACGTTATGAGCCATTTGGAAATCTCGCAGTAAATTTAGACCTTTACTAAAAAATAGAAATTATGAATGCTTTAGAAAATATAAAAAACAGTTTAATAGACAGAATTTTAGCTACCAGAAATGAGCGACTATTAGATGCAATTAAAAATATTTTTGATTCAACACAATCAGAAGAGATAATTGTACTTTCAACAGAACAAATTGAAATGTTATCAATGAGTGAAAAAGATATAGAAGATGGAAAGTTGGTTTCAGAATCTGAATTAAACAAAAGAGATTCTAAATGGCTCAGTTAACAATTCACTGGACCGAAACTGCAATTAGACAACGTAACTATATTTTTGAATATTGGATTGAAAGAAACCAAAGCACAACCTACGCCAAAAAACTAAATGAGAAAATAAAAGAGAGAACAAATCTTTTAAAGCATAATCCCGATTTAGGAAAAAAGACAGATTTCAAAAATACAAGAGCAGTTTCTCTTGGCCATTACAGCATACTTTATCAGACAAGTGAAACCAAAGTAATAATTACTGGTTTTTGGGACAATAGACAAGAGCCCGAAAAATTATTGAAGTTCCTAAAGAAATAATCAAACGGCATATAACAGCTGTTTCTCGCAATTGCGAATTTTGTTGTAAGTTCACGTTCACGTTTCGCAAGAATTTTTATCTTGGTAACTATATACAAGTTTACACCGAAAAAATTTCTCTGTTTTTAATCTTTTTCGGTGATTTTGTTATCTTTGAATGTGTTTACTTTAAAAAATTACTTTATGAATAATTATAATTTCAATAAACAT
>NZ_JBDSMB010000019.1:0-31898 GCF_039916025.1 Flavobacterium sp.
ATGTGAGACTTGGGAATTTGTCTAATGAATGTGAAATATAAAAAGTAAAAAAATGAAAGCGGAAGACATTGACAAGAGCTTGCAAAGTATTACCCAAAACGGACAGCATTTAAGTCCGATTTTACCAGAAGGAATTAAGAACTATTTAATCGATATTGACGGAACTGTTTGTGATGATATTCCAAACGAAGAACCGGAAAGAATGCTGACTGCAGAGGTTTATCCTGATGCATTGGTAACATTGAATAAGTGGTATGACGAAGGTCACATCATATTCTTCTTTACTTCAAGAACGGAAGCACACAGAGAATATACTGAGATTTGGCTGAAAAAACACGGGTTTAAATACCATGGAATTTTATTCGGAAAACCACGTGGCGGAAACTACCACTGGATTGACAATCACTTAGTAAAAGCAACCCGTTACAGAGGAAAATTTACCGATTTAGTAGACAAAGAAGTAACCATTCAGGTGTTCGATGACGAGCATCATGAGTAATGTTCGGTAATTTGTTGATTTGGTAATTCAAATAAACAAAAACCAAATAACCATATAAACATTAAAAAATGTCAGAAGTATTAAATGTGCCAACGATGGCAGAAATGATGGCTCAAGGCAAACAACCGGAAGTTTTATTTTGGGTTGGTTGTGCTGGTAGTTTTGATGACAGGGCAAAAAAAATCACTAAAGCATTTGTGCGTATTCTAAATCGGGCGAATGTCGAGTTTGCTGTTTTGGGTACGGAAGAAAGCTGCACTGGTGATCCGGCAAAACGTGCGGGAAATGAATTTTTGTTCCAAATGCAGGCCATGATGAACATTGAAGTTCTGAATGCATACGAAGCTAAGAAAATCGTAACTGCCTGTCCACATTGTTTTAATACCCTGAAAAATGAATATCCTGAATTGGGTGGAAAATATGAAGTAGTTCATCACACCCAATTTCTGAAATCTTTACTTGACAGCGGAAGATTAACTATCGAAGGCGGACAATTCAAAGGAAAAAGAATCACGTTTCATGATCCATGTTATCTTGGAAGAGCTAACAATGTGTACGAAGCACCAAGAGAGTTAATCCAAAAATTGGATGCTGAACTGGTAGAAATGAAACGCTCTCGAGCCAATGGTTTATGTTGTGGTGCCGGTGGTGCCCAAATGTTCAAAGAACCTGAACCGGGAAACAAAGACATCAACGTGGAAAGAACAGAAGATGCTTTAGAAACCCAACCTGAAATCATTGCTGCGGGTTGTCCATTCTGCAACACCATGATGACCGATGGTGTAAAAGCCAAAGAAAAAGAAAGCGAAGTAAAAGTAATGGATATTGCTGAGCTTATTGCTAATGCTCAAGACTTATAAATCCTAAATCCCAATTCTTAAATCCTAAATAAAATGTTAGTTCCTTTTGAAAACTTACCCGAAGATTCTAAAATTTGGATTTACCAATCCAATAGAAAATTTTCAGATGATGAAATGACTGAAATCGAAAATGATTTAAAAGCATTTATCGAAAATTGGGCAGCTCACGGAACTGGATTAGAAGCTTCGTATCTACTGAAATACAATCGTTTTATAATTCTTGCTGTCAATCAGGAAGTGCAGCAGGCAACAGGTTGTTCTATAGATTCATCTGTCGGTTTTATCCAAAATTTGGAACAAAAATATCAGGTTGATTTGTTAGATAAAATGAATGTGACGTTTAAAAACGGAGATCATATTGCTCACAAATCGTTGATTGATTTTAAACGAATGGCTAAAGAAAAAGCCGTGACAGCCAATACTATTGTTTTTAATAATTTGGTGAATAGTATCGAAGAATTTAATGAAAACTGGGAAGTTCCTGCTGGTGAAAGCTGGCACAGCCGTTTCTTTTAAGCCCTAAATTCTATGAAAAGGTTTTTATTCAGTATAGGTTTATGCATAGGATTGCTATTTTTGATTACGAATTGTTCGTCAACCAAAAATAAGCCAACGCCTGCGATTGCAGCAAAACCGGAAGTTATCGCTGACAAGCAAATTGAAGAACCAATCGATAATGAAACCTATATTCCAATTCCAAAATCCGAAAGGAAAAACTTTTTCCCGGAAACTGCTCTCGAAACTCATTGGGTAGATAGCGTTTACAATCAAATGAGTTTTGATGAAAAAGTAGGCCAACTCTTTATGGTTGCTGCTTATTCTAACAAAGATGCTGCTCATGTTGCTGATGTTGAAAAATTGGTTGCCGAGAATAAAGTTGGAGGATTAATATTCTTTCAGGGCGGACCAATGCGTCAGGCACAGCTAACCAACAAATACCAATCACTTGCTAAAGTGCCTTTGTTTATTGGGATTGACGCCGAATGGGGCTTGAGTATGCGAATCGATTCAACTTTTCGTTATCCTTTTAATATGACTTTGGGAGCGATTAAAGATTTAAAATTGGTTGAGAAAGTTGGAGTTAGCCTTGCCAAAGAAAGCAAAAGAATGGGAATTCATTTCAACTTTGCACCGGTTTTAGATATCAACACCAATCCAAAAAACCCAATTATCGGTTACCGATCGTTTGGTGAAAATAAAGTCAATGTGACCGAACATGCGATTGCACTGATGAATGGAGCACAAGGTCAGGGAATATTTTCAACAGGAAAACATTTTCCCGGACACGGAGATACAGCTACAGATTCGCACAGTACTTTGCCAATAGTTAACGCTTCACGTGACCATTTAGAAAAAGTAGAGTTGTATCCGTATAAACGAATGTTTGATGAAGGTCTGGTTTCTGTAATGGTAGCACATTTGAATGTACCAAGCCTTGAACCAAGACAAGGTTTTCCAACTTCACTTTCTTATGATGTCGTTACGAATCTGCTTAAAAAAGAGTTGGGTTTTGACGGTTTGATTTTTACAGATGCTCTGAATATGAAAGGCGCAAGTAATTTCAGAAGCCCGGGCGATATTGATTTGGAGGCATTTATGGCAGGAAATGACATTTTGCTTTTTGCAGAAAATGTACCACTTGCAGCAGAGAAAATTTGTGTGGCTTATCAGGATAGCCTTATTTCGGATTCCCGATTAGCACAATCGGTTAAGAAGATTTTGAGCTACAAATTCAAAGCTGGATTAAATAAGTACAAATCAATCGAAGGCATCAATCTGTATAACGATTTGAATCCGAAATCAAACGAGACTTTGCAATATGAATTGTACGAAAATGCAGTTACCGTTGTAAAAAATGATGGAAACATCCTGCCTATTAAAAATCTGAATCAGAAAATTGCTTACGTAAAATTGGGTGATGATACCAATAGTTCTTTTGTCAAAACTTTAAAGAAATATACCGAAGTTACTGAAGTTTCAGATACCAATATCGATACGTTAATGACGAAACTAAAGGATTATGAAACCGTAATCATTGGTTACCATAAATCGGATAAATCCTGGTGGAAAGCTCCGGAGCTGACAGTTCCTGACTTGCAGATAATAGATTCTATTGCCTCTAAAAAGAAAGTTATTATTGATTGTTTTGCCAAACCTTATTCATTATCAAGGATTTTGAATTTTAATGAATTACCAGGTGTAATCGTTTCGTATCAAAATGGAGATATAGCTCAGGAAGTTTCAGCCGAATTGATTTTTGGAGCAATCGGCGCAAAAGGATTGCTTCCGGTTTCTATCAATAACACATTAAAAGCTGGTGACGGAATTACAACTCAAAAACTCAATCGTTTGGGCTTTTCAACACCGGAAAGTGTTGGGATGAGTTCAGAGAAACTCAAACAGATTGAAACCTATGCTCAAAAAGCCATTGATGGTAAAATGACACCAGGCATGCAGGTTTTGGTTGCCCGAAAAGGAAAAGTCATTTATCAAAAATCATTTGGAAAACAAACCTATGAAGGTGAAGTAAAAGTCAAGAACAGCGATTTGTATGATGTAGCTTCTGTGACCAAAATGGTTGCTACTTTGCCAAATATAATGCAGGTTTACGACCAAAAGAAAGTTACACTAGAAACAACTCTTGGTGAAATGCTGCCAATATTCAGAGGTTCCAACAAGCAGAAAATTACTTTTAAAGAATTGCTGTCCCACTATGGCAGAATGCAGGCGTGGATACCTTTTTACACCGCTACATTAGATTCAGCTAAAATGCCAATGGACAAATATTATCGCAAAATATATAGCGAAGGATTTACCAAACGCGTTTCCGATAGTTTGTATTTACGTGATGATTATCATGATACTATTATGAAACGAATCATCGAAAGTCCGCTTATTGATAAAAAAGAATACCGCTACAGCGATTTCACTTTTATTATCTTGAAGCAGTATCTTGAGAAAACAATGGGCAGGCATTTGGATGAATTGGCAACTGACAATTTCTACAAAACACTTGGGATGAATAATACACTTTTTAATCCTTTAACTAAATTTGATAAAAGTGTAATTGCTCCGACAGAAATCGATAATTATTTCCGTCATGATGTCATTCAGGGTTATGTTCACGATATGGAAGCTGCAATGGAAGATGGAGTTGGTGGACATGCCGGAATCTTTTCCAATGCTATGGATATCGCCAAGATGATGCAGATGTATTTGCAGAAAGGAAATTACGGTGGCATTCAGTATTTCTCTGAAGCTACGTTTAACGATTTTAATACGTGTTGGTTTTGTCCCGAAGGAAACCGTCGCGGTTTAGGATTTGACAAACAGCAAATAAGCGGTGCTGGTCCAACATGCGGTTGTGTTTCGATGTCGAGTTTTGGACATACTGGCTTTACAGGAACTATAGCCTGGGCTGATCCGGAAACCGATATTGTTTATGTTTTATTATCAAACAGAACGTATCCCGATTCTAATTTGCCAAATAAACTTTCTAAAGAAAACATTCGTGAAGACATTCAAAAAGTCATTCAGGAGGCTATTATAGAGAAGTAGTTTAAGTTTTTTAACCTGAACAATAGAACAGAAACATATATATTGACTACTTTCACCAAAATAAAATTTAATATTATGAAAAATTTAAAAATTCTTATCGCAATTATGGGTTTGTTTGTCATGATGACATCATGCTCTAGTGAAAGCGGAGCAGGAAATGGTAACATGAGAATCATTGGAAAAGCGACCTACACTAGTCCAGCTGCTGGGAAAATGAACAATACGACACTAAACAGTGATGTAGTCTTGATCAGTTTCAAAATCAACGTAAATGAAATCTCATTCAAATATGGAGAATCAGATGATGACAACGGAGATAACGAAAGCGGGGACAATGATAATGGTAATGATAATGATGACAACGGTGACGATAATCATGATGGTCTTTTTAACGGCGACGATGAAGTTGCATTAAATGGCCCATGGGAATTAGATTTATTAAACCAAACAACTCCAATTACTACAATCGCTGTTCCTAACGGAACTTATGATGAAGTAGAATTAGAACTAGGTAAAAGTTTAGTAAGTACTTCAACTTTGTATAACAAAACAATCGAAATCAGAGGTACAATAAACGGAACACCTTTTGTTTTCAGGCATGATTTGGATCAAGAATTAAAGATTGATTATGAAGACGCGGGTCAAAATCTGATAGTTAATAACAATTCTTTCGATTTGGTTTTCAATTTTGATTTAAATCAATTATTAAGCACAGTAGATTTGAGTGGAGCTGTTGATGGCAATGGAAATGGTATTATTGAAATTGGTTCAGATGATACAGATGGAAACAATGCACTTGCATTAGTTTTAAACCAACATCTCGGTCAATGTAGTGAAATGGAAGGTGGAGAGCATGGCGACGGCGACGGAGAAAACGATGGTGATGACGATTAAATCTCTGAAAGAATTTTAATTCAAATGAAACCTATCCGAAAGGATAGGTTTTTTATTTCTTTCTGAAAAATAATTCAACTAAAATCACAACAAATATTCCCGCGATATAACTCAGAATATCCTCCCAACAAAATGAAGTTCCGATAACGGTTCTGGCGATTTTTGAATTTTGCAAACCTAATTTTTCTACAACATTTAGGTATTGAAGAAACTCAACTGTGAAGGCGAATAGCAATACAAAAATAGCTGTAGGTATGACTTTTAATTTTAGAAAAGACTTTATAAAGCAATAGATTAAAATCACTACTAATACATCGCCAAGATAAGGGCGTACAAAGTTGTCGTGAACATAAAGTGCAATCAGTACTTCGATAGTAAAAATCAGTGAGAACAACCTAAAATAGGTGGAGTTGAATTTCAGCATATTACTCTTCACCATCATCATCCAACTTAAATGGATAATCACCAAAAAGCGCGGCAAGTTTTTTAGTTTGATAAGTCTTTCTGGTAAACTTGTTAGATAAAACTATAATTGTGACCTTCTCTTTTCTCAAGTTGATAAAAGAAGAAGTGTTTCCGTGCCACCAGCCATTATGATAATAAAAAGGCTCACTTTTTTCAAATTCAGTCATTCGGATACCTAAGCCATAATTTCGTATTCCTTTGCTTTCATGGCTATAACCGGTGTATATCTTTTTTATCAAATCAGGATTCAGGAAAAAAGGAGCGTAACGGGCTTTGTCAAACTTCAATAAATCTCTCGGCGTCGAATAAATGTTTTTATCACCATAAATCCCATCCAGGTAATCAATTCCAATCTCTACATTATTTCCTTTGTATGATGGCGCAATGATGTCACGGTCTTTAGTAATGTCAAAAACAAATGTATTTGTCATGCCAAGTGGTGCAAAAATCATCTCTTTCATTGCCTCAGGATATTTTAATCCGGTAACCTTTTCAATAATTAAAGCCAGCATTGCATAATTAGTATTGCAATAGCCAAATCCGGTATCGGTTGGTCTTTCCAACGTAATTTTTTTATCCACTATAACCTTTACAATATCTTCATTGGTCAGGTTTTGTTTTTTATCCCAATTGCCATTTTCAAAAGTGAAGTAGGCATAATTTCTCATTCCGCTACGGTGATTAAGCAGCGTTTGAACTGTTACTTCAGGATAAGGAAAGTTCTCGATAATTGTATTTACTTTTTGGTCAAGCTTAATTTTTTTTGCATCAATAAGCATCAGGACAGCTGTAGAAGTCAATACTTTACTCACGGAAGCAATATGCAACGGCATGTTTTTAGAAATCATTTCGCCAGTTCTTTTATTGGCGTAACCCATATAATTTTCATAAATTATCTGACCATTCTTTGCTACCAAAAAAGCTACGTTATCGTTTTTCTCTGACCATGTTTTTTCAAAATAACGGCCAACGCCATATTTTTTATCATTGATAAAAGCATTGGTAAGTTTTGGCAATTCTTCTTGTAAAGGCATCATTACCGGAATGCCGTTTTTATTCATCTTAATAATGCTTTCTTCTGTTTTCTCTTGTTTGGAGCAAGAAACAGTAAGCAGAATAATGGCTAAAAATTGAGTAGTATAGTAGGTGATTTTGGATGTCATTATAATAATATTGGAAAAACAAATATAATTATTCATTAAAGCCATAAAGTTACTTTTTCAGAAAGCTATCAACAGGTTTTTCACAATTTTTTATGATAAATTTATAAGTTAGTAATAATCAATGACAACCATAAAATAGCGTAAAAGTTATTTATTGAAAAAAGTTTTGAAAACGTTTTCGTTACTATTACTTTTGGCATCACAAAAAAAAAGCATCCATGAAGTTTGGTATTATAAAAGAGCGAAAAAATCCACCTGATAGAAGAGTAGTTTTCACACCTGAAGAATTGGTACGCTTGCAAAAAGAGCATCCAGATGCTATAGTCAAAGTTGAAAGTTCTGATATCAGGGTTTTTAATGATGAAGCTTATAAAAACTTAGGTATTGAAGTAGCTGATGATATATCAGATTGTGAAGTTTTTTTTGGTGTAAAGGAAATCCCGGTTGATTATTTAATCCCAAACAAGAAATACTTTTTCTTTTCGCATACTATAAAAAAGCAAGTTCATAACAGAAAGTTGTTGCAGGCAATTTTAGATAAGAAAATCGAATTATATGACCATGAAACGATAGTTGATTCATCTAACAGAAGATTGATTGGTTTTGGTCGTTATGCCGGAATTGTTGGAGCTTACAATGGTTTTAGAGCATTTGGGATAAAATTTGAGTTGTTCAATCTGCCTAAAGCCGAAACTTTACAAACAAAAGAAGATTTAATCGTTCGATTGAAAAGACAAATTCTGCCAAACATAAAAATTGTTTTGACTGGTCATGGCAAGGTTGGCATGGGCGCAAAGGAAATTCTTGACGGAATGAAACTAAAACAGGTTTCTCCAGAGGATTTCTTAAACAAAATATATTCAGAAGCTGTTTATACGCAAATCGATGTTTTGGATTATAACAAACGAATTGATGGAAATAAAGTAGAAGATAATAACGATTTTTATAAACATCCGGAAGCATATACTTCAGACTTTGAACGTTTTGCCAAAGTTACCGATGTTTTCATGGCTGGACATTTTCACGGAAATGGTTCGCCGGATATTCTTACTCAGGAAATGCTTCAGTCGCCAGATTGTAAAATTAAAGTTGTTGCTGACATTTCTTGTGATGTTGACGGGCCAATTGCCTGCACTGTAAGATCATCAACGATTGCTGAACCGTTTTATGGTTATTTACCAATAGGAAACAAGGAAGTTTCATATATGCATCCAGGAGCAATAATGGTTATGGCTGTTGATAATTTACCCTGTGAATTACCAAAAGATGCCAGCGAAGGTTTTGGCGTAATGTTTATGGAACATGTCATTCCGGCTTTCTTCAACAATGATAAAGATGGAATTTTGCAACGCGCCAAGATTACCGAAAACGGAAAACTAACAGAGCGTTTTGCATATCTTCAGGATTATGTTGATGGAAAATAGTTAATTTCCCAGCGGTTACATTTGTTTGTTTCCTATAAAATTGGGGTTTAATGCAATATCTTTTTTACATTTGGATTGTCAAATCTAATTTTGTGAAAAAGATATTTTTTTATTTCCTACTGCTAACATCCATTTATACAGTCCAATCTCAGGAACTGCTTCCGTTTGTAGAAAATTTCACGAAGTCAAATTATTTTGGCGACAATCAAGTGTGGAGCTTAGCTCAAGGAAATGACAATGCCTTTTATTTTGCCAATAATCATTATTTTTTACGTTATAATGGCGTAAAATGGGAAAAGTATACTTTGCCAAACAAGACAATCCTGCGTTCGGTTTTTGTTGATGGTGATAAAGTATATACGGGTTCCTATAATGAATTTGGGTATTGGAAAAGAATTTCCGGTAAAATGATTTATTCTTCATTGAGTAAAAACAAAAAGCTTTTCACAGGCGCATCTATCAATGAAGAGATTTGGAAAATTTTCAAGCATCAGGGCAAAATTTACTTCCAATCGTTTAACGAACTTTTCATTTATTCTGATGGTAAAATTGAAAAAATTAGAATTCCATTTCAGATTTCCTATTGTTTTGTTGTTGATGATAAAATTTATGCTGCTTCGGTAAATGATGGCGTATATCTGTTTGAAAACAAGACTTTTACTGAAGTAACGAAGTGGCAGGGTTTAGAGAATAGTATTGTTCACTGTATTGCAAAAAACAAGAATAAAACCTATGTGTTCACTCAAAAAAATGGAGTTTTTGTTGAAGAAAATGGCAAGTTAATAGAATGGAACAATGAGTTAAATTCCATTTTAAAGAAAGAAATTATCATTACAGCAAAGTTTATTGATGAGGACAGACTGGCTATTGGAACTGCTTTTAAAGGATTGTACATCATTGATTTAAAATCAAATACACATAAGAATATCAATCGAAACAATTCGCTGATAAACAATTCGGTGCTTTGTATTGGTTTTGACAAAGAAAACGACTTATGGTTAGGCTTAGACAACGGAATTTCACATGTTGAAATCAATTCACCATACACTATTTTTTCTGATAACACTGGTGTTCTGGGTTCTGTCTATGCATTAGCAGCTATTGAAAACGGTTATTTGTTAGGTTCAAACCATGGTGTTTTTAAATATCAGGATAAAAAACTACAGTTGCTGCCAAATTCTCAAGGGCAGGTTTGGGATATTCATAAGATTGGAACAAAATACATTATTGGTCACAACGATGGAACATTTGTTTATGAAAATGAAGTGCTTAAAAAAGTAAATTCTATAAGCGGTGGATGGAAGTTTCAGGAAAGTGATTATGATAATAAATATTTTCAGGCGAATTATTCCGGAATTATTTTATACAATTCTCCAATTGATTTTACGCAGTATAAAATCGTTGACGACTTAACTAAACCCATTAAAAATATTGCACAAAATAAACCAAAAGAGCTTTGGGCTGTAGATAATTACAGGAGTTTGTATAGAATTACATTTAATAGTTTATATGAAGTTGAAAAAGTAGAAAACATTACTCAGCAAAATAAGATATGGAATGACTATGGCGTGAAAATTTTTAATTTTAAAAATGAAATTCTGTTCTTCATTGACAACATTTGGTACAGCTTTAATTCAATTTCTAATAAGCTGGAAAAGAACGCAATTTTCAATAAAAACTTTGCAAATATCTCGGAGATAATCCCAGTAAACAATTCCAACTTTATAGTTTTAAAAGACAAATTATTGTATGTTATTCATCAAACTGGTGAAAACTATATTTGGGATTTAATACCTGAAAAATATTATGAAGGGAAGATAATCAATCAGGATACGAAAGTATTTAGAGACGGCAACCAATTATTGATGAACCTTGATGATGGCTTCTTTTCTTTTCAGCTTAAAAACTCTAAAATTAATAATCAAAAAGTTAAAGTAGAAGCATTCTATCAAGGCAAGATGATTGATGGCGAAACTTCTGTACAGTATAATCAATCTGTTGAAGTTGATATTATTTCTGAATATTATGGTTATAACCGTCTTGGATTGTTTTACAAATTAAATGATTCTAAGTCTTTTTTACCTATAAAATCAGGGAATATTGTTTTAAATAATCTTACAAGCGGCAATCAAAGTTTAAAAATATATTATAATAATGGAGAGAATTATATCCCAATTGCCAATTATCAATTTAAAGTTGATAAACCATGGTATTTTTCTTTTTTGATGGTATTTGTATATGCATTGTTGATTTTGGGTAGTTTTTATCTTTATTATAAATGGAATAAGATTAGATATTTAGAAAAACTAAAACTTAAAGAAGAGGAGCTAAAACATCAAAAACAAATTCTACAATTAGAATTAACAGCTGAAAACAAGCTTAAATTACAAGAGTACGACAAGCATATTTTAGAGATGCAGGTCCAATCTAAAGCATCTGAAGTTGCGGGAAAATCACTGTCCATAGCCAAACAATCAGAAATGATTGAAAGTATTCAGAGTATTCTTGATAATGAAAATGATTTAAATCAGCTTAAAAACAAAATCAAGAAATCAATAAAGATCAATGCGCTAAATAAAAATGAATGGCAAAGTTTTGAAAAGAACTTAATACAAAGCCACGAAGATTTTGTTCATAAACTCACACAAAAATATCCTGATTTAACTTCAAAGGATATTAAGCTCTGCATATACCTAAAAATGAACTTATCCTCAAAAGAAATTGCTCCATTAATGAATATTTCATTTAGAGGCGTCGAGTTACATCGTTACAGATTGAGAAAGAAGTTGGAACTTCACCAAGACGAAAGCCTTTCTAAATTTATGATAAATCTATAATTTTTCGAATATTTTTATCAATAATCAAATATTTTCCTTCTTTTTTTATTGTTTTATAACTCATCACAGCTACATCAAACAATTAGCTGACAGATGAGTTGTTTGTTATAAATTAGCATCATAAATTACTAAATTTCAATTAATTAAAATATAAATATATTATTTTGATGTAGTAATGTAGTGATTTGAATTAACATACTATAACGTTGTAATTGACTATATTAGCAATACCAAACCAAAAAAGTATTTTATGAAAGGCATTCTTAGTATTATGTTATTTTTTCTATTTACTTCAATAACCAGTTCACAAACAATAAACGGATTAGTAACGGATGATAGTAATTTGCCTTTACCAAGTGTAAATGTTATTGTAAAAGCAACAGGCAAATCAGCAATTACTGATTTTGATGGGAAATACACAATAGAAGCCAGCGTTGGAGATGTTTTAGAATTTTCTTTTATTGGGTATGAAACAATAACTAAGAAAGTCACTTCACTTTCAATGAATGTTGCTCTCAAAACAGAAGCAAATAACCTTAATGAAGTTGTTGTTATAGGTTATGGTACCAAAAAAATGGGTTCAATTACAGGCTCAGTTGCACAAATTAAAGCTGCTGATATTATTAAAACGCCTTCTCAATCAGCGATTCAGGCAATTCAGGGTAAGGCTGCCGGTGTTAACATTGTGACTAATGATGAGCCAGGTGCCAATCCTTCTATACGAATCAGAGGTTTGGGAACCATTCTCGGTGGTCGTGATCCATTGTATATTGTTGATGGGGTAGAAGCCAGTAGCTTAAATGGATTAAGTCCAAATGAAATTGCCTCATTAGATATTTTGAAAGATGCTTCATCACTTGCAATATATGGACAAAAAGGAGCAAATGGAGTAATAATTGTCACCACTAAAAAAGGAAAAAAAGGAAAAATGAAGATTTCCTATGATTCTTATTACGGGCAAAAATTTATCCAACGCGAAGTTAAAATGGCTGACTCATATCGTTTTGCTTATTATAACAACACAGCCCAGGGTAATGCCAACTACTTTAGTTTTGATCAGCCATATAATACAAAATGGCTTGATGAGATTACCGATACAGGTGAAGTAATTAGTCACCATATATCTGTTTCAGGAGCTAGTGATAATGCTAATTATTATTTTTCTGCTACTAATTATAAAGAAAAAGGAATTTTATTAGGTACTCAGTATGAAAGAAATAATGTCAATTCAAGAAATGAATTTAGATTGCTTGATGATAAATTAAAAATATCGCAAAATTTCAATTTAACTGTTGCTAATAATATTACCAAGCCAAATAGCGCTTTTACCAATGCCTACAGGCAATCTCCAATAGTTCCTGTTTATTTTGACAATGGAAGATGGGGTGTTCCTCTAAGAAATCCAACAACGGGACTAATAGACATTAATGGAAGTGACCGTTTTAATAATGTTGGAAATCCAGTTGCTCAATTATATTATACGAACGACAAAAATAAAGACGTTACACTTTTTGGTTCTGTTTCAGCCGAACTTAAATTATCAAGAGATTTTGCATATACTTCTAATTTTGGTGCAAAATACAATACTTATAAAGGCTTTTCCTTTACACCAAACGATCAAATTTACCTTTCACAAAATGCTACAAGCACAATTGATGATTACGAAGCTTCATTTGGTACCAATGAAGTTAAATACAATACTCTGACACAAAAAAGAAGCGATTCTTACGAATACAATTGGGATAATTACTTAACATTTAAAAAAACTTTTGACAAACATGATGTAACTGTTGTTGGCGGTATGTCTAGGAGTACAAAAGAGAATTTTGAAAATCTGGAAGGAACAAGGTTTAACGTTCCAAATCAATCGAATTATTGGTCCTTAGATTTAGCTTCCTACAATACTGTAACAGCTCCGGGTTCTGTTGTTACCAATCATAGAGACACACCCGTTGTATCGCTTGCTTATTTTGGAAGAGTAGAATATGAATATAATGGTAGGTATATGCTATCAGCCTCTATACGCAGGGAAGGAATCAGTACTTTTCAGCAAAGTCAAAAATGGGGTGTTTTCCCTTCTATATCAGCTGGCTGGTTAGTAAGTGATGAGAAGTTTTTGCAAAACATTAAAGTCATAAATTTCCTTAAAATCAGGGCTGGTTATGGAGAGATTGGAAATGCAAATTCTCTTAACTCATTGAATATCCCGATTTTTTCACCTGGATCAAATTATGCCTTTGGTTCTAATCAGGGCATTACTCCAGGAAGCTACCAACCTTATGCTGTTGACCCTAATTTAACATGGGAAACAATGCAGGAATTTGATTTTGGTATTGATTTTAAGGTTTTAAAAAATAAATTATCAGGAACAATTGATCTGTATGACAGAACATCATCAGATGTGATTTTACCCGTAGATCTTCCTGATGTAATATCAGAAGGGAGAACCGTTGTAAATACTGGAGATGTCAGCAATAAAGGAGTTGAAGTTTCCTTGAGATGGGATACCAAAATAAATGATAACTGGAGTTACTGGGTTGGAGGAAATTATTCTTATAACAAGAATGTACTTTTAAAAGCAAATAACGCATACTTCGCCAGATTAGTCGGAGGAAGTTTGAGCAATGGCTACACAACCAAACAAGTTCTCGTTGGTGAGGCTTTAGGTAGTTTTTATGTGTATCAGGTTACCGGGAAAAATGCTGATGGAAACTTTACTTATAGTGACGAAAAAGTTGTTGCTGGTTCATATTTGCCGACTTATACTTATGGTTTGAGTTTTGGAATAAACTACAAAAACTTTGATTTTTCAACTGATGCTTATGGAGTCGGTGGTAATAAAGTTTACAATGGTAAAAAAGCACAGCGATTTGGAGGAGAGAATATAGAATATGATTATTTAAATAGTTTCTGGACACCATCCACGCCTAATGGTTCAAATCCAGCACCATTCAATGAAGTTCCTCGCCCTTCGACTTATTACATAGAGGATGGATCTTATTTAAGAATCAACAACATCACACTTGGCTATACTTTACCCAAATTTTATGAAAAAATTGATAAAATAAGAATGTATGTAACAGCTGTCAATCCTTTCATATTCACTAAATACTCTGGTTATTCGCCAGAGATATCGGGAAGTGATAATGCAAATCCATTGGAAGGAGCAGGAATAGAGCTAGATGCTTATCCGACCAATAAAACATTTTTATTTGGTTTAAATGTAAGTTTTTAATAAAAGATTGATATGAAAAATATTTTAAACAATAAACTCCTAATACTTCTATTTTCTGCTTTAGTAATCACAAGTTGTGAAGACGACTTGAATGTGAAGCCAAATGATGTTATTGAAGTAGATGATTTTTTAAATGATCCAAATAATGCTATTCAGTTGGTGAATGGCGTCTATAGCAAACAACTGGATTATAATATGTATTCTTTTTCATGGATAGGGATTACAAGCATAACTTCTGATGATGCAGATAAAGGCTCTACACCAACCGATTACGGAACAGATAAAGGCAAAATGGATAATCTGACTTTTACATCAACTGATATTTCTTTCAGTGATGTTTGGGAAGGCAGATATCAGGCAATAGGAAGAGCTAATACGGCACTGTTTTATTTAGATCAATTTACGATTGATGAGACCTTAAAAAGCCGATACATAGGAGAAGTGAAATTTTTAAGAGCGTTGTTTTATTTTGATTTGGTAAGATGCTTCGGAGGTGTCCCAATAGTAACGACCAAGATTGACATTAACGATTCAGAAGCAATCAATAATATAGTCTACATTAGAAAAACCAAACAAGAAACCTACGCACAGATTGAAGCTGATTTATTAGATGTAATTGACAGATTACCTCTTAAAAGCACCTATGCTGGAAATGATTTAGGTAGAGCAAGCAAAGGAGCTGCACAAGCGTTGTTAGCTAAAGTTTATTTATATCAGGAAAAATGGCTGGAATCCTACAATATGGCTGGTGAAGTTATTTCATCTGGTCAATATTCACTACTTCCAAATTATGCTAATGTATGGAGAGAAGTAGGAGAAAACAGCTCGGAATCTATCTATGAAGTACAAGCCACATTAACCAAAGGCCTTGTCGATTATACCAATGTTCAGGGACCAAGAGGAACTCCCGATTTAGGATGGGGCTTTAATACACCATCTTTATCTTTGGTAAACTCATATGAAGCCGGAGATCTTAGAAAAGATGCCACAGTAATGTTTGTACCATCTGTATTATGGGATGGATTTATTGCACCAACAACATGGAATAATCCAAGATACAATTACAAAGCATACCAAAGCAGTGTTGCCGAATCATGGAATGGCGATAAAGGGCAAACTGCTAAGAATTTGAGAATATTAAAATACAGCGACATACTTCTTATTAGAGCCGAAGCAGGTTTTCATGCAGGAATGACATCTGAAGCTGTTGACAGAATTTCAGAAATTAGAGTTCGCGCAGGCTTGACTGCCGTTACTTCAGTAACACTTGAATCCATTCTTAAAGAACGTAGAGCCGAAATGGCAATGGAACACGATCGTTGGTTTGATATTGTCAGAACCGGTCAGGGTCCAGCTGCTATGAGCCTTGATGGTAAAACTTTTATAGTAGGAACACATGAATTATTCCCAATACCGCTTGATCAGATTATCGCTAGCGATAACAGGTTAACACAAAACCCAGGATATTAACATTATCATTTATATTAACTTAAACATTAAATATTTAAAATTATGAAAACAAACAAAATTTTAGTTTCGGCATTTGCTTTTTCTTTAGCATTTGCATCTTTTACAAGTTGCAGCAGCGACTCAGGTAGTTCATTACCGCCAATTGGAGGTTACAACAATTCTGACGAGGTAGCAGCATCTTCACAAAAAGCTTATTGGCCATTAGACGGGAACGGAAAAGAAGAAGTTTCAAATACATCTCCAACTTCTACTGTTGCCACAACCTATGTAGATGGTATCAAAGGTCAGGCAGCAAGTTTTAACTATGGTTATATGGCATATCCAGCTATCACAGCATTGAACACAACGTCAGGAAGTGCATCAATTTCAGTTTGGGTTAAAGTATCTAACAATAAAGCAAACCCAGCTGCAGTTAGTACTACATCTCCAATTTTCTCTTTGACAAGAACTGGTGAAGCATTCGGTAATTTAAATTTAATGGCAGAAACTCACGGATTGACAACAAGTGATTCAATTCAGATGAAAGGTGTTTTTAGAATCAAAAAACCAGATGGAACTGAGTTCGGTGGAGATGCTGTAAACATGATTAAACAAGAAGCTTGGATGGATGCAACCCACACTTGGGCTGCTAACAAAATTGGTGGGCAATGGGCTCACGTAGTTTATGTTTATGATGGTCCAACTGCAACTAACAGAATTTATGTTAACGGTGTTAAAATCTCTAATTCTGCTTGGGAAGTAAGAAATGGCGGTGATCCATTCCCATTAAACCATTTCCTTCCAACAAGACCGGTTATCGGAGCTTTAGAGACAGTTGTTAACGGAACAAATCTTGACACTTGGAACGCTGCGTTAAAAGGACAAGTCGATGAATTAAGAGTTTATGACAAAACCCTTACTACCGCAGAAATTGGGGCTTTGTATGGATTAGGATTAGAAGGTAGATAATTAGTAAAAATGAAGCCTAACAGGCGCTCATTTGTCTGTTAGGCTTCATATTTTAAAATCAATTACATCATATATCATCAATCATGAAATGTTTAGTTAAATCATTAATAATTTTTCAATTTTTGCTTGTTTCCTGTTCATGCTCCGATAAGTCAGGAGATACACATGAAGAAGTAACGCCCTTAACTGATGAGCAATTATTGGATAAGGTGCAAAATGATGTTTTCAAATACTTTTGGGATTACGCTGAGTTTAATTCTAAACTCGCTAGAGAACGTTATCATACCGACGAAACTTACGTTGATGTAAATCTTGTTACAACGGGAGGTTCAGGTTTTGGATTAATGACTATTTTAGTTGGTATAGAAAGGAATTTTGTACCAAGAGAAGAAGCAGTAACCAGGCTAAACACAGCCTTAACTTTCCTCGAGAATGCAGATAGATTTCATGGTGCATGGCCACATTGGATAAATGGAACCAATGGACATGTTGTGCCATTTGGCGCCGATGATGATGGCGGAGATATAGTCGAAACTTCATTTTTGTGTCAGGGATTAATTTGTGTTAGAGAATATTTCAAAAACGGAACTCCAGCCGAACAGACATTGGCCCAAAAAGCTGATGACTTGTGGAAAGGTGTTGAATGGAATTGGTATACCAAAGGTGAAAATGCAATGTACTGGCATTGGTCACCTAATTACGCTTGGATTAAAAATTTCAAACTGGAAGGATACAACGAATGCCTGATTACCTATATTATGGGAGCAGCTTCTCCAACTCATGCCATACCGTCTGCAGCTTATCATCAGGCGTGGGCAAGAAATGGAGCAATTGTTCACGGAGGTTCTCAATATGGAATTCCCGTAGTTTTTAATTATAATGGTTCAACCGGAAATGTTGGCCCAATGTTTTGGGCTCATTATTCCTATATGGGACTAGACCCAAGAGGTTTATCAGATCAATATGCAAACTATTGGACATTGGTTCAGAATCATGCCAAAATAATGAATAGATATTGTGTTACCAATCCGGTTGGGTGGACTGGATATGGAGAAGATTGCTGGGGCTTAACCGCAAGTTATAGCAGAAATCCAAATGGAAGTGTTGGTTATACCGATCATAAACCTGGTAATGACAGAGGTGTGATTTCACCAACAGCCGCTTTATCGGATTTCCCATATACACCAACAGAATCAATGAAAGCACTACGGTTTTTTTATGAAAATGAAGATTGGAAAGACAGATTAATTGGAGTTGCCGGACCATATGATGCTTTTTCTCCTCATTATGATTGGGTAACCAAAAGATATTTGGCTATCGATCAGGGTACTATCGTTCCGATGATTGAAAATTATAGAACGGGTTTCCTATGGAATTTATTCATGCAGGCACCAGAAGTTCAAACCGGACTTCAAAATTTAGGATTTTCATCGACACAACACGGATTTTAAACAGTTTTTTGAATTATGAAAATCAAACTAGCACTTATTATTTTTTTAATAAGCTCTCCTTTCTTTGTTTTCTCTCAAGACATTGAAGGAAGTTTTAGCACCGAGATTCATACTTCATACACCTATAACTATTTACTTCATAAGCCAGAAAACACCAAAGAGAAAAAACCTTTGATCATTTTTCTTGTTGGCGATGGAGAAAAGGGAACAGACGTTGAAAGAGTAAAAATCCACGGACCATTCAAGTATTTAAAAACACACACTTTAGATGCTTATGTTCTTGGACCACAATGTCCAGAAAATGAATCTTTCAATTCGGAAACGTTATACAGATTGATTTTAAAAGTTCAAAAAGAAAATAACATTGACAGCAATAGAATTTACCTCACCGGATTAAGTTCTGGTGGTTGGGCAACTTGGAATCTTGCGTTATTGCACCCTGAATTATTTGCCGCATTGGTTCCAATTTCAAGTTACGTTGATTTGAATGAGGAAGACTATGCTTGTAAATTAAAAGACATTCCCATTAGAATTTTTCATGGATTACTCGATGATTTAGTCAATCCATATTACCCAGTAAGTATGTATAAATTATTAAAAGCATGTAACGCAACTGATGTTAAATTAACTCTTTTTGACGATGAGAATCATGGTTGTTGGACCAGAGTTTATGACAATCAGGAAATTTATGATTGGATGTTACAACAAGTTAAAAAACAATAATATTATATAATGAAAATTAAATTCGCCATACTACTATTCGTCTTGTTGGGAACCGTTACTTCTTTTGCCCAAAAAAGCAAAAAAGTAATGCCAATAGCTACTAAAGAAATTTTTGTTTCCGATTTGTTAGCCAAAATGACTTTAGAGGAAAAAATTGGGCAGCTGAATTTGCCAACATCCGGAGATATCACTACTGGTCAAGCCAACAGTTCCAATATTGCAAAAAAAATAGAGGAAGGAAAAGTTGGTGGTTTATTCAACATAAAATCAGTTCAAAAAATAAAAGAAGTTCAGAAAATAGCTGTTGAGAAAAGCCGCCTGAAAATCCCATTGCTTTTTGGTATGGATGTTATTCACGGCTACGAAACTACATTTCCAATTCCGTTAGGATTGTCCTGCAGCTGGAATATGGATTTGATAAAACGAAGTGCCCAAATCGCCGCCCAGGAAGCCAGCGCTGATGGAATTAACTGGACATTTTCACCAATGGTTGATATTTCACGTGAACCACGTTGGGGTAGAATTTCCGAAGGTTCGGGCGAAGATCCATATCTTGGAAGTCAGGTTGCAAAAGCAATGGTTCATGGTTATCAAGGCGACGATTTAAACAAAAACAATACTATTTTATCTTGTGTAAAACATTTTGCTCTTTATGGTGCGCCAGAAGCAGGAAGAGAGTACAATACAGTTGACATGAGTAGAATCAGAATTTATAACGATTATTTTCCACCTTATAAAGCTGCCGTTGATGCTGGTGTAAGTTCGGTTATGGCATCTTTTAATGAAATTGATGGAATTCCGGCTACTGGTAATAAATGGTTATTGACTGATGTTTTAAGAAAACAATGGAATTTCAAAGGATTTGTTGTCACAGATTACACAGGAATCAATGAAATGACAGAACACGGAATGGGCGATTTGCAAACCGTTTCTGCATTAGCATTAAATGCCGGAGTTGAAATGGATATGGTTGGAGAAGGTTTTCTAACAACACTGAAAAAATCGATTGATGAAGGAAAAGTGACTTTGGCACAAATCGATAATGCCGTCCGATTGATTCTTAATGCAAAATATGATTTAGGATTATTTCAAGATCCATACAAATATTGTGATTTCAATAGAGCGAAAACTGAAATTTTTACACAATCAAACAGAGCAGAAGCCAGAAAAATAGCTTCAGAATCTTTGGTTTTGTTAAAAAATAAAAACCAACTTTTACCATTAAAAAAATCTGGAACAATCGCTCTTATTGGTCCATTGGCTGATGCCAAAGAAAATATGGCAGGAACCTGGAGTGTGGCAACTAAGCAGGAAAATTCGGTTTCATTATTGGCCGGAATAAAATCTGTTGTTGGTGCATCTGCCAAAATAGTATATGCTAAAGGCAGCAATCTCGATTATGATGCCGCTTTGGAAGAAAGAGCAACTATGTTTGGTAAAACCTTGCACAGAGATAACAGAAGCAAAGAAGAAATGTTAAGTGAAGCATTGGCAATAGCTAATCAGGCGGATATTATTGTTGCTGCACTTGGCGAAGCTGCCGAAATGAGCGGAGAATCCAGCAGCAGAACAAATCTTGAAATTCCACAAGCTCAAAAAGATTTATTGCAGGCTCTGCTAAAAACTGGAAAACCAGTTGTTTTGGTTTTATTTAATGGAAGACCATTAGTTTTAAATCAGGAAAATGACACTGTTCCGGCAATATTAGATGTTTGGTTTGCAGGAAGCGAAGCGGGTTTAGCCATTGCAGATGTTTTGTTCGGAAATGAAAATCCATCGGGAAAATTAACCGCAACTTTTCCCCGAAGCGTTGGGCAAATACCAATTTACTATAATCATAAAAACACGGGCAGACCTTTAGGCAATAAAGATGGCATTTTCGAAAAATTCAAATCTAATTATTTAGATGAACGAAACGAACCTTTATTTCCTTTCGGATACGGATTGAGTTATACCACTTTTGATTATTCAAATTTGAAAATTTCATCTACCAAAATTTCGCCTTCTGAAACTTTAAAAGTAACTGTTGATGTTGCTAATACAGGGAATTTTGACGGAAAAGAAGTAGTGCAGTTATACATCAGGGATTTGGTTGGCTCGGTTACAAGACCAGTGAGAGAATTAAAAGGCTTTCAGAAAATAAATATTAAAAAAGGAGAAAAGCAAACCATGACATTTCAAATTACGGCAGAAGATTTGAAATTCTATAATTCAGATTTACAGTTCATTGCAGAGCCAGGTGAATTTGAAATTTTTGTTGGAAGCAATTCCAACGCGGAACTGAAAACTTTGTTTGAGTTAGTTAAATAAGTTTTTTGTGCACTTCGAGGAAAACCCTTTAGTCAATACTAGAGGGTTTTTTGAAAATAATACAGCGTTCTTTTTATCTTTATAAAAAATTATTCATCCATGAAAAAATATATTACTATTTCTTTTTTGCTGTTCGTGCTTTCTGTTAATGCACAAACCGTTCAGTCTCCTTCAAAGCAAATCACTTTGAAATTCGCTTTGTCCGACGGAAAACCAACTTATGAGGTTTCGTATAAAAACAAATCAGTTATTCTTAAAAGTTATTTGGGTATTAAACTAAAAGGAGCGCGTGATTTGGACGATAAATTCAGGATAGACAGCATCAGACAAGTAACGGTCAATGAAACATGGCAGCCAGTTCTTGGTGAACAGTCCAATATTAAAAACAACTACAATCAACTAACCGTTGCACTATATCAGGCTTTGGCAGATAGAAAAATGAACATCATTTTCAGGGTTTTTGACGAAGGTGTTGCTTTTCGCTATGAATTTCCGAAACAACCTAACTTAAATTATTTTATCGTTTCGGATGAAGTCTCAGAATTCAATCTAACCAGCGATCACAAAACATTTTGGCTTCCGGGTGATTTTGATAGTCAGGAATATGCGTATACCGAATCTAAGCTTTCAGAAGTAAACACAGATAATGTTGATAAAAACAATGGCATCAATTTAAAAAGCATAGCAGGAAAATACGTTGTTCAATCGCCATTAATGATGAAATCGGCTGATGGTTTGTATATCAATATTTTTGAAGCTGCTGTGGTAAATTATCCTATTATGCATTTGGATTTGGTTCCTAATGAATATAAGCTAACATCACGTTTAGTTCCGAATGCTATTGGAGATAAAGCCTATTTGCAAACACCTTGTGTTTCCCCTTGGAGAACCGTTATGGTAAGCGATGATGCTAGAGATATAGTTAGTTCCAAAATGATTTTGAACTTAAATGATCCATCTAAAATAGAAGATACTTCCTGGATAAAATCAATGAAATATGTTGGAATTTGGTGGGAAATGCATGTTGGAAAATCGACCTGGGATTTTGCAGGTTCACAAAATGCACAAAATGCTGCCGATGGAAAATTAATTCCTTCAGGAAAACACGGAGCAACTACAGAAAACACAAAGCATTATATTGATTTTGCTGCAAAAAATGGTTTTGACGGCGTTTTGGTTGAAGGCTGGAATGTAGGTTGGGAAGACTGGTTTGGCAACTGGAAAGAAAATGTTTTCGATTTCACGACGCCTTATCCCGATTTTGATTTGAAAGCAGTTAGCGATTATGCCAAATCTAAAGGTGTCAAAATGATTATGCATCACGAGACTTCAGGTTCGGTTGCGAATTATGAAAGACATTTAGACAGAGCAATGGATTTGATGAAGAAGTATGGTTATCCTGCAGTGAAGTCGGGTTATGTGGGAAGAATTATTCCGCGTGGCGAATTTCACGATGGTCAAACCATGGTCAATCATTTTAATTATGTTGCCCAACGAATGGCAGAAAATAAATTGATGGTGAACTCGCACGAAAGTTCAAGACCAACAGGTTACAGTAGAACTTATCCAAATTACATTGCAGCAGAAGCGGCAAGGGGCAACGAATTCAATGCCTGGAGCAATGGAAATCCACCAATGCATGAAACCATTTTACCTTTTACAAGATTATTAGGTGGACCAATGGATTATACACCGGGAATTTTTGAAATCAAAATGAGTTTTTACGACAAAACAAAGACCGCTCAGGTTCATACCACTTTGGCAAAGCAATTGGCGTTATATGTTACGATGTATTCTCCGCTACAAATGGCAGCTGATTTACCTGAAAATTATGAGAGATATGCTGATGCGTTTCAATTTATAAAAGATGTTGCGGTGGATTGGCAGGATTCAAAATACCTTGAAGCAGAACCAGGTGATTATTTGACGGTTGCCAGAAAAGACAAGAAATCAGAAAACTGGTTTTTGGGAGCAATAACAGATGAAAATGCCCGTGCTACAGAACTTAAATTAGATTTCCTTTCGCCTAATAAAAAGTATAAAGCTACTATATATCAAGATGGCGTTGATGCTGATTGGGAAAAAAATCCAAAATCCTATGTTATAAAAACTATACAAGTTACCTCTAAGTCAAAAATTAAATTAAGTTTGGCAAAAGGTGGCGGCACAGCTATAAGTTTTGTGCCAATAAATTAAAAAAAAAAAGCATTTGTAAATGAAAAAAAGTATTGCTTTATTGTTTTTGTTATTGATTGTGGAAAGTAGTTTTTCGCAGCAGAAAACGTATTGCAATCCAATCAACATTGATTACGAATATTGTCCGATTCCCGATTTTGTAAAGCAAGGAAAACACAGAGCGACAGCCGATCCGGTTATCACTTTTTTTAAAGGAGAATATTATTTGTTTGCTACCAATCAATGGGGTTATTGGCACAGTAAAGATATGCTCAACTGGAAATTCATTTCCAGAAAGTTCTTAAAACCTGAGAATAAAGTCTGGGACGAATTATGTGCGCCTTCCTTGTCTTTTGTCAATGATACTTTGATGGTAATTGGTTCAACACATACGAAAGAATTCGCTTTGTGGATGAGTAAAAATCCTGAAAAAGATTCATGGAAAAAACTGGTTGAAAATCATCAAATCGGCGCCTGGGATCCACAAATTTTTTGGGACAAAGAAAAGGATGAACTCTATGAATATTATGGTTCGAGTAATTTGTATCCTTTGTATGGTGTAAAACTCAATCGAAAAACATTCCAACCTGAAGGTGAAGTTATTCCGGTTATAGCATTGAATGATTACGAACATGGTTGGGAACGTTTTGGTGAACACAACGATAATACATTTTTGCAACCCTTTACCGAAGGTGCTTTCATGACAAAATATAATAACAAATATTATTTGCAATATGGCGCGCCTGGAACCGAATTCAGCGGTTATGCTGACGGCGTTTATGTGGGGAACAATCCACTTGGACCCTTTGAATATCAGTCGCACAATCCGTTTTCATATAAACCAGGAGGTTTTGCAAGAGGAGCAGGTCACGGAGCAACTTTTCAGGATGCCAACAATCAATACTGGCATGTTTCCACTATTGGGATTTGTGTGAAAAATAATTTTGAAAGACGTATCGGAATTTGGCCTGCAGGTTTTGATAAAGATGATATTTTGTATTCTAATACAGCGTATGGTGATTATCCAACGTATTTGCCTTCGCAGAATAAAAACCATTTAAACGATAATTTCTCAGGTTGGATGTTGTTGAATTATAACAAACCAGTTCAGGTTTCTTCCACACTTGGAGGATTTCAACCTAACTATGCTGTTGATGAAGATATCAAAACCTATTGGAGTGCAAAATCGGCAAACAAAGGTGAATATTTCATTACTGATTTAGGAGAAATAAGCACGATTAATGCTATCCAGATTAACTATGCCGACCAAGATGCTGATTTAATGGGAAAACCGGAAAAAACTACTGGACATAAGTATATTATCTATTCTTCTGACGATGGTAAAAAATGGAAAGTTTTAGTGGATAAAAGTAAAAACACAACTGACGTTCCGCATGATTATATAGAACTTCAAACACCATCAAACGCCCGTTTTCTTAAATTGGAAAATATTCAAATGCCAACAGGTAAATTTGCGTTAAGCGGTTTTAGAGTCTTTGGAAAAGGAGCAGGCGAGAAGCCAGCTGCTGTTCAGAATTTTGTTCCGTTGCGTTCTGGTCCAAAAGTAAAAGGAGAACGAAGAAACGTTTGGTTCAAATGGCAGCAAGAGCAAAAAGCTGATGGTTATGTGATTTATTTTGGAAAATCTCCGGATAAATTATACGGTTCGATTATGGTTTATGGAAAATCAGAATATTACTTTAACGGATTAGATAAATCGGATGCTTATTATTTTCAAATAGAAGCTTTCAATAATAATGGAATAGGACCAAAAAGTGACATTAAAATAGCAGATTAAAAAGTGAAAATAAAATTAGAAATTACATTTCAATTAACGACTTTTATGAATTAATTAAAAACAACCAAAAACAATAGTATTTAACCAACCCGAGACGCAGCCGAATTGTTTGGAGCGAAGCGGAAAAAAACCAAACCAATTTATGAGTACATCAAGCGTAAAAACCAATTGGGCGCAATTTATTCCCTTAGTAACTGTTTTCTTCTTTTGGGGATTTGTTGCCGCCAGTAATGACATTTTAATTCCAGTTTTCAGAAAAGCATTTGATTTAACCCAAGGGCAAAGTCAGTTGGTTTCAGTTGCTTTCTATGTTGCTTATACAGTAGGTTCTATAATTTATATGATTATTTCGTATTTGACAAAAGGCGATTTAATCAATAGAATTGGGTATAAAAACTCATTAGCTTTAGGATTAGTGATTTCGGCTTTGGGAACATTATTGTTTTACCCGGCAGCAAACATGCATTCATTTCCTTTAATGTTATCAGGATTGTTTACTGTGGCTTTAGGATTTTCTTTGCAACAAACGGTAGCCAACCCATTAGCCATTGCATTAGGACCTATAAAAACAGGTTCGCAACGATTAACATTAGCGGGCGGAATCAACAATTTGGGAACTACAATTGGACCACTAATTGTGAGTTTTGCAATCTTTGGAGCAGCGACTTCTACCAATACTGAAATGAGTATTGAAAGTGTGAAAACGCCTTATTTAGTTTTAGGTGCAGCTTTCTTAATAGTGGCTGTTATGCTCAAAATGTCTTCAATTCCGGATAAACCTGAAGCTGTTGTTGAAGATCATAATAAGGAACAAAGCAGCAGAACTTCGGCACTTCAATTCCCACAATTGATTTTAGGAATGATTGGAATCTTTGTTTATGTTGGAGTAGAAGTTTCTACGGCCAGTAACTTACCCGCTTATATGGAAGGTGATTTAGGCTTTCACACTAAAGATATTGCGCCATTTATTTCTTTATACTGGGCGAGTTTAATGATTGGTCGTTGGACAGGAGCGGTTGAAGCTTTTACAGATAATATGAATACACAAAAGTTCTTACGCTTTCTGGCACCTTATTTAGCTTTTGGAGTTTTCCTTGCAGTAAATAAATTCATGGACCACGATTTATCTCACTTCTATATTTATGCTTTAATCATTTTGGTGTTGATAGTAGCAGATATGGCAAGCAAAGGAAATCCGGCAAGAATGTTATTGATTTTCTCCATATTAGGAATTGGCGCTTTACTAGTCGGAATGGCAACAACAGGAATGGCGAGCGTTTATGCCTTTACTTCGGTTGGGTTATTCTGTAGTACACTTTGGCCATGTATATTTACTTTAGCGATAAGCGGATTAGGAAAACACACCAGTCAGGGAAGCAGTTTCTTAATCATGATGATTATGGGTGGTGGGATTGTGAGCTGGTTGCAAGGTTATATTGCTGATATGAGTAATATTCATGTTAGTTATATTGTTGGCGTTTTTTGTTTTGCTTACTTAGCTTTCTATGCATGGAAAGTGAGTGGTATATTAAAAAGTCAAGGTATCGATTTTGATAAGAAAGTTAGTAGTGGACACTAATCCTTTAATTATATAAAATCAAAAACCCCGCATCGTCTTTCAACTTTGCGGGATTTTTTCATCAAAACCTAACCAATCAATCTAACTATTTTTAACTTATTTTTTATCTTCAATTTTAGCTTTTGAGCCATCATTTTTATAGAAGTAATAATCGTCATCATTATTATTGTTTGACGCAGTATAATTGTTATCGTCATAATGATTGTTATTATTGAAAGCATATCCAGAGTTGCTGTAACCTTTAATATTTCCAATAGTATCAACTATTTCACCTCTTCTGTTGTACACAATTCGCATTCCACCAATTTGGGCTAATGCAGTTCTGTTATATTTCATATAAACAGTTCCAATACGGCTTACCCTATCTCTGCTGTCATAATTGATAAACGTGTTACCAACTCTTCTTACTCTACCAAAACTATCATGCTCTATTCGAGTACCATAATTCATTTGTTTTCTTGCTTGAGTATTTCCTCTTTTTCCAGCGGTTTTGTAAAAATAATCGCCTTCGCTGTCTTGTGGACGAGTGTTAAAATCAAATTCTCCATTTGGAAAAACGAAAAACTCAATGCCTCTTTCCATAAATGATATTGGCTCATCAAAGCTAAATCTCATTCTATTTTCTTCATCAGATTTTTTGATTTCTGATGCATTCGCTACACTTCCAACTAGAAAAATGCTAGCTACTAAAAGGGTAATTTTTTTCATGATAATTGTAATTTGAGTTTTTTGCTTACTCTTTCGATTTTCAGCTTCTTCGAACAATTTTATTGTTGATTACGACATTTCAATTGGTGTGCCAAAACGCTGAATTGAATTCTTAAGGTTTGATTAATATAAATTAACTAACATATATTCAATTAGTTAATAATTATATTACTGCCAATGTCTTCAAATTAAATTGCATTGACAATTGCGAATCACTCTATTTTTTAGTACATTTGTTGCCGATTTACAATCCGAAATAAATAATTATTTATTATATCTTCAATGAAAAACCTACTACTTTCATTTTTCTTATTAATGCTAACTTCTAATAGTTTTGGACAGGTATATGTTCCTTACTATGGTTCTGTTGTTGAGCAATGTTCACAAGCAAATATTACCAATAACCTGACAACCTTTGAATCCTTAGGATTAAAAAGAAGAGGTACAACTTCTTTGCAAAATACTTTTGACTGGTTAAAAAACAAATACCAGGAATTCGGTTATTCAGCAAATCAAATTCAGGAGGATTCATATACGTATACAGGCTCAACAGCCATTTGCAAAAACCTTATTGTTACCAAAATCGGTACAGTTTATCCAAATACTTATGTGATTGTTTGTGGTCATTATGATTCTATTGGTGGTACAGGAACAAATGATAATGGAAGCGGTTTAGTTTGTATTTTGGAAACTGCGCGATTATTGCAAAATATCCCAACAGAATATTCTATAAAATTCATCAATTTCAGCGGTGAAGAAGACGGCTTAAAAGGAAGTCAGCATTTTGTTTCTTCAGTAGTAAATGGAACTACTCCAAAAATGGACATTCGTTTGGTTTTAAATTTAGACGAAGTCGGAGGCGTTGCCGGTTTGACCAATGATACAATTACTTGCGAAAGAGATACTAATAATAATCCATCTACAAACAACGTACAATCAAGTATTATCACTGACGAATTGATTACATGTGTTGGATTGTATTCTCCATTAAACACGCATTTATCTTATACTTACGCTTCGGATTATATGTCATTTCAAAGTAATAATGAGATCATAACAGGGCTTTTTGAAACACACGAAACATCACATAAACATACTAATACGGATTTGTTAATCTATATGGATCCGGTTTATAATTATAATGTTGCTAAAGCTACAATTGGTGCGACAATGCATTTTGCCGTGGCTGACACATCTGCTTTGGGAAACGGTAACTTTCAGAATGATAACCAAGTGAGTTTTTATCCAAGTCCGGCAAAAGACACTTTGAATATTAATCTGGGAACTATAACTGAAACAAAATATAACTTTACCATGATTAATATGGAGGGAAAAGAAGTATTCAAAAAACAAGTTGAAAATGCACATTTGATTGAATCGATTCCTTTAGAAGGTTTGTCAAAAGGGGTTTACTTAGCAGTTCTGCAAACAGCAACTAAAAAAATTACTAAAAAGATTATTGTAGAATAATCAATCTGATATAAACAAAAAGTCCTCTCGTTCTAAAATGAGAGGACTTTTTGTTTTATAGTTTATCCTTAAGATAATGACCGGTAACGGATTTTTTATTTTTTACAATTTCTTCAGGTGTCCCAACGGCTAGAAGCTGCCCGCCATTTTCGCCACCTTCCGGGCCTAAATCAATAATCCAGTCGGCACATTTTATTAAGTCGAGATTGTGTTCAATGACAATAATAGAATGTCCTTTTTCAATTAATGCATCAAATGAAGCCAATAGTTTCTTGATGTCGTGAAAATGTAAACCAGTCGTTGGTTCATCAAAGACAAACAATGCTTTTTCTTTCGTAACTCCTTTTACTAAAAACGAAGCTAGTTTTATACGTTGCGCTTCACCACCGGAAAGGGTAGAAGAGGATTGCCCCAGTTGTACATAACCCAAACCAACATCTTGTAATGGTTGCAGTTTTTGAGTGATTTTTGTTTGTTTGTTTTCTGCAAAAAAGGCAATAGCATCATCAATTGTCATCGTTAATATGTCATCAATGTTTTTGCCTTCAAAGGCTACTTCCAGGACTTCTTTTTTGAAACGTTTGCCATTACAAGTTTCACAAGGCAAAGAGACATCAGCCATGAAAACCATTTCTACATTTATTGAACCTTCTCCTTTGCAGGTTTCACATCGGCCGCCATCAACATTGAATGAAAAATGCTTGGCCTGATAACCACGAACTTTGGAAAGTTTCTCTTTAGCATATAATTCCCGAATATCATCGTATGCTTTGATATAAGTCACAGGATTCGAACGCGAACTTCTTCCAATCGGATTTTGGTCTACATATTCAATATGTCTTATATGTGAAAAACTTCCGGATAGCTCTGTAAATTGTCCGGCCTTGTCTCCAATGCCTTCTAATTTTTTCTGCATGGCTGGAAATAAAATTTTCTTTACCAACGTACTTTTTCCGCTACCTGAAACTCCGGTAATTACAGTCAAACATTCTAAAGGAAAAGCTACATCTACGTTTTGAAGATTGTTTTCGCGTGCGCCTTTTATTTCAATAAAGTTATTGGATTTTCTGCGTTTATTTGGCACCGAAATTTCTAATTCACCATTAAGATATTTAGCTGTTAAAGAATCGGCTTTTAGGATTTCTTCAAAAGTTCCTTCGGCAACTAGTTCACCACCAAATGTTCCGGCTTCCGGGCCGATATCAATAATCCTATCGGCAGCTTTCATAATATCTTCGTCGTGCTCAACAACAATAACCGTATTGCCTAAATTACGTAGGTCTTTCAAAACTTTAATCAAGCGCTCTGTGTCTTTTGGGTGTAAACCAATACTTGGCTCATCGAGAATATACATCGAACCAACCAAACTACTTCCGAGTGAAGTTGCCAAATTGATTCGCTGCGATTCACCACCAGAAAGTGTTGCTGAATTTCGATTCAATGTCAAATAATCCAAACCAACATCGCTTAAAAATGCTAATCGGTTATTAATTTCTAAAAGCAATCGTTTGGCTACTTTTAGATCGTATTCTGAAAGTTTCAATTCATTGAAAAAAGGAATTAATCGTTTTATAGACATATCAACCAATTCCGAAATAGTTTTTCCACCTACCGAAATATAGTTAGCTTCTTTGCGTAAACGTTTGCCTTTACAGGTCGTACATTTGGTTTTACCACGATAGCGCGACAACATCACACGATTCTGGATTTTATAATTTTTGGCTTCTAATTCAGTAAAGAAATCGTCCAATCCTGTGAAATAACTATTTCCTTTCCAAATTAAATCTTTTTGAGCGTCAGTTAATTCGAAATAAGGCTTGTGTATTGGAAAATCAAATTTATAAGCGCTGTTTACTAACTGGTCGCGATACCAACCCATGCTTTCACCACGCCATGGAAATATTGCATTTTCAAAAACAGAAAGCGCTGTATTTGGAATAACCAATTCTTCGTCAATACCAATTATATTGCCATAACCTTCGCAGGTTGGACATGCACCGTAAGGATTATTAAAGCTAAAAAGATGAATGTTTGGTTCCAAAAAAGTAATGCCATCAAGTTCAAAATTAGAACTAAAGGTCAAACGCTTATTGGTCTCCAAATCCTGAAGATAACAAATTCCTTTGCCTTCAAAAAAAGCAGTTTGTGTTGCATCGGCCAAACGGTTAAAAAATTCTTCTTCCTCTTTAACTACAATTCTATCGATAATTAATAAGATGTCTTTATTGTCTAAAGAATGTTGGTCGATTTCATCTAAACGCACCATTTCATTGTTGACCAAAATACGTGCAAAACCCTGTTGCAATAATACTTTTAGCTTATCTTCCAATT
>NZ_JBDSMB010000020.1:0-8661 GCF_039916025.1 Flavobacterium sp.
AAACGGAAAGGATCGTCTTTGTCTTTGGCTTTAGCCATATATTTTGCTGAATCTCCACCATCTTTCTGAATTGCTTCAAGCATTTCTAAAACAGCCTGATTTGCTCCACCGTGCAATGGTCCCCAAAGTGCAGAAACTCCAGCAGAAATTGAAGCAAATAAGCCAGCATGTGATGAACCAACAATTCTAACTGTAGATGTAGAACAATTTTGCTCGTGGTCTGCATGAAGTATAAATAATTTATCCAAAGCATTAACTACCACTGGATTTGCAGTAAAAGGTCCGGTAGGTAATTTAAACATTAACTGCATAAAATTATCTACATAACCAATGGTGTTATCATAATAATTCAAAGGATAACCCATCATTTTTCTGTATGTCCACGTTGCAATAACCAGAAATTTACCCATGGTTTTACAAACGGCTTCATACATTTCTTTTTCATTTTCTACATTGACAACTTTTGGATTAAAAGCTGTTAATGCACTTGTAAGCGCAGACAAAACGCCCATTGGATGAGCTGTTTTTGGAAAACCATCGATGATGTTTTTCATTTCCTCGTTTACCAAAGTGTATTTTCTGATGTCAGTTTCAAATTGAGCTAACTGAGTTTTTGTAGGCAACTCTCCGAAAATAACCAAGTAGGAAACCTCAAGAAAATCTGCTTTATCAGCTAAATCTTCTATCGCATAACCGCGATAACGAAGAATTCCTTCTTCACCATCAAGGAAAGTGATTTCACTTTGGCAGGAACCTGAGTTCTTATACCCAGGATCAAGAGTTATTGCGCCTGTTAAAGCACGTAGTTTTTCAATATCTATGGCTGCTTCATTTTCGCTTCCAACAATTACCGGAAACTCATATTTATTGCCATCAAATTCTAATATTGCGGTTTTGGACATGGTATAAAAAAGGGAATTAAATCTGATAAATTAATAATTTAACAAATTTAGGGAATTCGAAATGAAATAAAAAAGAAATATGGTAGCGTTTTCGTTAATTATTTGATAAAAATTATAAGCTTGTCCTCCACGTCTATTTTTACAAAATAAAAACCCACGATGGTGTGTCGTGAGTTTCTACAATCTACATTTCAATTAACTTTTACTCTTTTACAATTTTTTGAACTGAAATTCCTTTATCAGATAGCACTTTAATAAAATAAACTCCTTTTGAATGACTTGAAATATCAATGTTTGTTTGGTTTTCATTTACCAAGTTAGTTTGCAATATTCTTCCCTGAATATCAAACAATTGAACTGATTTGATAGTGTTGTCACATTTGATATTAAGATTTCCTTTGGTTGGATTTGGATAAACCGAAATTGATGCATCAACTTCAAAGTCTGGATTGTTTAGTGCCTGAAAAATTGTATTTTCAAGATTTGTGTCAATTGGAGCATTATAATCAAAATAGATGTTGGCTCTTTTGCTTACTGTATTTCCTTGAACAAGGGTATTTTTAGATCTGACTTTTATCAAAATATTTCCATGTCCACCTGAATGCAAATTGATGTTTCGGAAAATAAATTCGGCTATATTTCCTGTAAGTTTTGATGTTACTGAAGCTGAACTATTAAGCACCTGCAATGAATTTACATCAAATTGCGTCGTATCTATAATGTCTTTAACTACAATATTTTCGGCCTCCGCAGTTCCCGTATTTTCAAAATTGATAACATAATGCAGGTATTTTCCAATTTCGGATGGAGCTAACACATTACCTTCGATACATGTAATATCGTTTGGATCAAAAGAGCCCACAACAGTTTGGTTATAGGTGAAACTATTATCACTCCAATTTTCATCTGAAGTTATATCAACAAATGAAGTAAAGATTAAAACATCATCAATATTTACAGGCGGAATATCAGTAGGCGTATTTACATGTAATGTTACCCGTATACTTCCCGATTGAAAAGGCTGAACATTTGACACCTGCCATCCATAATGTCCATCGACTGAGGAAACTGATGGCGAGGCTGATGAAGATACATATTGTAATCTTGTATCATCATAATTGAAATTAAGGAACACCGTTTCCGTTTGGTTGCCTTTATTTTTATAAACTAAATCATACACCGCATCAAAACCTGGTCTTGCTCTGATTATTGGGACTATGACCATTTCTACATCATGATGAGCTCCATTAGCAGCAATACAGAAATTTTGATTTATAATATTGTTATTATTATCAGCAAAAGGAATCGTTGCAACTGCAGGTGAAAAATTGAACCAGGTTGGATTTTCAATATTTGGTGTAATAGTGAAACTTCCGGTTTGTGTGTAAAATGTATAATTTCCTGAATTATCCGTAAAACTTGCTCCGGCATTCGTTCCGTCATTAATGTTCATTCTGATGTTTGGCCTTACTAAATCTAGAACATCACAACCGTTATTATTAGCGTCAAAAGTTGCTGTTCCTGTTATAGTATTGAAGTCTCCGCCAGGCATAAATGAGCAATAGCTATTGATTACGCAATCTGTATAACCGTATGAATTTGCCAAAGCCCGAAAAAAGAGTAACTCATTATCATCATCAACGCAAATGAATGACAAGTTTTGATCTCCGCCTATAGAAACATTTTGCTGCAAGGATCCATTTTTCATGTATAATGAAGTCAGTTGGATATTATTGTTACATTCCAAAATGATGTTTTGGTCTGCAATAGCTAAATCTAAAGTAGTTAAGTTAGTGCCGTTACAATATAATTCAGCCAAATGATTAATTCCTGTTAATCCTGAAAGATCAAGTATTGGAAGAGGATTGTATGAGCATTTTAGTGTTGACATATTAGTGCCGGAAACATTTAAAGCAGTAATTAAATTAGAACTACAATCTAAATTTGTCAGACTGTGCAAATTCGACACATCTAAACTTGAGATTTGGTTCTCATTACAATATAAAAAAATCAATGCCGTGTTATTTGTTGTATCCAAAGAGGAAATCTGATTAGCATAACAATAAAAAAACTGAAGATTAGTCAACGATGTTATATCGATTGAAGTTAACATATTTTGAGGACAAAATAGATACGTTAAATTTGTATTTTGAGAAACATTTAAAGTTCCTAATGGGTTATTTCCAGTGTTTAAGCTTGTTAAGTTTACCAAAGAGTCTACATTTAAATCGCTAATTTGATTCTGATAAAGACTTAAAAAATCTAAATTAACCAGAAGATCCAAATCTACAATCTCAGTCAGTTGATTGTTGACTACGTTAAGAGAAGTAAGGTTTGTTAAATTGCCAACATCCAGTGTTGTTAGATTGTTGTTGCTACAGTCGAGCGAAAGTAAATTTGTTAATAACAACAAATCTAAAACTGACAAATTATTTGCGCTACAGTTTAACTGAGTCAGGTTAGTAAAATATTGAATTCCTGTCAAATCTGAAATATTAGAATTGGAAACATTCAAAGAAGTAGGCACCAATGCTTCATTTATCTGAATTTCTCCATCTACATTAGTATCAACTCCAAGAGCAATCAGCTGTGCTTTAAAATTCGCATCCGGAATAAATATAACATCTGGATTTGTGATGTATAAATGAAAACTTACAATGGCAGCACATTGATTTGCCGCATTTTGAACTCTTGCCCAAATTACCTGTCCATTGGTTGCTGAAAAAGCCGTTGTCTCAAATATTGGTATTGTAGCAGCCTGAGCATCAAATTCTGTTAAATGATACGTTATTGAAACATTTGGATCACCATTATGAAGCAGTGCATCATTAAATGTTAAATCAAAGAGAGCAGTACCTATATAAGGAATTTGTTCTATTGATAAATCCTGGGGCTGACTTGGTGTTGGTGTTGGCAAAACATCGATATGTGCAGTTTCGTTCAGGATTTGAGAACAACCAGGTGAACCTGAAGATTGCACCATAGTCAGAGCGATATCGTAACCGCCGGGCGTTGCATCAAGTATTTGTACTTCTGTATAATTTAGACCGATTGTCCATACATTGTTAATCGGACCGCCATTAACTGAAACGCTAAAAACATATGGTGCTGTTCCGTTAGCTCCCATCAAAGTATACAAAACCGGATATCCCGAACAAGCTGTTGGTTGTGACATAATTGTTGCAGTTGGCAGGCTTACAAAACCCAATGCAAAACTTGTTAGTGCAAAGTTGGCAGGATTCGCATTTTCTACAACTCTGACATAAATAGTCTGCACAGGAGAAATATTAGAAAAAGCAGTTGGGTTAAAAATAAAGTTCGTGCCATTCGCTGCATCAGCAGGGGTTTCGAAATACATAACCATATACAATGTAGGATCTAAAGCTCCTAAAATTTCAGGAGTCTTAGTTGTCAAATCAAACGTTTCAAATTGATCATTGTTGACGTCACAAACATAATATGTTGTTGGAGTTTGAATTACAGGAGGCGAAAATGCAAATCCTATGTATCCCGTAAAAAGCAGCAATATAAAGTATAGTTTTTTCATAATATATGTTTTGTTCGTTTTGACTGATTTTGATTTCTTATATAAAGATATATCGGTTTATTGTGTCTATTCTTAGTATTTGAGTATTCGATTGGTTTGAATTAGAATTCGTTATAATGTCTTTAAAATCTCCTGCAGCCTTTCTCTTTTCCGTTGTGAAATTGGCAGATTGCTATTGTCTGACATTACCACATAACCACCGTCTTTTTTGATATACGATTTCAAATAAGAAAGATTTATCAAATGCGACTGATGAATGCGTTCAAAACCATGTTCCGTCAATAATTCTTCATATTCTTTCAACGTTTTTGAAATCATTATTGGCTTGTTGTTTTTTATATAAAACTTGGTGTAATTGTCTTCGCTTTCGCAACGAATAATATCACTGATTTCAAAAAGATGAATTCCTTCAGAAGTCGATAATGCAATTCTTTTGAAATTATCAACTTTCTTTCGGATGTTTTCCAATAACAAATCTATATGGGCAACACTGTCATTTTTATCTAAAACACTCTTGATTTTACCTATTACTTTTTCTAATTCTTCCGGATCAACCGGTTTCAGTAAAAAATCCAAAGCACTAAATCGGAAAGCTTTGATAGCGTATTGTTCATGCGCCGTGATGAATACAATTTGAGAATTCAATTTCCCTTTTTTGTTGACTTCTTCCAGCAAATCAAAACCCGAACCATCACCCAAATGAATATCAAGAAAAACTACTTGCGGCTTATTCTGCAGCAACAATTCTGCCCCTGTTTTTACACTGTCAGCTTCTCCTATGATCTTTATTTCAGGAGCATAACGAGTCAACAGCGTTTTCATTCCGGCTCTTAAATTGTTATCGTCATCTATTAATATGGCTGTAATCATTTTTTAGTAATTAGTGATTAGTAATTAGTGAGTGGTAATTAGTGAGTTAATGCTATTCACTAGTTACTCTTCATCAATCACTTAATATATTGTATCGGCAAATTCAAAATCACTTTCGTTCCCAGAATTTCGCCTTTATTATTTTTTAGTTCTTCAATGGCAACATTGGCTTTGCGCGAAGTTGATGCTTCCATCATTTCCAATCGTTTTTTGGTAATATCAAGCGCCATCGATTTATGTACCGAAACCAATGCTTCCTTAATTTCTTTCGATTTGTCAAAACCAATTCCGTTATCTTCAATAGTACAAATTAAACTTTCTTTTTCAATGGAGAAATCAATAGCAATATTTCCCTTTTCGTTTTTCGGAATTAATCCGTGAATAATAGCATTTTCGACAAATGGCTGCAACAATAATGGTGGCAAAGCCATGTCGTCTTCAATATCATTTCCTTTTGTAATGGTGAAATCAAACTTTTGATTGAAACGCAATTGCTCCAGTTCTAAATAGTTTTGCAGGCTTTCCATTTCCTTATCGATTGGAATCAAAGATTCTTTTGAATACTCCAATGTTAATCGCATTAGTTTAGAGAATTTGGACAAATATTTAATCGCCGAATCGGTTCCGTTTTGAACAATAAAACTCGAAATAGAACCCAAACAATTAAACACAAAATGTGGATTCATTTGCAAATGCAGTGCTTTTTGCTCGTATTCTGCCAGTTCTTTTTGCAGTGTCAAAGTTTTCTTTAATTGAAGTCGGTTGTAAATCAGGAAAATGATTCCGAATGCCAATAAGATAAAAAGTATCACAAAAAAGATTTGTTGCTGATGCCTTTTGGCTTGTTCATTGTAAATAACTTCACGCTTTTCCTGCTCTTTTTTCTGCAGCACTTCTTTCTTATCAAACTCAAAATTCATTTCGGCACGAACGCTGCTTCTAATATTTTCAGCATTGGCAACACTATCTTTCGCAACACTATAAAGTTTGAAATGTCTTAATGATTCTTCAGTATTATGCTTCTTTTCGTAGATTTCGCTTAACCTTTTTTCAGCATTCTGAACTTGCTCAATAACTTCTAATTCTTTGGCTAAAGCCAATGATTTATTAGTTGCAACCAAAGATTCGTCTAATTTGTTTTGTTCCAGATAAACCTCACCGATGTAAAAGTAAGTATCCGAAATTCCGAATTTATCTTCTATTGAAGTAAAAGCTGCAATTGCTTTTTCAAAGGTTTTCAAAGCTTCCGTCTGATTGTTTATCATTTTATAATACAACCCAAGATTGTTATATAATTCACCTAAACCACGCGGATTTGGATACTTTTCAAAAAGCTGTAGTGCTTTGTTGTAATATTCAAATGCTTTTGAGAAATTCTTTTGGTGCAGATAAATATTTCCAATATTGGTTGTTGTAATTCCAACTGTTTCATCCCCAATTTTCTCTTGAATTTTTAAACATTTTACAAAATAATTCAATGCTTTGAAATCTTCATCCTGTGCTTTGTAAACGATTCCGATGTTGTTGTACAATCGGGCACATTTTTCTAAATTATTTGTCGATTCGTATATTTTGAGTGCTTTGAGGTCATATTGCAACGCTTTGGCATAACTGCTTTGTTCTGAAAATACAATTCCGATGCTTCCATAGGCACGGGCCAGACTATTTTTGAGTTCTTTATCTGAATTATTATCCAGTTCTTTTTCAAAAACAGTTTGCGCATTCGAGAAATTTTGCAAAGCTACAGCGTAATTTCCGGTAATGATATTTGCGGTTCCAATATTAAGATAGGCATTGCCTTCGGCTTCTTTAAATTTGATTTTGGTTGAAAGTTGCAAAGCCTGATTGGCAAATTGCAACATTAATTTGGGATCACTGGATTTATATTCATCGGCAATAGCATTAAGAAGTTTTGCTTTGTCAATATCGTTCCTTGTTTTTTTCAAAACCGAAATTAAACTGTCTGCTGTTTGACTTTGCGACCAACTGACTACCGAAAAAATCAGTAGAAAATATAGAGATAGATTTTTAGCTATTTTCATAAAGAACATTTTAACTAATGCTTCAAACAAAAATAGCATTCCCTTTTGGTAAAAAAATAGCAAATGAGTATTTAATCGTTTTTAATTAGAATTCGCATAAAAAAAAATCCTGAGTGAAAGCTCAGGATTTTAATTCAAAATATTTATGTTTATGATAAAGCCGCTTTAACCTGATCAGCCGCTTCCTGAAATTGTGTAGCCGATAATATTGGCATTCCTGAATTATCAATTAATTCTTTTGCAATTTCAGCATTGGTTCCCTGAAGACGTACAATGATTGGCACTTTTATAGCATCACCCATGTTTTTGTATGCATCAACAACACCTTGTGCAACTCTGTCGCAACGAACAATTCCACCAAAGATATTAATCAAAATTGCTTTTACATTTGGATCTTTAAGGATAATTCTAAAAGCAGTTTCAACACGTTTTGCATCTGCAGTTCCACCAACGTCTAGGAAATTTGCGGGTTCAAAACCTGCATATTTAATCAAATCCATTGTTGCCATTGCTAATCCTGCACCGTTAACCATACAACCAACTGTTCCGTCAAGGTCAACATAGTTTAGACCAACTTCTTTGGCTTCCACTTCAATTGGATTTTCTTCACGAATGTCGCGCATGTCAGAATATTTTGGCTGACGGAATAAAGAATTGTCATCAATATTCACTTTAGCATCAACAGCCATAATTTTGTTATCCGATGTTTTTAAAACTGGATTAATTTCAAACATTGAAGCATCAGAACCAACATAAGCGTTGTATAGTGAGTCAACAAACTTTACCATTTCTTTGAAAGCATTTCCTGAAAGTCCAAGATTGAAAGCAATTCTTCTTGCCTGAAAACCCTGCAATCCAACTGATGGATCAATTTCTTCTGTGAAAATCAAATGTGGTGTGTGTTCTGCAACTTCTTCGATATCCATTCCACCTTCGGTAGAATACATAATCATGTTTCTGGCAGTCGCTCTGTTCAGCAGCACAGACATATAAAACTCTTTAGTTTCGCTTTCTCCTGGATAATAAACATCTTCTGCAATCAAAATCTTGTGCACTCGTTTTCCTTCTGGTGGAGTTTGAGGTGTTTTTAACATCATCCCAATAATTTGTTCTGATATTTCTTCCACTTGTTGCAGATTCTTAGCCAATTTTACGCCACCGCCTTTTCCTCTCCCACCTGCGTGGATTTGAGCTTTGATAACATGCCAACCTGTTCCTGTTTCAGCCGTTAATTGTTTTGCAGCAGCAACAGCTTCAACCGGATTATTAGCAACAATACCACGCTGAACGCGAACGCCAT
>NZ_JBDSMB010000021.1:0-4571 GCF_039916025.1 Flavobacterium sp.
AACCCTATCAAGTTAAAGATTGATAGGGTTTCTTTTTTGACTTTAAAAAGTATTCTAAAAACCTTAAATCTTAAATCTCAAATTCCTATTTTTGCACCCACAACAACACAACATAATGAATACTATAACTACAACCCATTTCAATTTTCCCTATCAAAAATCGGTTTACCGTGGAAAAGTCCGTGAAGTCTATAACATCAACGACGAATTGTTGGTGATGATTGCTACCGATAGATTGTCTGCCTTCGATGTCGTAATGCCAAAAGGAATTCCATATAAAGGACAAATTCTAAATCAAATCGCTACTAAGTTTATGCATTTGACTCAGGATATTGTCCCTAATTGGCTTATTGCAACGCCAGACCCAAACGTTGCCGTTGGTCATTTATGTGAACCTTTTAAAGTAGAAATGGTCATCCGTGGCTATCTTTCAGGTCATGCAGCCCGTGAATATGCTTTAGGAAAAAGAACCATTTGCGGAGTAACAATGGCAGAAGGTTTAAAAGAAAATGACAAATTCCCAACTCCAATAATTACTCCAACAACCAAAGCGGATAATGGTTCACACGACGAAGACATTTCGCGTGAAGCTATTTTGGCAAACGGAATCGTTTCAGAAGAAGATTATTTGATATTGGAAAAATACACTAGAGATTTATACCAACGCGGAACTGAAATTGCGGCGAGCAAAGGTTTGATTTTGGTTGATACCAAATATGAATTCGGTAAAACCAAAGACGGAATGATTGTGTTGATTGATGAAATCCACACGCCGGATTCATCCCGTTATTTTTATGCTGAAGGTTATCAGGAAAGACAAGATAATGACGAAGAACAAAAGCAGTTATCAAAAGAATTTGTTCGCCGTTGGTTAATTGAAAATGGTTTTCAGGGAAAAGATGGACAACAAATCCCGGATATGTCTGATGAATACATTGAAACTGTATCAGAGCGCTATATCGAATTGTATGAAAATATATTAGGAGAAAAATTTATCAAAGCAGATATCTCAAACATCAATCAAAGAATAGAAAAGAATGTATTGAATTTTCTCAACCGATAATTAACATTCAAATAAAGATTAACGAACCATGCTTTTGCATGGTTTTTTTGTTCTTTGTATTTGCTAAATAATTAACAACCCATCTGTTAAATAAATGTTATTATATTTTTTTCTGTAACGAATTGCAAATACGATAGTCTTATTCTTTAATCATTAACATTTAAATCATCATCATGAAAAAAACAATCATTATCTTAGGATTAGCTCTAGTAGCTTTTACAGATGTTGCAGTAGCAAACACTGTTTCAACTTTTTCAACTTCAAAAGAAATTGTAAATTACGACAACACACCACTATGTGCTGCTATTATGAAAGGAGACTTAGCAACAGTTAGAAAATTCGTCGAGTACGGCTCAGATGTAAACGAATTGTCTAACGGATTAACTCCATTAATGTTTGCTGCCCGTTATAACAAAGTAGATATTATTAAATATTTACTTGAAAGAGGAGCAGACAAAAAAGTTAAAGATAGTAGAGGCAACACTGCATTAAAATATGCAGAGTTTTCAAAAGCACAAGAAGCTTTAGATTATTTAAAACAAGCTTAAGCCAACATAAAAATCACCGTTTATTCACATAGACGGTGATTTTTTATTTAAAATCATCAGTAAAAAGGGTTTAAATGTTAAAAATTTGTTAAATTTAAGTACTATGCAAAACAAGATACCTGTTTTTAGCCATATATTTGCATAGGATATTAATCTAAATAATAAAATCATCAAATCATAAAAAATCAATCATCATGAAAACAACAATCATTTTTTTAGGACTAGTTGCTTTAAGTTTTACAACTGCAAACGCAGCTAACGAGTTTAAAACTCAAGATTTCCAACAACAGGAAAACCAATTGGTTTCTTTAAATCAGGAATTCTCAAATTGCGAGGATACTGCAAATGACACAGCAATTTTTAATCCAGCTTCAGTTATCAAAACAACTTATGTAAAAACTACCGAAGATGTAATAGCTGAAAACAAATCAATTACTGAAAGTCAGGAAGAAATTACTCAACCACTTTCTTTAGAAACAACTCTTGAAGACAGAATTGCTGAAGACAATCAAATTATTGAAAGCGCTATTTCAAATGAGTTCTTTCCTTTAGATTTTGAAAAAATTAACCGTAAAATCCAATGCGTTAAAGTTTACAACAATGATGCTGCAATTATGGTAGATTTAAAATTATAAGTTTAGGTTGATTGCTTTCGCAGCCATGCGAAAGTTAAAAGCATCCCGATTTATTGGGATGCTTTTTGTTTTGGATTATTTGAAATAAGAAAAAGTCTCGTTGTTTTCTATTTTCAGCAGACTCTCATAAATCAGTTTGATGACATTTTCAACATCTTCCCGATGAACCATTTCAACCGTAGTATGCATGTAACGCAACGGTAACGAAATCAAAGCCGAAGCAACGCCGCCATTACTATAGGCAAAAGCATCTGTGTCGGTTCCTGTTGCTCTTGAAGTAGCATGACGCTGAAAAGGAATTTTATTAGTTTCAGCTGTATTTTCAATTAACTCTCTCAATGTATTGTGAACGGCCGGAGCATATGCAATCACCGGACCTTTCCCCATTTGTAAATCGCCTTCAATTTTCTTTTCAATCATTGGAGTTGTAGTATCGTGGCAAACATCAGTCACTATAGCAACATTAGGCTTTATTGTGTTGGTAATCATTTCAGCACCACGGAGTCCAATTTCTTCCTGAACGGAATTGGTTACATATAACCCAAAAGGTAATTTCTTTTTATTTTCTTTCAAAAGTCGCGCAACTTCGGCAATCATAAAACCGCCCATTCTATTGTCGATGGCACGACAAACAAATTTATTGCCATTCAAAATCATGAATTCATCAGGATATGTTATAACGCAACCAACATGAACGCCTAGTTTTTCAACTTCGTCTTTGGTAGAGCAACCACAATCAATGAATATGTTATGCAAGGTTGCCGATTCTTCTTTCCCGCGATTTCGGGTATGAATCGCCGGCCAGCCAAAAACGCCTTTAACAATTCCTTTTTTAGTATGAATATTGACTCTTTTAGAAGGAGCAATTTGATGATCTGAACCACCATTTCTTATAACATATATTAATCCTTCGGCAGTAATGTAATTTACATACCATGAAATTTCATCAGAATGTCCTTCAATAACCACTTTATACTTAGCATCCGGATTAATTATTCCCACAGCCGAGCCATAAGTGTCCGTTATAAAAGTATCTACATAAGGTTTCAAATAGTCCATCCAAAGTTTTTGACCATTCGATTCATAACCGGTTGGAGAGGCATTATTTAAATAGGTTTCTAAAAAAGAAAGTGAGGATTTGGTAAGTATAGATTTTGTCGCCATAAATATTTTTTTGCTAAAATATAAATTTGGCATTACAGTTGTTAGGGATATTCCATATTTTTACCCTAATAATTCTAATCGATGAAATCGAAGATTCACCAACACAAAAATGACAATTTTGAGCGCATGAGTAAAAAGTTAATTTATTTGTTTTTATTTCTTTGCGTTTCTTTTATTTCAAACGCCCAAGTCACAAACGATTCCATTACAAAAAAGGAAGTCGTAGTAAACGAGAATGATACTATTGTTCCGCTCGAAGAAGTTGTTGTTTACAAACAAAAACTAAGTCCGGAAGAAAAGAAAGAGTTTTTGTTACTTCAAAACAGAGTCTATAAAGTATATCCAATTGCAAAAATTGCCGCTGACCGAATGACCACTCTGAATAAGAACATGGACAAAATGAAAACCAACAGAGAGAAAAAGAAATATTTCAAAATAGTTGAAGACTACATGGAAAATGAATTTACAGGTCAACTAAAGAAACTCTCAAGAAAGCAAGGTCAAATATTAGTCAAACTTATCCATCGTCAAACCGGTTTTACAACTTTCGAACTGATTAAAGATTACAAAAGCGGCTGGAAAGCTTTCTGGTCCAATAATACCGCCAAATTATTCGATATAAATCTCAAAACAAAATATGCTCCCTATGAGGTTAATGAAGATTTTTTAATAGAATCCATTCTTGATCGCGCTTTCATCAGAGGAAGATTAGCGCCTCAAACACCTGCTAAACCTGTAGATATTGACCAACTATATGATTATTGGGAAAAGAAAGCACAGGTCAAAAAGTAGACATCCCTTTTAAATTTTAGTAGCACTGTATTTCCCTGTCTTTGGGGCGTGCATTCCCGCTATCCGCGCTACACGGTAGCTAGCTGCTATCGGGGCTATGTTGGACATTTTGCTTATATCAGCAAGAAACAAGGCTGCTGTTAGTTAGTCAATACCAGTAGTTTTTATTAAACGAATTTGTAAATCACGAGTTATCAACAGGTTAAAAAAAAGACAAAAAAACACTAAATTTTATTTGGAAAGGGAGTGATTTAGTTTTTATATTTGCACCCCGCAAGAGGGATAAGTTCATTTAAAAAACTGGAAAAACGGGGAATTTAAAATAAGTTCAAAAATAATTTTAAAATTGCTTGTTAGTTAAAAAAGAAT
>NZ_JBDSMB010000022.1:0-10481 GCF_039916025.1 Flavobacterium sp.
CCTGGCGCGAAATGGCAAAACAAGTGGCGCACGAAATCAAAAATCCATTGACACCAATGCGATTAACTGTCCAAAGTTTCCAGCGTAAATTTGATGCCAATGATCCGGAATTAAAACAAAAGCTAAACGATTATTCCAAAACTTTGATTCAGCAAATTGATACGATGAGTGCAGTGGCTTCTGCTTTTTCAAACTTTGCTTCGATGCCGGCACAACAAAACGAAACACTCAATGTGGTGCAGGTTGTAGAATTAGCTTTGGATATTTTTAATGAAGATTTTATTGTTTTTGAAAGCAACAAAGAATATGTGATTTCCAAAATAGATCGGACACAATTGATTCGGATTATCACCAATCTGGTTAAAAATGCCATTCAGTCTATTCCGGATGAGCAGGAAGAAAAGCAAATTTTAGTTTCGGTAAACGAAGCGGAAGATAATGTTATCATTTCTGTAAAAGACAATGGCGTTGGTATAGAACCTGAAAATATTGAACACGTTTTTGAACCAAAATTCACCACCAAAACAAGTGGAATGGGTTTAGGTTTAGGAATTATCAAAAATATTATAGAAAATTACAAAGGAACTATTACATTTGAAACTGAACTCGGAAAAGGATCAACATTTATTGTTTCGCTCCCCATTGTTAAATAACATTTTAAATTTCGCTACGAATACACGAATGTTTTTTTGAATTAATTATCCCGAAATTATTCGTGCATTCGTGGCTAAAAATCAACATTATGAATTTTGAAAACATACTCGTTACTATAGAAAACGGCATTGGACAAATCACTATCAATCGTTCATCAAAATTAAACGCGCTCAATGTGGCGACAATTCAGGAATTACACGATGCTTTTGAAAGCCTGGAAAACAATACGGATGTCAGGGTTATAATCATTACCGGCGAAGGTGAAAAAGCTTTTGTTGCTGGTGCGGATATTTCAGAGTTTGCCAATTTTTCTGTTGAAGAAGGTGCTCAAATGGCCGCTCAGGGACATGAATTGCTTTTTGATTTTGTCGAAAATTTGAAAAAACCAACCATTGCTGCCATCAACGGTTTTGCACTTGGTGGTGGATTGGAATTAGCGATGGCATGCCATTTCAGGATTGCTTCAGATAATGCCAAAATGGGATTGCCTGAAGTTTCTCTTGGTGTAATTCCGGGTTATGGCGGAACACAGCGTTTGCCACAATTAATTGGAAAAGGCCGCGCAATGGAAATGATCATGACTGCCAGCATGGTTTCTGCAGAAGATGCTTTTCGTGTTGGTTTAGTCAATCATGTCGTGCCACAATCAGAGCTTTTAGATTTTACAAAAGGCATCGCAACACGAATCATGAGAAATTCTCCTTTCGCAATTGGCAGAGCCATAAAATCTGTTAATGCCAATTACAAAGATGGCGTAAATGGTTATGAAACCGAAATCAGAAACTTTGGAAAGTGTTTTGCCACCGAAGATTTTAAGGAAGGAACTACTGCTTTTTTAGAAAAAAGAAAAGCAGAATTTTCCGGAAAATAAAAATCAAGTCTCGCTTATATAGCGAGATTTTTTATATATTCGGCGCAACAATAAAAATAACCTAAACCAATGAAAAAAATTATTATTTGCTTAGCATTTTCAATGCTAACCTGGCATTCTTTTGCCCAGGACATTCCGGTAAAAATTACCAAAAGTGAACTTTTTAAAGACGAATACAAAAATTCAAACATTGTGCTGGTTGAAGATGATGGAAGCGGAGGCGTAGTTATTGTCCGTTCTTACGCTGGCGGGATTTTTTCTTCGGGTTATGGCTATTATTTTGAACATTACGATAGTAATCTGAAGCTTTTGAAAGAATACGAATACCAATCCAAAGTAAAAAAGGAAGACAAGAAAATCTATCGCAGCATACTTGGCGTAATTATGAATGGCAAGGAAATCAATATGATTGAATATATTTATGACAAGAAACTACAATCTGTTACTTTCAATGCACTGACTTCAAATATCAACGATTTTGATTTTACTTCCAAAGAACTTTTCAATATGAATTCTAAAGATGCCGAAAGTGGTAATTCAGGTAAAGACAGAGATGCTGGTGCTCAAATGATTATCAACGAAGACAAAACAGCTTTTGCAATTACTGTGGACATCAAAGATAAAAACAGTGAAACACACAAAATCTATTTGTTTGATAAAGCGTTAAATCAAAAGATTGACCATACTTTTAAAAGAGACATTAAAGACAGAAAATTCATTTATGAAAATATTGATGTTTCAAAAGACGGGAACACGTTATATCTTTTAGGTAAAGTTAAAACTGACGAAGCCAAAAAGAAAAAAGATGGCGGAAGATATCAATATGAGCTGACCAGAATTACAAGCACGGATGAAAAAACTCAGGTTTTTGATACGGATGAGCATTATGCTGCTTCTTTAAAAACCATCATTTTTCAAGACCGTTTAACTTGTATTGGATTCTATTCAGATAGAAATGACAGCCGTTTCAAAGGAATTAGTTATTTCGAATTAGATCCAAACAGCCTCGCCATCAAAAAATCTAAATTCAATCCGTTTACAGAACAATTCATGATTGATAAATATGGAAAAGACAAAGACAAGGAACTTAAAAACCTTCGCTTTAAACAATTGATTATTACTCCTCAAAACGAAATTATCCTAAATGCCGAGGAATATTATGAAGTTTATACTCATGTTATGACACAAAACGGTGGAGGTTACGATCGTTGGACATATCATTATGATGACATTGTAAGTGCTAAAATAAATTCTGATGGTGCTATTGTTTGGGCAAGAAATATTAACAAACGTCAGGACACCTCAGTTTACGGGAATCCTTTTTTCTCTTACACTTCTACGGCAAAAGGAGCTGATGCTTATTTCTTCATAAACACCGGAGAAAAAGTTAGAAAAATCAGAAAAGACAGGATTGAGTTTAAAGAAGCCTCTCCAAAACGTTCTAACTTAACCGTTATCAGGATAAATGAAAACGGAGATTTTGATTACCGTGAAGTCTTGGACGACGAAGAAAATGAAGTGCCTTTCATGGTTGCTTATGGCGAACTTACTGGCGATTCTGTTTTCTTTCTGGGACAAAAAGGAAAGAAAAAACAACTTCTCAAGCTGACGTTATAAAACTAAAAAGCGAACCAATTGGTTCGCTTTTTTTATTTACTGCCTTCCCATTCAGCATAAAACTGCGAAAGGAAATCTTCCATATATTGATGTCGTGCTTCGGCTATTTTTTTGCCGGTTGGCGTATTCATTTTGTCTTTTAATAACAATAGCTTTTCATAGAAATGATTCAACGTTGGCGATTCGGAATTTTTGTATTCTTCCTTGCTCATATTGACATTTGGCTTAATCTCTGGGTTGTATAATGCTCTGTTTTTGAATCCCCCATAATTGAAACATCTTGCAATTCCAATCGCGCCAAGCGCATCCAATCGGTCTGCATCCTGAACAATTTCAAGTTCTTTGGAATTGAATTTCTTTTCGAAATTCCCGCCTTTAAATGAAATGTTTTCAATGATGTTTATGACATGAGCAATTATTTCTTCTGAAACATTTTCGCTTTCCAAAAAAGTTCTGGCTGTTCTTGGACCAACCGTTTCATCTCCATCGTGGAATTTACTATCGGCAATATCGTGAAGTAAGGCGCCAAGCTGAACGACTGTCAAATCGCAACTTTCTTCTTTGGCAATTAAAAGGGAATTTTTGTAAACGCGCTCCATGTGAAACCAATCATGTCCACCTTCGGCATTCTCTAGTTTTTCTTTTACAAAAAGAATCGTTTTATCAATTATTGACATCTTTATTAATTTAAAAACCCTCTCTTTTCAGAAAGGATTTAAGTCTATGTTCTATTATCTTTTTTCTATTATCTTATCATAGCTGGTTCAACCCATTTGAAAAGTGTAGATTCTGCAGGAATTACTAATCTTTCTGAAACTTTTGCCATTCTCGCTGGCAATTTCATTAGATAATCTCTCGCTTTTTCTGCTTCGTCTGTCAAACCGGAAAGTTTGTCAATTTCCCATTTCTCGATTAGCTTTTGCATGATATCAACATAATCGGCGGCAGTATATACACCAATTCGTTGTGCGGAATCTGAGAAATTTAAAAAAGCTGCTCCGATTTTTTCGCCAGATTCTCTTAAGAACTGAGCTGGCATTACAATCTTTTGCTTCATCATAAAGTTGAAAGCCAAAAGCATTTCGCTAGGATCAACTTTGAAAATCTGTGTTACAAATTCGCTGTAAGCATGGTGATGACGCATTTCGTCACCGGCAATCATTTTACAGATTTTTGCTAATTTCTTATCGCCATATTGTTTGGCTATCTGTGAAACTCTGTTGTGTGAAATATAAGTCGCTAATTCCTGGAAACTAGTATATACAAAGTTCTTATAAGGATCGCGGCCTGTTCCGATATCAAAACCATCAGCGATTAAATATTGCGTTGTGATTTCTACTTCGCGCATATTCACACGACCTGATAAATACAAATATTTGTTTAGCAAATCTCCATGACGGTTTTCCTCACTTGTCCATTGACGTACCCATTTGCTCCAGGCATTATTTTCAACCTGACCAACACCATCGACATCCATCAACCACGATTCGTATGTTGGCAAAGCTTCTTCGGTAATGGTATCACCAACAAGCGTTACCCAAAAATCGTATGGTAAATCTTTGGCGATTTCTCTTAGTTCTTTTACTTCTTCAAAAAAGTTTTCGTTTTCAGAATTTGGCAAAAAATCTGACGGCTGCCAAATTTTTTCGACAGGAATCAGGTATTCATCCATGAAACCGTCTACTTTATTTTCCAGAAACTGCATTACTTCCAGACGGATATTATGTGTCGACATTGTTTAAATTTTAATAGATTGTACTACTGCTTTTTCTGTTTTCTCCATTAATACTTCAAAAGGAAACTCTTTTACAGCAATAGCTTCGTGAATTATAAATTGTAAATGATTCCCCAAACCCATCGGGAAAGCTCCAAATTTAACCATTTTCCACGAATTATTTATAGTAATTGGCACAACATATGCCGAAGGTGCATATTTACATAGGATTTTTAAACCACTTTGAGCAAATTCTTTTGGTTTTCCATCCTTACTTCTGGTGCCTTCGGGAAAAATAACCGCAGAGCGTTTATGCATCTCAATATATTCTGACATTCCTTTTATCAATGGAATAGCTTGCTTTGGATCCTTTCTATCGATAAGAATCGAACCGCCGTGTCTTAGATTATACGAAACACTTGGAATGCCTTTTCCTAATTCTTTCTTGCTGACAAACTTGGGATGAAATCTTCGTAAATACCAAATAATTCCAATGATATCATACAAACTCTGATGATTGGAAACAAAGATGATTGGAACATTTTTCGGAATAGTATCCCTGTTTTCAAAAGTGTATCTTGTTCCTAGAATGTTAGTGCATTTAGATAGAAAAAAGTTTAAATAATCAACACTTTTTTTATGCGCCTGATACCCAAAAACATTGATGCATATCCATTGAACAGGATGAAAAATAACCAAACACAATCCAAAACAAAGATAGTATACGACTGAAATTGGATATGAAATAAGCTTTTCCATGATTTAAAAATAGACCACAAAAATATGAAAAATCAATAGGATGAAATATAAAACGAGTCTAAAAAACACTTTTTCAAATTTTAAGAAAATATACACTTTTTGTATACCGTTTTAAAATCTAATACTACTAGCTTTATAGAAGTGGTAATCGTTGTCAAAAGGGATAAAATAATTTGTTCAAAACTCCTCTGATTTGTATCCTATAACATCAAAAAAAGCATTATTTTTATGCCACAAAATTTAGAAAAAATGAGTTCAGAAAAAGAAGCCAAATTAAAAGCATTACAATTAACGCTAGATAAATTAGACAAAGCATACGGTAAAGGAACCGTAATGAAAATGGGAGACAAAGCAGTCGAAGAAGTAGAAACTATTCCTTCCGGTTCGCTTGGTTTAGATTTAGCTTTGGGAGTAAATGGTTATCCAAGAGGAAGAGTTATTGAAATATATGGCCCGGAATCTTCAGGAAAAACAACCTTAACATTACACGCTATTGCCGAAGCACAAAAAGCTGGTGGAATTGCTGCCTTTATTGATGCTGAACATGCTTTCGATAGAAATTATGCAGAGAAATTAGGTGTTGATATTGAAAATTTAATTATTTCTCAACCGGATAACGGTGAGCAGGCATTGGAAATTGCAGAGAACTTAATTCGTTCCGGAGCGATTGACATTGTTGTTATTGACTCGGTGGCAGCTTTAACTCCGAAAAGTGAGATTGAAGGTGAAATGGGTGATTCTAAAATGGGATTACATGCCCGTTTAATGTCGCAAGCCTTGAGAAAATTAACAGGAACTATCAGCAAAACAAACTGTACCGTATTTTTCATCAATCAGTTGAGAGAAAAAATTGGTGTTATGTTCGGAAATCCTGAAACTACAACCGGTGGAAATGCTTTGAAATTCTATGCTTCGGTTCGTTTAGACATTCGTCGTTCATCACAAATTAAAGATGGTGAAAATGTTATCGGAAACAGAACCAAAGTAAAAGTGGTAAAAAATAAAGTAGCGCCGCCTTTTAAAACGGCTGAGTTCGATATTATGTATGGAGAAGGAGTTTCAAAAACAGGAGAAATTCTTGATTTAGCTGTTGAGTTTGAAATCATTAAAAAAGCAGGTTCATGGTTTAGCTATGGCGACACCAAACTTGGCCAAGGGAGAGATGCTGTGAAAGTCCTGATAAAAGACAATCCGGAACTAGCCGATGAATTAGAACAAAAAATTAAAGATTATATTAAAGAGAAAAACGCATAAATTATAAACCCGAAAATTTTCGGGTTTTTTTATTACCTTAACGCAACCATTTTTATAAAAAAGTATCATAACAACAAAATCGATAAATAATTATGAAAAAAATAGTTTCACTTTTCGCTCTGTTTTTTATATTAAATTCATGTTCACCAAGTGACGAAACACAGTATTTATTTGAATTAAGACCCATTGAAAGTGTTGATCTTCCAACCGAATTTACCTTAGGGGAAACGTATCCTATAACTGTTCATTATACTGCGCCAACAAGTTGCTATTATTTTAGCTCATTGTATTATGACAAAGATTTAAACGTAAGAACCATCGCGGTTGAAAATGCAGTTGCACAAAGAGGCGATTGCCAGGAATTGAACCCTGATACTGGTGCCAGAACTTATACTTTTAATTTTTATGTGACTAGCAATGGTTCCTATATTTTTAAATTTTATCAAGGAAAAGATGATCAGGGAAATAATATTTATCTGGAATATGAAGTGCCTGTGACAAATTAAATAACAATCAATTTTTGAAAATTGGATTTAAATCAACTCATAAATGATTGCAAAAACAACGATAGAAAAGCACAGGAACAGTTATACAAATTGTATTCGCCTAAACTGTTTGCAGCCTGCTTAAAATATTCACGCAATTATACCGAGGCTCAAGACAATTTACAAGATGGATTTATATTAATTTTTAAAAAAATAGAGCAGTATTCATTTAAAGGTTCATTTGACGGTTGGTTAAAACGGGTAATGATTAACAATGTTTTACAACAATACAGAACCCAAACATTTTTAAGTTTAGTAAATGAAGATGTTCCTGAAGATGCCGAGATTGAAATAGATGACGAAAATATATCTTTAGATTATTTGCTAAAGATTATCCAGGAATTGCCCGATAGGTATAGATTGGTATTCAACCTTTATGTTAATGATGATTATTCGCATGCTGAAATTGCCGAAATGCTTTCTATCAATATCGGAACATCAAAATCAAATTTATCCCGTGCGCGAATGATTTTAAAAGAAAAAATAGAACAACATAAAAACGATTCAAATAAAGGATTTCCTTCTGCAAAATGAGTGAAAGAAAAAACATAGATCGTCTTTTTCAAGAAAAATTCAAAGATTTTGAAGTAAATCCTCCGGCAGAAACCTGGGGAAATATTGAAGCAAAACTTGATGGAAAAAAGAAAAGAAGAGTAATTCCATTTTGGTGGAAATTATCCAGTGTTGCTGCTGTGTTTTTAGTTGGTTTTTTTATTTCCAAATCCATTTACAATCCGGAAATTAATACTGAAAATCCTGTTGTGAATGAAACCAATTCAAATATAACAAATCAAGCTGACAAAGAAAACGGAAGTGACAAAGGACTAAAGACAAACCAGATTAAAACCGGAAATCCTGTTGTAAATGAAAACGAGGACAACAAAACAAAACAAACAAGCATTGAAGATTTCAATAAAAGAACAATAAGAAATAATAGCTCCATTCCTGTTGCCAATAAGGATGATAAAGAAAAAAGTAACATCGGTTCTGAAGAAAATAACAAAAAAACAAACTCTGCGTTTTCATCAAAATCCACCGTTGCCGAAAGAAAGTCATCCAATCATCGTTCTTTGAAAAACAAATCCAATTCTGATAAAAATAAAACTTCAGTTGCTGAATCTATTTTTGAAAAATCACAAAACCAAGTAGTTCAAAAAATAAGCAATAATCAGTCAACAGCTGAAAAAGATATAGTACAAACAGATTCGAAAGAGGAAAAAATCAAAAAGACTCAATCAGCATCTGAAACAACACCCTTAAATCTTGATAATTTAAAAGGTAATATTAATTCAAAAATTGCAACAAAAGAAATTGAAAAAAAAGTAAACGACACTGCCCAAAAAAACAGTGTTGCTAACAATGTGTTGGAAGAATTGCTTAATGAAAAAGAAAGCAAATTAAAGCAGGAATCAAAAAGAAATAGGTGGCAGCTGACCTCGAACGTTGCCCCTATTTTTTTAGGTTCAGTTTCCAATGGTTCGCCAATTGATTCAACACTCGCCAAAAATCCTAAATCCTATAACACAAATGTTGGTTTCGGACTTGGCGTAAGTTATGTTGTAAATAAAAAATTAACGGTCAGAACCGGATTAAACAAAGTCAACATAAGCTATGACACCAATGATATCCTGTTTTTTACCGGGCTTCAGGCAAAAAGACTGCGGAATGTTTCGCCAGCCGCTTCAAGTTCAATGATACAAGTACAAAGCAATACTGCAGCAAATCAAAGTTCGTTTTCAGAAAGTGGATTGTTGCCTTTTGAAAATACGTTTGTACACAAAAATAGTGGCTATCTCAATCAGCAAATTGGCTATTTAGAAATGCCTGTCGAGATGTCTTATTCGCTTTTTGAGAAAAAATTGGGCTTAAAAATTATTGGTGGATTTAGCAGTCTTTTTCTTCAGGATAACCGCATTACAATTGTATCCGATGGCCGTGAGACTTTGCTTGGAAAAGCAAATAATCTAAACGATGTACATTTCAGCACCAATTTTGGGTTGGGATTAAAATATGGTTTTATGAAATCTTTTGAATTCAATTTAGAGCCAACAGTAAAATATCAATTGAATACATTTAGCTCAAACGCTGGTAATTTCAAACCATACATTTTTGGAGTTTACAGCGGAGTCAGCTACAAGTTTTAGTTAGGTTTTGTTTTAAAATTAGTTAAGATGGTTATTGCTTTCGAGTAATAACAGAAAAGAGTTCCGAATTCGGAACTCTTTTTTTATGGATTATAATCCTGAAGTTGTTTTAAAATAACCTGACGAACATCTTCTTTGAGTGTTTTCTTGAATTCTTGCTTTGCATTTGCTGTTTCAAAAAAACGGTGGATTTTAACTCGCATCAAACCCGGACTTCCACTAAAAAAAGTATAAGAAAAGCGTTTCTTGTTATCGGCAAAAGTAAGCGGAACGATTGGAAGATGATGGTCAATCGCTAATCGGAAAGCACCATCTTTAAATTCATCTAATACAACCGATTCATCATGTGGAACTCCGCCTTCCGGGAAAATACAAATACTAAATCCCTGGTCGATTTTCTTTTGTGCTCTTTCAAAAACAGCCATTCTGCTCCTGGAACTTTTTCTGTCTACCAAAATACAGGTACGTTTATAGAAAAATCCAAATAACGGAATTTTGGTCAATTCTTTTTTGCCAACAAAAACAAAAGGATTTTTGACCACAGAAAGCATCAACATTATATCTGTCATCGAGGTGTGATTGGCAACAAACATATAACTTTTGCCTTGGATGATTTCTTCTTCTTTTTCTAATTTGACTCTATATCCCATTCCAAACAATATGATTTTGGCCCAAATTCTGGCCATCACAAAAAAATAAGGATACCATTTTTCTTTAAGTATGGAGATAAAAAGAAACGGGAACATAACAATTATCGGAATTCCCATTAAAACGTAGAACCAAATGCGATAAAGTATCCAAAAAACAATTTTCAATGCTCTCATATTGTCAAATGTAATGAAACGTATGCAATTTTTAATACAAAGGTTTAACTTTGCGATTAGAAAAAAACTGAAGATGTCAAAAATACTAACCGGAATTCA
>NZ_JBDSMB010000023.1:0-1839 GCF_039916025.1 Flavobacterium sp.
TACACAAACCGGAACTCAAAAAAAACGAAACGCAGTATTTACTGACTTCTCCGCCGATATAGCTGCAATGTGGGCTAGGCGTTTCAGTTTCTAAAGTTTTTATAAAATCAATTGCTAATACAGTAGGTACTGATTTTACTACATACAGGGTCGTAAAGAAAAATCAATTCACTTATATTCCTGACACATCAAGGCGTGGGGATAAAATTGGAATTGCTTTGCTTGACAATATTGAAGAGGGTCTGGTATCACAGGCCTATACGGTTTTTGAAATTACTGATACCAAAACTTTGTTGCCGGAATATCTTATGATGTGGTTTAGGCGACCCGAGTTTGACAGGTATGCCCGTTATATTTCACATGGTAGTGTAAGAGAAATTTTTGGTTGGGAAGATATGTGTGATGTCAAACTGCCAATCCCCTCCATCAACAAACAAAAAGAAATCGTAAAAGAATACAATGTGCTGGTAGATAGAATAAAGCTAAACAACCAACTCATTCAAAAATTAGAAGAAACTGCACAGTCTATTTACAATCAATGGTTTGTTGATTTTGAATTTCCGGATGAAGAGGGGAAGGGGTATAAGAGTAATGGAGGGGAGATGGTTTTTAGTAAGGAGTTGGGAAAGGAAATACCTAAAGGATGGCGCCCTGGCACTTTAGATGAGTTAATTGATGTAATTGATGGTGATAGAGGGAATAATTATCCGAGTATTGATGAGATGTATGACAACGGATTTTGCTTATTTCTAAACGCAGGAAACGTTACTAAAATTGGTTTTGATTTTTCAGAAACTAAATTCATTTCAAAAGAGAAGGATAAAGATTTAAGAAAGGGGAAATTAAAAAGAAATGATGTAATACTAACCTCTCGGGGAACAGTTGGAAATGTAGCTTTTTATAGCGATGCTATCATATTTAATGATATTAGAATTAATTCTGGAATGGTTATAATGCGTGCAAAGGACTTTTTAGAATCTACAATTTTCATTTATTCTATGCTTCGCAATGCAGAAATAAAAAAAGCAATTGAGAATTATTTGTCTGGTTCTGCCCAACCGCAATTGCCCATAAAAGATTTGATAAAAATACCAATTCTTATACCCGAAAAAGTTAGAATAATTAAATTCTCAAATTCGACAATTATGCGTCAATTATATGACGATAGATTAAACAATCAAAATCTAAAATTAAATGAGCTTTCAGATTTACTTCTTTCCAAACTTGCAACAATAGAAAATTAGGATTATGGCTATTTATAACGAAATATTAGTTTGGGCTAACAATAAGCCAGCGTTTTTAAAAGATGCTTTGCGAAGAATAATCTCAAATTCTGCAATAGCTCAAACCGACATTGACGAACTTGTTTTGCTTTTGAAAAAAGAAAACGGTGACACATCAGTAGCTTTAAACGCAATTTCAATTGACAATACACATATACCTGCAACTCTAGCTACTGGAACTATATATCCTAAATTAATCAGTATTAAAGAACCGATTAATGTTTGTGCTTTGCACAATCAAGGGCATCTGCAATTTCCAAACAGCGGTTTGACCGTTGTTTATGGCAATAATGGTTCAGGTAAATCGAGCTATTCAAGAATTCTAAAAAAATTATGTTGGAGTAGAAACTCAAATGTAGAATTAAAGAAAAACGTTTTCAATCCCTCCGCCTCTCAACAAAAAGTTGATTTTATTATTGAAGTTAATGGAACAAACACTCCTTTTCAATGGCTGGAGAATTCGCCGACACATTCAGCATTGAGTTCCATTTTTGTTTACGATAGTGATTGTGGTAATGTATATATAAACAATGAGAATCCTACACAATACAAACCA
>NZ_JBDSMB010000024.1:0-5002 GCF_039916025.1 Flavobacterium sp.
CAGCTATCGCTTCAAATTCTTCTAAAGTATTCAAAGAAGAAAAAGTGGTTTCTTATAAAGATGTTGTGAAATATCACAAAGTTAGAAAAGGAGATAACCTTGGCGAGATCTCAGATAAATACGGAGTTTCTGTTGCCGAAGTTAAAAAATGGAATCACTTGAAAGGAAGCAATATCGTTCCTGGAAAAAGTTTGAAAATTATCAGAAACGAAAGAGTTGTAACTACGGTTAGAAAAGAAGTTAAAGCAGATAAGAATGTTGAAACCGAAGTTGCTTCAAACGATGGTGATAAACCAAGTGATTTTTACGTAGTTGAAAGAGGTGATAACTTATTCAGCATCGCTAAAAAATTCAATGTTAGTTTAGAAGACCTGAAAAAATGGAACAATCTTGATGATTTAAATGTGGATCAAGGAATAAAATTATCTTTAGCAGATACTGATGATTCGCCAAAAGAAGTAACCAATAAAGCTGAAGTTAAAATCACGGAGCACGTTGTGGCAAAAGGCGAAAATTTAGGCACTATCGCTAGAAAATTTGATGTAGCCGTTTCTGATATCAAAGACTGGAACAATTTACAAGACAACAATATTCAGCTTGGTGCGAAAATCATTGTTGGTAAAAAATATATGATTTCTTCTGATAGTAAAAGCGGTTCTGCTAAAAATGAAAGCATCGCTACAAACGACAGAAATCAAGTAAAATTATACTATGTTAAAAAAGGCGATTCTTTATTCAGTATTGCTAAAAAATATCCTGGAGTTTCTGTTTTAGATTTAAAAAAATGGAACGGAATTAAAAATGAAAGTTTAAAAGCCGGTATGAAATTAAAAATTAACGGTTAATCCGAAAATCTTCATAAATTTGGGTTTTATTTCATTTATGAATAAGACCCTTTTTTTATGGCTTTTAGTCTCGGTTTTAGCGAGTTCCTGTTCGTTTAAAAAAGACGAGCTACCCGAGAATTCTTCTGCGGCCATAAATACAATTGCTGTAATCATTGATGACCAACTCTGGAACGGAGAAGTAGGCGACAGCATCAGGAATAAATTCGCTTCACCGGTTTTAGGTTTGCCACAGGAAGAGCCATTATTCAGCATCAATCAATATCCGGTAAAACTTTTTGAAGGATTTTCGACCGATAGCCGAAATCTGCTTATCATCAAAAAAGGCAATGAGAATAAGTTTGAATTCAAGCAAAATGAATTTGCCACGCCACAAAACGCTTTTCATATTTCGGGGAAAACATCTTTTGAAATAATCGAAATCCTTGAAAAAAACGCACCCGATATTATTAAAAAAATGCGTGCTATCGAAATCGCACACAATCAAAAAACAATCAAAGACTCATTACTCGACACAAAAAAAATCCAAAAAAAATTCAATATTGATTTATTGATTCCGTCAAAATACGAATATGTAATGCGAAGGAAAAATTTCATTTGGCTTAAAAGCGAAATTATTAGTGGAAATGCCAGCCTTATCATTTATCAAATTCCGTGGAAAAGCATTCGTCCTAATCATGCCGTAACGGATATTGTGATAACCAGGGATTCCATCGGAAGAGCTTATATTCACGGTTCTGATTATGGAACCGAAATGGTTTCGGATGAAGCTTATTCACCTTATTTCTCCAAAACAATCTTAGCCGGAAACAGATGCTACGAAACCAGAGGAACCTGGCAAATGAAAAACGACTTCATGTCCGGGCCATTTATAAACTATGTTATTTTTGATAAAGTTCACCGTCGGATTTTAGTATTGGAAGGATTTTGTTACGCGCCATCAAAAGAAAAGCGCGATTTGATGTTTGAATTGGAATCGATGATTAAATCAATTAAAATTAAAAAGTAGCATCATGAACTTAGAATGGAAAATAAAGCGATTTGAGGCACTAACTGCTACCGAACTATATAATCTGCTACAATTAAGAAGTGAGGTCTTTGTAGTGGAGCAAAATTGCGTCTATCAGGATATTGACCATAAAGATCAAAAAGCATTGCATCTGATTGGAGAGGATGAGGGAATTACTGTTGCTTATGCCAGATTGTTTAAACCAAAAGATTATTTCGAAGAAGCTTCGATTGGAAGAGTCGTAGTTAAGCCAACGTATCGCGATAAAAAACTAGGGCACATCTTAATGCGAGAAGCCATTTATTATGTGAAGCATCAGATTGGCGAAACTAAAATTACCATTTCGGCACAATTATATTTGAAGAATTTCTATGAAAGCCATGGCTTTATTCAAACCAGCGAAATGTATCTAGAAGATGATATTCCACATATCGAAATGAAAAAAAGTTAGATTTTTGTAATGACCAATTCTACTCTTCGGTCATAATCCGCACCTTTGCCAAGCGGAACTGTATTTCCATAACCTTTGAAAGTCATCCGGTCTTTGGATATTTTTTTAAATAATAAGTATTTATAAACCGATTCAGCTCTGTTTATTGAGAGTTGGCGTTTTCTCGTGTTTAAATCAATCGCTTCTTTTTGATACGGCGGCGTGCAGCAAACATGTCCCTGAATTTCAAATTGAAGGGTTTTATACTTCATTAACAACTTTGCAATTTTATCCAATTCTGTTTTAGATTTAAAAGGCAATTTGCTGCTTCCTCTTTCAAACAGAATATTATCCAGATAAATGTGATCGCCAGGAATGTGATGCTTTTGAACGGTGTTGTAAAAACCCGGAATTTCAATTTTTGGTAAAGGCTTCAGGTGAACGACGACATCGACACGACGATTTTTAGAACGCTTTTCCGGAAGGTTTTCTACGATATCATCTTCAATCAAAATGCGTCCTTTGCCTTCAATGGTCACAATGATTTTACTTTTGATACCGTTTTCAATGAATCTGTCCTGAATGGCATTAGCGCGTTTTGTAGAAAGCTTGAAATTATAAGCGTCTTTTCCAACATCGTCGGTGTATCCAAAAATTTGAATATCCTCAATACGCGTAGAATCAGTTTTTTTGATAAAATCAATGGCTTCATTTACTTCTTTTTCGTTCAGGGTAAATTTGTCAAATTCGAAATAAACCGAATGAACAACTTCTTCCTGTGCCTGAAGAAAACAGCAAAACAGTAGGGGAAAAAACTTAATGAACTTCATATTAAATTTTCAAAATCGAGTTATACTGTGATTTGTCGTTTAAAACTTCAATTGACTTCTTAATTTCAAAATTGCTTTTGATATAATATTGATACAATCCTTCTTTATATTGGTATCGTTTTATAATTTCATCCAAAATTAAATTCTTGATTTCTTTTTGATTTTTGTCAATCAGCGTCTCTTCACTTTTTTCCAAAGCCGTTAGCAATTGCTGGTATTCGGCAGCGATTGCAGTATCGACATTTTCTTTTTTCGCTTTTTCTAACGTATTTCTCAAAGCCACTTCAGTTTCAGTATCAAATGATATTTTTTCTCTTTTCAGGAAAGCTTTAAAATCCGAAATATCGGCATCAGTTATAACCGGAATTTTATCGCCAAGCGCTGGATTTTTGTAATAGTAATAAGTGACATAATTAAAAATCCCATCGTTTTTTTGCAATGCTTCAGCAATCGAACTTGTTTTAGTATTTTCCAAAACTACGTCAGGTAAAATCCCGCCACCATCATAAACCGTTCTTCCTTTATTAGTTTTGAAAGCGTTATAATTTTTTTCTTCTGTTCTTATAGCTTTGCCATTTTTGTCTTTATGCGAATAATTCAATGCCTGAATACATCTTCCGGATGGCGTATAATATTTAGAGATTGTTACTTTAACCTGCGTGCCATAAGTCATGTCAAATGGCCGCTGCACTAATCCTTTTCCGTAACTTCTGCTTCCAACAATCACCGCTCTGTCTAAATCCTGCAATGCACCGGAAACAATTTCCGAAGACGAAGCACTTTTTCCGTCAACAATAATTATTAACGGAATTTCAGTATCAATTGGTTCTTTACTTGTTTTATAAGTATTGTTGTATTTAGAATTCTTAGATTTTGTAGTTACAATGATTTCATTTTTTGGCACAAAAAGATTGCAGACATTAACTGCTTCATTCAATAATCCTCCCGGATTTCCACGTAGGTCCAAAACGATTTGTGTTGCTCCATCGGTTTTTAATTTTTCCAATGCTTCTTTGGTTTCAAAAGAAGCTTTTTGGCTGAATTGTGACAAGACAATGTAGCCTGTTTTAGCATCAACCATTCCGTAAAAAGGAACTGCTTTTATGGCAACTTCATCAAGGATTAAATCTGTTGTCATTTGTTTTCCCTGACGTAAATATTTGATGTTGATTTTAGTGCCTTTTGCTCCTTTCATCAATTGTGAAGCATCATCTTTAAAATCGGCTAAAAGGACATCGCCAATTTGTGTAATTTCATCACCGGCTTTTAAGCCAGCTTTGTCTGCCGGAAATCCTTTGTATGGTTCTTTGATGATTAGTTTATCTTCTTTTCGGGTAATCATGGCTCCGATTCCAGTGTATTCGCCAGTGTTATTAATCTTGAATTTGATAACATCCTGTTCGTTGAAATAATTGGTATACGGATCCAAATCAGCCAGCATGTTTTTGATGGCTTTGTCCATCAGTTCAGCAGGATTTGTTTCGTCTACATAGTTTTGATTTACGGTCTTAAAAAGCGTGGTGAAGATTTCAATTTGTTTTGAAATTTCGAAGAAATCGTCTTTAAAACTAACTCCAACAAAAAGGAAAACACCCAGAATTGCAGGAATAAAATATCTTTTTTTAATTTTCGGTAACATCTTTTTTATTTTTTCTTTTAAATCGTTTTCTGATTAGTATAAATAAGACAACTAAAGTAACAATAACTGGCCAAATTCCTAACAAGCTTATAAAGAAATTTGATATTCCGTTAAAGCCCGATACAAAAGCGTTGCCAATTCTTCCGCCGTAGGAAACCGTTGCTTTGCGCGCTTCTGCAACCGGTTTATAAAATTCTATATCCAAAGTGCTCAAAGCTACTTTGTTTTGAAGGTATCTCAATCGGCCTT
>NZ_JBDSMB010000025.1:0-8130 GCF_039916025.1 Flavobacterium sp.
ATTCTTATATGAAATTATCTCATTTCCAGTTCAATCTTCCAGCCGAATTATTAGCTGAATTTCCAGCAGAAAACAGAGACGAAGCCAGATTAATGGTTGTCAACAGAAAAAACAAAACTATTGAGCACAAAACATTCAAAGACATTATCGATTATTTCGACGATGGCGATGTGATGATTTTGAACAATACCAAAGTTTTTCCGGCTCGTATGTATGGAAACAAAGAAAAAACAGGAGCGCGTATTGAAGTTTTCTTATTAAGAGAATTGAATGCAGAGCAACGTCTTTGGGATGTTTTAGTTGATCCCGCCCGTAAAATCAGAATTGGTAACAAACTTTATTTTGGCGATGATGATTCACTAGTAGCTGAGGTAATTGACAATACTACTTCACGTGGAAGAACATTGCGTTTCTTATATGATGGTTCGTATGAAGAATTCAGAAGAAAATTAACCGAACTTGGAGAAACTCCAATTCCGAAATACATAAACAGAGAAGTAACGGAAGAAGATGCAGAACGTTACCAAACTATTTATGCCAAAGAAGAAGGCGCAGTTGCTGCTCCAACCGCTGGTTTGCACTTTTCTAAACATCTTTTAAAGAAATTGGAAATCAAAGGAATCAACTTTGCTGAAGTAACATTACACGTTGGTTTGGGAACATTCAACCCAGTTGAAGTTGAAGATTTATCAAAACACAAAATGGACTCAGAAGAGTTAATCATCACTCAGGAAGCCTGTGATATTGTCAACAGCGCTAAGGTTAGAAAGAGTAAAATTTGTTGTATCGGAACAACTTCAATGCGTGCTATTGAAAGTTCAGTTTCATCACAAAGAACCTTGAATCCTTTTACAGGCTGGACAAATAAATTTATTTTTCCACCTCACGATTTTAGCATTGCTGATTGTATGGTAACAAATTTCCACACACCAAAATCAACTTTATTAATGATGGTTTCTGCGTTTTGTGGTCATGACTTAATGAAAAAAGCATACGAAGAAGCAATCAAAGAAAAATACCGTTTCTATTCTTATGGAGACGCAATGTTGATAATCTAATCATATTGATTCATATATAAATCCCGACAGTAATGTTGGGATTTTTTTTGGAGCGAATGGCTCGGGCTTTTTCAATAAACCATGTTCCTGCTATCCGCGCTACATGGTAGCTAGCTCCTATCAGGGCTAAAGACAAACTTCGGTTTCAAATTTTCTTTTCTCTTTGTTCTTTTCTCTTTGTTCTTTTTTCTATTTTTGTACAGACAAGGCATTGCCTTGTCTCTTCCTAAATTAAAAAAATGATATTCCAAAATACACGTGAATTTGCACAACAACTCGACACGCAGGACGAATTAAAACACTATCGCAACGAATTCCTATTTCCACAGCACAACGGCAAAAATGTAATTTATTTTACCGGAAACTCTTTGGGATTACAGCCAAAACGCACCAAACAATATGTTGATGAGGTAATGAATGATTGGTCAAGCCTTGCTGTCGAAGGACATTTCTATGCCAAAAAGCCTTGGTGGGATTATCACGAACGATTTGCCAATCCGTTGAGTAAATTGGTAGGAGCAAAACCTTCAGAAGTTACGGTGATGAATACCTTGACAGTAAATTTACATTTGCTGATGGTGTCATTTTACCAACCTACAAAAACACGTTACAAAATCATTTGCGAAGAAAAAGCATTTCCTTCCGATCAATATATGTTTCAAAGCCAGGTTCATTATCGTGGTTATAAAACAGAAGATGCGATTGTAGAAATTAAAAGAAGAGAAGGCGAGCATAACATTCGCTTAGAAGATATTTTGGCCAAAATTGATGAGGTTGGCGATGAGTTGGCTTTGGTATTAATTGGTGGCGTCAATTATTACACAGGTCAGGTGTTTGACATGAAAACCATCGCCGAAGCTGGTCATAAAGCAGGTGCATTGGTAGGTTTTGATTTAGCGCATGCAGCCGGAAATATAAAATTAGAATTACACGATTGGGATATAGATTTTGCCGCCTGGTGTTCTTATAAATATATGAATTCCGGACCGGGAAATGCTTCGGGCTGTTTTATTCACGAAAAGCATCATGCCAACAAAGATTTGGCGCGATTTGGAGGTTGGTGGTCACAAAATAAAGAAAGACGTTTTTTGATGGAACCAAAATACGACCCAATTGTCGGCGCTGATGGCTGGCAGGTGAGTAATCTGCCAATATTGTCTTTGGCTCCGTATTTAGCTTCTGTAGAAATGTTTGCCGAAGTAGGAATGGAAAAGCTTATCACCAAAAGAAATAAAATAACTGCTTACTTAGAATTCATTTTGCATGAAATTGATAATGAGACTGAAGGCACAGATTTCGAAATAATAACGCCAGCGAATCAGGTAGAGAGAGCTTGCCAACTTTCCGTTTTTCTTCACGGACAAGGAAGAAGCCTCTTCGAATATTTGATGAAAAATGGTGTAATCACCGATTGGCGTGAGCCCAATGTAATCCGATTAGCACCAGTGCCTTTTTACTGTTCGTATGAAGACATGTATGATTTTGGACAAATACTAAAACGAGGAATTTTAACAGCAAAATAATTTGATTTCTGAAAAACAATTCGTTGATTTGCAAATCCTTATTAACAAATACCACCAAATTAATTTAAATTAAAAAAATGAAACTAAAATTACATTTCGCAACTTTAGCATTAACTGTAATTTCATTTTCCGGCTTTGCCCAAGTTTCCGAAAACGAAGGCGTTGCAAGACAATGGATATCAACTCATGCGACTGACTTAAGAATTAAACCTACTGACGCTTTCAAACTTTCATTTGTTTTTAAAAGTGATGCCGGAGAAACTCTTCGTTTCCAACAAATGATGAATGATGTACCTGTGTACCAGTCAGAAATTGTAGTAAACTTCAATCCGGCTAAAGAGCTTGTATATACTACCGATTCATATAAAAACGAAATTCAGAATATTGCTACAACGCCAGGTATTTCTAAAGAAGCTGCATTAGATGCATCCAAAGAGAATCTGAAATTTACCTGCGAATATACGGTTGCTGAAAATAATCTATTTGTTACCAGCGTAAATGACCAGACTAAATTAGTTTACAGAGTTGTTACAAATCCACAAAGCGGTAATGGAAGCTGGGTGGTTTTGGTTGATGCACAAACTGGAAGCATATTAAGTACCTATGACGAGGCAATTTATCATCATAAAAAATCTTTTGGAACTGCAAAAGCAAGTCCACCAGTAACTCCATTGGCTCCTTTTGCTTATACAACAGGAACTGCTATGGTATATTTGACAAATCCTTTATCTGCAGCACATGTTGCTTATGGAGCAACAGGTTATGTTGATGGTAACGATTTGAATACAACACAATTGGCAAATGCTAGAGCAGCAGTAACGCTACAGGAAATTGATTTGACTTCAGGAGTATACAGATTAAGAAGTTCTTTTGTAGATATTTCTGATTTTGAAGCACCAACTACAGGTGTATTCACTCAGGCAACAAGCGCATTTAGCTTCACCAGAGATAACAATGCTTTTGAAGCAGTAAATATTTTTTATCATTTAGATGAAGGTTTAAGATACATCAACACCACATTGGGAATTAATTGCAGACCATCTTTAAATGGTGGAGTTCTTAGATTTGATTCGTCAGGGTTAAACGGAGCAGATAACTCACATTACTTACCTTCTAGTGATTCATTAGCTTTTGGAGAAGGATGTGTGGATGATGCTGAAGACTCAGATGTTATTATGCACGAATTCGGACATGGAATACACGACTGGATGACCAATGGAAATACATCGCCATATATTGGAGAAGGTAATGGAGATTATTGGGCTCAATCATATCACAGAAGTTTTAACCAATTGTTATCTACAGATGCAGCATACCAATGGATGTTCAAATGGGATGGACATAATGTTTGCTGGTCAGGAAGAACCACTGATTATGGTGGATACTATCCAGGTGATTTAGTTGGATTGCAGGGTGGTGCAGCCCATACTGACGGACAGGTTTGGGTTACAGTTTTAATGCAGATTTACGATATAGTTGGTAGAACAAAAATGGATAAAGCATTCCTGAATGGTTTAGCATTGACTACTTCTTCATCTAATCAACAAACTTCTGCAATAGCAGTAAGACAGGCTGCAATCAATTTGAATTACCCATGTGCGGATATTCAGGTATTTACAGAAAGATTCACAGACAGAGGATATACGATGCCGGCTTTAGCATTGACAATGGCTGTAATTGCTGATCAAACAGTAGTTGCTGGTCCAGGGAATACATATACATTACCAAGCTATGCGACTTTGGCTAATCCAATAACTCAGAACTGTGATGCTGCTCTTACACAATCACCAATTGTTGGTACTGTTTTAGCGCCTGGAACTTATCCAATCACTATGACTGCTACAAGCGGTACAACTGTAATAAGAACATTCCAGCTTACTGTAACTCCATTCTTAGGAATTGATGAATCAGTTAAAAATCACTTTGTATTATATCCTAATCCAGCTGCGAATATATTAAACGTTAAAGGTGATTTTGATAGTGAAGAAAGTGTAACTATCTACAATATGTTAGGACAAACAGTTTTGACAAAAGCGGTAACTTCTAATGAAGAAAGTATTGATATTAGTTCTTTAGCAAAAGGGATTTACAATGTGTATTTCAATAATGCCAAAGTATCTTATAAATTCATAAAAGAATAAATCAAAAATATAGAATTAAGAAAAGCCATAATGCGAAAGTATTGTGGCTTTCTTTTTTATATCCATACCAAAAATACTTTGCAATCCCGAAGTTTCGGGATAACTTTGCCAAAATATAGTACAAACAAGGCATGCCTTGTCTCTTCGTAAATAAATAAAAAATGACCAAACAACAAATCATAAATGCTTTCGATCCAAGCCAGCCAGGGTTGGCGGATGCCACCATTTTTGGATTACCATTTTCGGCAGAACAGTCAGAAATCATTATTGTTCCTGTGCCATGGGAAGTAACTGTGAGTTACGGCGCCGGAGCTTCGGATGGTCCGGAAGCGGTTTTGGACGCCTCATTTCAGGTAGATTTGAACCATCAGGACTTTCCTGAGTTATGGAAACTTGGAATGTATTATGATGAAGCACCTGAGCATTGGAAAATAAATTCAAATAGTTACAAAGCATTAGCGCAACCTATAATCCAGGCACTTGAAAAAGGAGAAGATTTAAACAATCATCCAAGTTTGCTTTCAGATTTAGAAGCAATCAACAAAGTATGTCGCGACCTGCATTCTGAAGTCAAGGAAAAAGTATTATTCTGGATGAAACAAGGTAAAAAAGTTGCGTTGCTTGGCGGCGATCATTCCACACCATTGGGCTATTATGAAGCGTTGGCTTCGATACACGATGATTTTGGAATATTGCACCTCGATGCCCATATGGATTTGCGTATTTCTTATGAAGGCTTTACCTATTCTCATGCATCGATAATGTATAATGCTTTACAGATTCCTCAAATCTCAAAAATAGTTCAGGTTGGTATTCGCGATTTCAGCGAACAGGAAGTTGAAGTTGCCCAACAGTTAAACGGAAGAGTTTTAATTAACACAGATGCCGATTTAAAATCCGAAACTTTTGGAGGCAAAACCTGGGCTGAACAATGTGAGGCTATTATTGCAAGTTTACCACAAAAAGTACATATCAGTTTTGATATTGATGGAATGTATCCTTGGTATTGCCCAAATACAGGAACACCGGTTCCTGGTGGATTTTCGTTTGAACAGGCGACTTATTTGTTTAACAAATTGGCAGGAAGTGACAGGGAAATAATAGGCTTCGATTTAGTAGAAGTAGCACCGGGAGAAAATGATGATTGGGACGGCAACGTTGGCGCCCGAATGTTATTTCACATGTGTGGCGTTCTGGCAAAGAATAACAGATTGGATGTTGGTGAGAAAATCAACTTTCAGAGAAAATAAAAATTATTATTTAGAAATTAATCCTGAAGATTGTTTTTTTGGTGTTTCGCCATTTCCTTTAGCTAAGTCCTGATCCATAGAAATCACAGATACTGAATTATGTATCTGACCATTAGTTTCAACAAGTCGCGAGTGTGTTATAAAAAATGTTTTGTTGTTTTTTTTCCAGGTATAGTCAGTTGTGCTGTTTGAGCTGTAACCGGCTGTTGGTGTTTCTTTTGTCGTTACAATTGGATCAAAGTTAAACTCCTTTTTTAAAGTGTTTACGATGTCCAAAGCAATTTTTTGTGAGACCTGATCATTTTCTGTCCGTACATCATAAATGCTTCCAATAACATTTACATAATAACCTATAGTCCTATTGTTTTTTAGGAAAAATGAAACAAATGCTTCAAAAGCAACTCCATCTTTTCGGGCAATGACATAGTCATAAGTATCATCTGTTTTGTTTTTGATTTTATAATGCTTTTTAAAAAGAGGATAAGCATTGATGGTTTCCTCTAAAGTTAACCCCATTTTATATTCTTTATTATAAACAAAGTTCATGAAATTTTCTTCGTCTCTTTTTTGATTAGCAATCACATCCAACTTCCGGGATTCATCGGCTTGTGCATATTGTTTTTTCTGGGTTTCGAATTCCTGAATCGTATTGGGTAATGATTTCAGCTTTTCAGAAATCTTGTAGATGTCTTTATACTTTTCTTCATTGTTGGGCAATTTGCTATAATCGGCTAAATACTTGGCTGCTAATTTTTTGGTATTTCCAATAATGGCAAACTCGCCAAACGGATTTCCTTCAATAATTTTAGATTGAGCGCTTATTCTAAGATATAAGATTTTAGGATTTGTGGTTTTTAACATAGTTTCCACTTCCTTTAATTTGCTTATGGTCAACTCATAATTTGCGGCTGAATAAGCTTCTTCTGCTTCTTCATATTTCAATACAGCAATATTGTTTTGGGCAAAAGTAGATTGAGCAGTTATAATAAGTAATAGGGTTAATGCAGCTATTTTTTTCATGATATGTTTGGGATAAATATTTAAAGATTATTTGGCTAAGTCTTGGTCAACGGAAGAAATTGATTCGGTTACAGAAATACTGCCCGAAAGCATTACGACAGTCATCTGAGTTAATTCGATGCTTTTATTATTTTTCTTCCATATATAAGTTGCCGTTTTAGCAGACTGAAAATAAGGAGATAGACCTTCTTCTTTTATAGTAACCACGGGTTCAAAATTTAAATCCTTATTTATTTTCCGCATAGCATTGGAAAAATCATTAATGATAATCATATAACCGATGGCTTTATTGTTCTTTATGAAAAAGCCAGCAACGTCATTAGAGCCATATCCTTCTTTTGAAAATATAGCATAATCAAAACTTCCTCTTGTGACCTGTTGGGTTGCGTTTTTAATATATTTTTTATAACGAGGGTATTCTTTAATAGTCTCCTGTAATGTGAGGCCAATTTTTAACCCCTCGATGTAGACATAATTCCTGAAAGCTTCTTCATATTTAAGCTTATTGTTTACTTCTTCTTTTTTTCTTTCGGCAGAATCAATCTCTATCTGTTTCTTTTTTAAATCGAAATCCTGAGTTGTAGCTGGAAGTGATTTTAGTTTTTCAGAAATCTTATAAATATCCCTATACTTATCTTCATTGTTTGGCAAACTTTCATAGGCTTTTAAATACTTTGTGCTTAAAATCCTTGTATTACTAACCAAATCAAAATCTTCATACGGATTCTCGGCAATAATTTTAGATTGAGCGCTTATTCTAAGGTATAAGATTTTAGGATTTGTGGTTTTTAAAAGTGTCTCTACTTCTTTTAATTTGCTTATGGTTAACTCATAGTTTGTAGCTGAATAAGCTTCTTCTGCTTCTTCATATTTCAATTTTGCAATAGTGTTTTGCGCAATTGCAAAATGAGCGTTAAGCAGCAGTAGGGTTATGGCAATTATTTTTTTCATTCTTTTCAATTAAATTGAATTAGTTGTTTTTGGCCTGAGCCGCTTTTGTACGCCATATTTCGGCGATCCTTTTGTCTTTTTTTACCCCATATCCATTTTGGTAGATATCTCCCATTTTCTCCATCGCTTTGTAGTTGTTGCTTTCGACTGCTTTTAAAAACCAGGTCTGAGCCTCGGCATAATTTTG
>NZ_JBDSMB010000026.1:0-4390 GCF_039916025.1 Flavobacterium sp.
CAGATGGTTTTCCAGTAGTTGTCATTTCATAAATGTAAACTGCTTCAATAATATCACCTAATACGAAGTTAATATCTTTCTTTAAATTTTTAACACTTGGCATTTTCTTTTATTTTAAAATTCGGTGCAAAATTACACTAAATCTTTAGAAAACAAACTACGAAATATAAATTTCTAAGATTGATGCCTTTCCTGAAAGTTGAAAATCAGTCAAACATGCCGGTAACAAAACGGTATCACCTTTTCTATACGTAAAGGTTTCATCGTCAATTATCAGCTGGAAGTCACCATCTACACACATATAAACAGTAAAAGATTCTCCGTGTTTGTATATTCTGGTATTACCGTCAAGCGGAATAAAATTTGTTGTAAAGTATTTGCAGTTAACCACTTCGTTGGAAACATTTTCAACTTTAGAATAGTGTTTTTGTGCTTCAACTGTCTCATAATTGATTGCATCCAGCGATAAATCTACATGAAGCTCGCGTTTGTTTCCATTGGCATCTACCCTATCGAAATCATAAATACGATAGGTTATATCTGAAGTTTGCTGAATTTCGGCAACTACAATTCCGGCACCAATGGCATGAATAGTTCCGGTTGCAAGAAAAAAAACATCGCCTTGCTTTACTTTCTTGAAATCTAAAATAGCAACTATTGTTTTGTCATTGATATGTTTCAAATATTGTTCTGGAGTAGATTTTTCCTTAAAACCTACGAGCAATCTTGAATCGGTATCTGCCTGCATCACGTACCACATTTCGGTTTTACCAAAAGAGTTGTGACGTTTTTTTGCTAATTTATCATTTGGATGTAGCTGAATAGACAAATCTTCGCGCGCATCAAGGTATTTGAAAAGCAACGGGAATTGTTTTCCAAATTGTTCAAAAACTTTCATTCCCAAAACGGCTTCAGGGAATTCGTTAATCACTTGGTTCAATGATTTTCCTTTTAAACTTCCATTAGCAACTATACTAATGTCATTTTCAACAGAGGATATTTCCCAACTTTCGCCAGTAATATCAGAAGTTATGGGTTTGTTTAGATAAGTCTTTAATTTGGTTCCGCCCCAAATCCTTTCTTTTAAAATAGGTTCAAATTGTAACGGATATAGTTTCATTGCGGAAATTTTAAACAAAATTACATTGTTTTGAGGATTTCAAGTGCTTTATCAATGTGAATTTTTCCCGAAGTGCTGTCGAAAATTAATTGAATAAATCCTTTTTTATCAGCGACATAAGTCGCTCTTCCGGGAATCAATCCGAGATAATCATTGGGAACGCCAAATGCTTTTCTGATTTTTTTATCACCATCTGAAAGTAAAATAAATGGCAAATTATATTTATTGGCAAAAGCAATATGTGATTTTAAACTATCACCGCTTACGCCAATAACCTCAGCACCCAAAGCTTTGAAATCTTCATATTGATCGCGAAAAGAACAAGCCTGCTCGGTACAAATGCGGGTATCATCTTTTGGATAAAAGTAAATTACAGCTGGTTTTTTGCCAACAACTTCATTGCTGTCAAACAAATCACCATTGTTATCAATGGCTGAAAAATCTGGGATTCTATCTCCAATTTGCAATGCCATTAGTTGCCTTTATAGGTTACAAAATTCCGTGGTGTTTCGTATAAAACAATTTCCAAATCTTTATTGTTATCAATATGTTCCCGGAGTTTTTGCCAAATCACAACAGCTATATTTTCGGCTGTTGGATTTAAGTCGGCAAATTCAGGAACATCTAGGTTTAAGTTCTTATGATCAAAAGCATCTTCTATGTGAAGTTTGATTAAATCGGCTAGAATTTTGGTGTCGATAACATAGCCAGTTTCTGAGTTAATTTCGCCAGTAACTGAAACGGTTAACTCATAATTGTGACCGTGAAAGTTTGGATTATTGCACTTGCCAAAAACCGCATCGTTTTTTTCCATTGACCAATCTTTACGATGCAATCGGTGTGCGGCATTGAAGTGGGCCTTTCTGGAAACTGTAACTTTCATAAAATTGGAATTTGGAATTTTAAATATTGGAATTTTACAACTTATGGTCTTCGAGATAATGGTAAAATTCGTCAAAGATAATCTTGAACCAAACGGTGTAAATATCAGGATTCTGAATCATATCGGTTTTGACGTCTTCAATTTTCATCCATTTCCAGCTTTCAGCTTCATCTTTATTAATTTTTGGTTCGTCATTATAATAACCAATCATCACATGATCTAATTCGTGCTCGGTCAAACCGTTATCAAATGGTGCTTTATAAATAAAATGAAACAATTCTTTGAGTTCGGTTTTGAAACCCATTTCTTCATATAATCTACGGGTTCCAGCCTGGATATTGGTTTCGCCATTTCGTTGATGACTGCAACAGGTATTTGTCCATAATAAAGGCGAATGATACTTATGCTGTGCACGTTGCTGCAACATGATTTCGTTGTTCTTATTCAATACAAAAACAGAAAAAGCACGATGCAAGATTGCCTTTTCATGCGCTTCTAGTTTATTCATTAAACCGATAGGTTCGTCTTGTTTATTTACCAAGATTACTTGTTCTTCAATCATATCCTTTATTAATCATTCAAAAATACGAAAAAAAATAAGCCTCCATAATTATACTATTCAAACAACCGTTAAACTTTCCTTAAAACGCAACTTTTTGTAAACTAAACGACATTTCTCTTCGTATCTTGTATAGTAAATTTGTACTAGAATTTAAAAACAAATGCAATGCGAAAATCAATTTTTAACTTTTTACTTTTGTTGCCACTATTCATATTAAATGCTTGTGGGCAAACTAATAAACAAAACACAACAACAAAAACCACTGCTATGGAAAACGTAATTTCAAAACCTGAAAATCCGTATTACTCAAACACCGATACAAAAAAACTGCATGTATCAGATGCCGAATGGAAAAAAATATTATCACCCGATTTGTATGCTGTTGCGAGAGAAGCGGATACCGAAAGAGCTTTCACCGGAACTATGTGGAATTCTGAAACTAAAGGAACTTACTATTGTGCCGTTTGTGGTTTGAAACTTTTTAGATCAAACCAAAAGTTTACAAGCAGCTGTGGCTGGCCAAGTTTTTTTGAACAGGAGAACAAAAACAGCATCACTTTTAAAGATGACAATTCATTCGGATGGCAAAGAACAGAAGCACTTTGTGGCCGATGTAACAGCCATTTGGGACATTTGTTTGATGATGGTCCGGAGCCAACAGGAAAACGGTATTGCATGAATGCTATTTCACTAGACTTTGTTCCCGATGCAACAGAAACCAAAGGAAACTTAGAAACTATTGTGCTTGGAGGTGGATGTTACTGGTGTGTTGAAGCGGTGTATGAAAATCTGGAAGGTGTCGATAAAGTAGTTTCAGGGTTTGCCGGTGGAACTGTTGCCAATCCAAGCTACGAAGAAGTTTGTACAGGAAGCACTGGCGCTGCCGAAGTAGTTCAAATCACTTACGACAAAACAAAAACGAATTTAGATGAAATCTTTCACGTCTTTTTTACTGTTCATGACCCAACAACTTTGAACCGTCAGGGTGCTGATGTGGGAACACAATATCGCTCAGTGATTTTTTATAAAAACGAAGAGCAAAAGAAAGCGGCCGAAAGTATTATTACCGAATTGAATGGTGCTAAAGCTTACAGCAGCAGAATTGTTACTACTTTAGAACCGTTTACAGCCTTTTATAAAGCTAAAGATTATCATCAGAATTATTATGAAAACAACAAAGACCAACCCTATTGTCAAATGGTGATTCAACCTAAAATTGAAAAATTTGAGAAAGTATTTAAAGATAGATTGAAAAAGAAATAACAATAAAAAACGCCTTGCAATGCAAGGCGTTTTTTTTATCTAAAATGGATAATTTATCTTTTATCCATTGCTGTGAAATCTCTTAAAGGGTGACCTACATATATTTGTCTTGGTCTTCCAATTGGTTCTTTGTTGATGCGCATCTCTTTCCATTGTGCAATCCAGCCAGGTAATCTTCCGATAGCAAACATTACGGTAAACATATCTGTTGGAATTCCTAAGGCTCTGTATATGATTCCAGAGTAGAAATCAACATTTGGATATAACTTTCTTGACACGAAATATTCATCTACCAAAGCCGCTTCTTCTAATTCCATTGCAATTTTCAGGATTGGATCATCAACGCCTAAAGTTCTCAAAACCTCATCTGCTGCTTTTTTTATAATTCTGGCTCTTGGATCAAAATTTTTGTAAACTCTGTGTCCAAATCCCATCAAACGGAAAGGATCGTCTTTGTCTTTGGCTTTAGCCATATATTTTGCTGAATCTCCACCATCTTTCTGAATTGCTTCAAGCATTTCTAAAACAGCCTGATTTGCTCCACCGTGCAATGGTCCCCAAA
>NZ_JBDSMB010000027.1:0-2055 GCF_039916025.1 Flavobacterium sp.
TTAAAAATCAAACCAATATGTAACTTTTTTTAATTGTTTTACACTTACCGAAAAGTAATTACGGAATTACTATATTTGTTAACTAATCAAAACCTAAATTTATTATGAACGCAATCTTTAAAAAAAACGCAATTACCTTTGGTGTAATCTCAGGATTAATTGGAATTGGAGTAACCACTTTAATGTACTTAATTGATTTAAAGCTATTTGTTAATATGTGGATTGGCTTTGGAATGCTGGCCATGTGGATCGTAATCGGATGTATATTACTTTCAAAATCAAAAAAAGAAAACCAGGGTGTTATGACTTTCAAAGAAGGTTTTACCACTTATTTCCTATCTGCTGTTATTGGAATCTTAATCTCGACTGCTTTCAATATTCTTCTTTTTAATTTTATTGATACCGGAGCAAGGGAAACTGTAACTGAGCATTTGTTGGATATGCAGGTTGGTATGATACAAAAATTTGGAGGCACACAGGCACAAATCAACGAAGCAATTGCTAATGTAAAAGAAAACTCTCAGTTTTCATTAAAAGGGCAATTAATGGGAATTGGTCAAGCTATGATTGGCGCCATAATTTTCGGTTTAATCTTAGCTGCAATTTTCAAATCTAAAAACAAAGAATCGTTTTAATGAATTTATCCATAATAATTCCACTTCTTAACGAACAGGAATCTTTACCCGAATTACACCAATGGATTGTCAAAGTAATGACAACCCATAATTATTCTTATGAAGTAATTTTTATAGATGATGGTAGTACGGATGAGTCGTGGCATATTATTGAACACCTTTCTAAAGAAAACCCAAACGTAAAAGGAATTCGTTTTCTTAGAAATTTTGGCAAATCTCAAGCATTGCATGCTGGTTTTGCTAAAGCCGAAGGTGATGTAATCATTACTATGGATGCCGATTTACAAGATAGTCCGGAAGAAATTCCGGACTTATACAATATGATTTTGAACCAAAACTTTGATTTGGTTTCAGGTTGGAAAAAGAAACGATACGATTCTGTTGTTGGTAAAAATCTGCCTTCTAAATTATTCAATTGGGCTGCACGAAAAACATCGGGTGTTCATCTAAATGATTTCAACTGTGGATTAAAAGCCTATAAAAATGTCGTTATCAAGAACATAGAAGTTTCGGGCGAAATGCACCGCTACATTCCTGTTTTGGCTAAAAACGCCGGATTTGGAAAAATAGGCGAAAAAATAGTCATCCATCAGGCCCGGAAATATGGTGAATCAAAATTTGGCATGAACCGTTTTATCAATGGTTTTTTAGATTTGATTACGATTTGGTTTTTATCCAAATATGGCAAACGTCCGATGCATCTTTTTGGTGCGCTTGGCGTTATCATGTTCATCATCGGTTCTATATCAACTTTTTTGATAATTGCCATCAAGCTTTTAAAACTGTTCGTTTTTGACGAACCAACGATTCTAGTAACAGAAAATCCCCTTTTCTATATCGCTTTAACGGCTATGATTATTGGTTCTCAACTATTCTTAGCGGGATTTTTGGGCGAAATAATTTTAAGAACAAAAAACAACGAAGAGCGTTATAAAATTTCTAAAGAAGTGAATTTGTAATTTTTTTGTGGTCGCAATTTGTGACCTCAAAGCACATGTTATTATGGAACTTGAAGTCATAAAAAATAAAATTTACGAAATAAGAGGACACAAAGTGATGCTCGATTTTGATTTGGCGGAACTTTACAATACTGAAACTAAAAGAATTAAAGAGTCTGTCAGAAGAAACATCAATCGTTTTCCAACAGATTTTATGTTCGAGCTTACCGAAAATGAATTTCAAAGTTTGAGGTCGCAAATTGCGTCCTCAAACAGAGGTGGTTCGAGATATATGCCTTTTGCTTTTCCCGAACAAGGTGTTGCAATGTTATCAAGCATATTGAATAGTGATAAAGCAATTGAAATAAATATTGCAATAATGAGGACATTTGTTACCATAAGGCAATTTTCATTGAGCTATGCTGAACTCAAAACTAGAATTGAAGAAATCGAAAAGCAATTTCCAGATATATATAAAGCGT